>JACPWU010000008.1 GCA_016196885.1 Chlamydiota bacterium | reverse complement strand
GTCCAGTTCATGCCTTTCGACAGAGATCTTTATACAATTGCGCAGCGTCTCAACATCCTGTGTTAATCTCAGCTTTTCTGTGAAGAACCCAATGAATTCCCTCCAGAAATTGAGCGAGACGGAAAGAGGAACGGCCCTGTCGCAGAAACCCAAAAACAGAAAAGCTGATGTAGAGTCAGAGGAAAACCGCCTATCTATTTCCTGCTGCAGTAATTGACTGCTTTTGCTTACGTGTTCTCCGGTATCACTCCATTCCATTTGAATGGACCCGTTCGGCAAAACAATTGCGTTTAATTCCTGATACATACAACCCTCTTCTCATAACCTGGACAAGCCAGAACCAAACAGGGTTAAACATTAATCTAACGGTGCAAATATAATCCTGGATCAGTCATAGGGTTGTCCAGGTTATTCCTAAAAATATTCTTTACAAACTGCATAGAAATTAGTCCCGTAGGGACTAATATTGAAAACCTCTTTCTGTAGTTAACCCGTTGGACGGTTTTCCAATTCTCCGCTCAACAGGTGAAGAGACAAATCGGTTAACTATTTTTTAAGCCCTTGGATGCGCCTCGTCGTAAACCTTTTTCAATTTTTCTGCTGTCACATGTGTATAAATCTGAGTCGTCGAAAGATTGACATGTCCCAAAATTTCTTGAACCGATCTCAGGTCAGCGCCTCGATCCAGCATGTGTGTCGCACAACTGTGGCGAAGGGTGTGAGGCGTCACCTTTTTTCCAAACCCAGCCGCGAGTACATATTTTCTGACCATGCGTTCGACACTGCGAGATGTCAAACGCGTGTTTAATTTGTTTAAGAAAAGAGGCCTCGCGCTTCTCATTTTCCGCTTCAGAAGATAAGCCTTTAAGGCCTCAACGGCAAGACGACCCAAGGGAACCAGCCTCTCCTTTCTCCCCTTACCGCGCACCTTGGCGAGTGTCGTCCCAAAATCAACATCCTCCAAATTGAGCCCCGTCAGTTCACTCACCCGAATGCCGCTCGTATAGAGAAGCTCCAAAATCGCCCGATCCCGTAACGGCATTTCATCCGCGCCCGTGACCACGCCAAACAATTGGTCAATTTCTTTGAAATCCAAGAAAGAAGGCAGGGGTCTTGCCCCTCGGGGGGAAGAAACAGCCAAAAGAGGATCTTCTTTAATTGCTTTTTCTCGCAAGAGAAATTTAAAAAAACTCCTCAAAGAAGCTAATTTTCGCAAGATCGAGGTTCTTTGATAATTTTTTTTCTGAAGAAGAGCGAGAAAACGACGAATGTCAAAATGGTGAATCTCTCCTAACTTTTTTTTGACCACGCCCCTTTCCATAAATTCAATAAATTGAGAGAGATCACGCCGATAATTGCTTAGCGTATGGTCGGAGGCATTTTTTTCTGCCGAGAGATATTTTAAAAAACGTTCAAGATAAGAATTCATGAAATAAGTCCACAGTCCATGGTCCATAGAAAAAATAAGCCATTCCTTTTATACTATCGACCGTGGACTATGGACTTGCTTATAAAATTTTCGCTTTACCTAACTAATCGTAAGATGCCCCTTCATCTGAAGAATCCTCTTTTTCTCCCTGAGCATCCGAAGAAGGTGAAGGCGACTCTCCAGGGACTGAAGGTTGAAAGGCCTTAAGATCTGCAGCTGTAAAATCACATTCGGGGTATCGGGTACATCCATAAAAACTTCTTCCCCTTTTCGAACGACGCTGGACGATTTTCCCCGTGCATCCTTCCTTGGGGCAAGCAATCCCTGTATCAATAGACTTTACATTTCTACATTTAGGGAAGCCCGAGCAGGCCAGAAATTTTCCGAAGCGGCCGGTGCGAATCACCATCATCGAACCACATTTTTCGCAGACCTCACTCGTCGGGACAGGCGGCTGCTTCACCGATTTCATGTTTTTAGAAGCCAGGTCCACCGTTTCCATAAAGGGTCCGTAAAATTCGGCCAGGAGATGTTTCCAATCCTCTTTTCCCTCTTCAATCTCGTCCAAATCAGCCTCCATTTTGGCTGTGAATTCCACATCCATGATTTTCGGAAAATGTTCCACGAGAATTTTAGTGACGGTAAAGCCTAATTCTGTAGGAATCAATTTAGACCGGTCTTTCTCGACATAGGCCCGTTTCACAATGGTCTGAATAATAGGGGCATACGTGCTGGGTCGCCCAATTTCCCGCTCTTCCAAGGCCTTGACGAGGCTTGCCTCATTGTAACGAGGAGGAGGTTTGGTGAAATGCTGAGCGGGCGTCAACTTCTGTAAATTTAACTTTTCGCCCACCTCGAGATGAGGGAGTCTCACT
Source organism: Chlamydiota bacterium (assembly GCA_016196885.1). Classification (GTDB taxonomy): domain Bacteria; phylum Auribacterota; class JACPWU01; order JACPWU01; family JACPWU01; genus JACPWU01. The sequence goes on along the minus strand of JACPWU010000008.1, from coordinate 25,936 downwards.
TCCTTTTCAGAATCCTCATTGTCTTTTTCATCCTCTTCGTCTTTCACGACCGGTTCTTCCAAAACCAAATAGCCTGGAAAAAGGACCTCTTGCCCTGAGGCCCTAAAAAGATATTTTGCCTTTTCCCATTCTTTAAGATGAGAAGCTTCCAGCCCCACCGCAATATCCGCCGAATGGACCTTGAGCTGGGCAAGACTCATCTGGCTTTGCAAAAAGCGCTTCCATATCAGGCGATAAAGTTTGTATTGATCTTCACTTAAGTAGGCCTTGATTTGATCCGGCTCCTTTTTGAGAGAGGAGGGTCGAATGGCCTCATGTGCCTCTTGAGCCCCTTTCTTAGCCTTGTAGACATGCGGGGTGTCGGGCAGATATTCATTCCCAAAACGATTTTGAACGTACTTCGTTGCCTCCGTCACTGCCTCTTGAGAAACACGATAAGAATCCGTTCTCATGTAAGTGATGAGACCCACACTGCCCTCTTCCCCCAATTCAATCCCCTCGTAAAGTTCTTGCGCCACCTTCATCGTTTTATAGACAGGGAATCGCAAGGTGTTGGCGGCCGCCTGCTGAAGCTGGCTCGTGATAAAGGGGGGATAAGGCTTCTGGGTCTTATCCTTGCTCTCAACATTCGCAACCATGAATGTTTCTTTCAAGGACTCCAGATCAGCCGCAATTTTCTGGGCAGTCTCGGCATTTGAAACATCCATTTTTTCTCCCTGGATGCGATCCAGGCGAGCCTCAAAAGAGGTGTCCTCATTCTTTTTGCCAAGAAGGGCCTCGATAGACCAAAATTCCTTAGGGATAAATTTTCGAATTTCTTCTTCTCGCTCACATATCAGCCGAACCGCGACCGACTGCACACGTCCGGCCGAAAGGCCCTTACCCACCTTCCGCCACAAAAGCGGGCTGATTTTATAACCCACCATACGATCCAGAATCCGACGGGCCTGTTGAGAATCAACCCGGCTCATGTCAATTTGACGCGGATGCTTAAAGGCCTCTTGAACAGCCCCTTTGGTGATTTCATTGAACGTGACGCGTAAAATTTTCTTGTCCTTGGTTTCCTTTCCTTCTCGAAAAATCTCAGCCAAATGCCATGCGATCGCCTCTCCCTCACGGTCCGGATCAGGGGCCAAAAAAATCTCTTCACAACCACCGGCCGTCTTTTTTAATTCCGTAATCATTTTTTTTCGGGTGGGTAAAACCCGATATTTGGGGGTAAAACCATGTTCCACATCCACCCCAAAATCGCTAGAGGGCAAATCCCGGACGTGACCCATGGACGCTGTCACATGATAATGAGGGCCCAAGATTTTATTGATCGTCTTCGCCTTGGCAGGCGATTCGACAATCACCAAAGCACCTTCGGCTTTTGCTGCCTTTGTTGTCTTCTTACGAGTTGCCATTCATGCTCCTTACAATTTTTTTATTAGCGTACAGCGTTCTTTGTAGTCGCCCCATTTATGGGGCCGTGCATAGACTGCCCGATGAATCGGGCGACTACAAACGGGGAAATCAAGTGCATAGACCCATTTCTTTATTAGCGTACAGCGGATAGCGGATAGCGTACAGAAAAAAATCAGCTTCCTATTCACTGACCGCTGCCCGCTGAACGCTATCCGCTATTCTTCACGTAATACTTCCCTGGCAATTGTTTAACCAATCTCTTTAATTCTAATTCGAACAAGTGTCGCAACACTTGTGAAGTTTTCATTTCAACGCGTTGAGAAATTTCATCCACATTCAAGGGATCTTGAGTCAAAATTTTAAGAACGGGATTTTCTGAAAAGGGCTGCTCTCGAGAATTTTCACTGCGATGGATCTTTACCTCTAAATTTAATTCCTCCAGAATGTCTTCTACCGTCTGAACCAATTTTGCCCCTTCTTTAATTAAACCCAGGGTTCCCATGGCCGAGGGAGAATCGACCTGTCCAGGAACCGCGAAAACAGAGCGCCCTTGTTCTAAGGCCAAATCGGCGGTGATGAGAGAACCGCTTTTGCGAGCCGCCTCGACCACCACCACCCCCAAAGATAAACCGCTGATGATCCGATTGCGCCTAGGGAAATGGATCCCCACAGGCGGCGCCTCAGAGGGGAATTCTGTCAGAAGGCAACCTCTCTCCAACATTTTTTCTCCCAAAGACCGATTTTCCTTGGGATAAAAATACCGCATCCCACATCCCATCACGCCCACGGTCACTCCCTTTGCCGCCAAGGCCCCCAAATGAGAATGGGTGTCAATGCCCCGCGCCAGACCACTCACAACGCCAAGGCCCGCTGATGCCAATTGAAACGCCAAGCGATAAGCTGTCTGATTCCCATAAAGTGTGGAAATGCGGGCCCCGACCAAAGCCACACACGGCAACGCAAAATCGTATTCCCCCTTCATATATAGAAGGCAAGGGGGATCATAAATTTCTTTGAGAAGTGCGGGGTACCCCTCCTCCCAAAGGCTTAAAACCTTTATTTTCTCATCCCGAATAAAATCCAGTTCTTTTTGAAGATCAACCTTGCGAGGTGCGTCCAAAATGTGGCGGACCCCTTCTGGATTTAAAGAACATTTTTCCTGAATCTCTGCTGCACTTTTTCCAAAAATAGATGCCACATCTGGGAAACACTCTTTGATCTTAAAAAGAGAGCGCGGCCCCACTCCCTCCACCCTGTTCAATAAAATTAAGGCTTCTTTTTCAGTCATAGAAAAACCGTACATCGTTCATCGAACTTCGTATAGATATCACCTGTGAAATTTCTCCAATGCACTCATGATGGCCTTCTCAGACACATCTCGACAGAGAAAAACCTCACCTATTTTCTTCGGCAAAACAAAAGTCAAAACCCCTTGCCTCTTTTTCTTATCAGACCCTAAATAAGAATAAACTTCACGAGGTTTGGGCTTCTTATAAGAAAGCGGTAGTCCATATTTTTTGAGAAGAGCCGTTTGACGGTTGAAATCCTCTTCCTTCAAGAAACCCCTTTCCTTGGCCATCCATGCGGCGCACATCATCCCAATCGAAATGGCCTCTCCATGCTTGTAGCGCCCATAACGAGTGGCAGCCTCTAGGGCATGACCCAGGGTATGACCGTAATTGAGAATGGCCCGTAAATGTGATTCTCTCTCATCCTGTGAAACCACAAGTGCCTTCACAGAAACCGAGTGATGAATGACCCATTGCAACCTCTCAAAATCTCTCTTCATGATTTCTTCAGCATGCGATTCTAAAAATTCAAAGAGTTCTACATCTTTAATCACACCATATTTAACAACCTCTCCCAAACCCGAACGATACTCCGCTGGATTCAAATGCTCAAGGGTAGCGACATCCACCAAGACCAATTTGGGTTGATGAAAAACCCCCACTAAATTCTTGCCCTTGGCTAAATTGATCGCCGTCTTGCCTCCGAGGCTGGCATCCACCTGTGCCAGAAAGGTCGTCGGGACCTGTACCAAATCAATCCCACGCATGTAAGTCCCAGCCACAAAACCTGCCAGATCTCCAACGACCCCTCCACCCAGAGCCACAACAAAAGAGCTCCGATCCAGGCCACTGTCCAACATCACTTGATAGATTCTTTCTGCCCATTCAAAACTCTTCGAATGCTCCCCCTCCGGCACAAAAATAGGATAAACCCTTTTACGACTTCCCTTCAAAGAACCGATCAAAGAATCCCCAAACAATTTAAAAAGCCTTTCATGTGTCACCAAGGCACAAGAAGATCCCAGCCCTAAATGGGAAATCAATTCGCCTACTTTTTCTATGAGATGAATCCCTATCATCACCTCATAACTGCGTTGACCTAAATCGACTCTGACGATTTCCATAAGTGCCTCTTTTTTAGTGAAACAAGCGTTCAGCAATCGGTTTACAAGGAAGTAATTTATTTTTGGCATATGCACTTGATTCCCCCTAGATAGCAAGCGCCATGGCAAGAAGTTGTAGTCGCCCCATTCATGGGGCTGTGCCCCTTGCATGGGTTTGCCCGATGAATCGGGCGACTACAAAGGGGAATCAAGTGCATATGCCTAATTTATTTTTACTGAACGCTGATTGCTGAGCGCTGACCACTTATTTTATTCCACCCATTTTACAATCGTTTCTACCACATCATGAACAGATTTTCCTGTCGTATCAATCTGATGGGAAATTCTCTCATAATAGGGCCTGCGCATGGCAAGCAATTCTTCAATTCTTTTTGTGGGATGGGCCCCTTTGAGCAAAGGACGGCTCCTAAAATGAGATTTAGCAAAAGAGCGCTGCGTCCGCTCCAGAATCACATCCAAACTTGCACTGAGACAAATCCCAAAACCCCATTTCTCAAAATCATTCATGTTTTGAGAATTTAAAACCACGCCTCCTCCCGTCGAAATCACCAAATCATTTTGTTGAGTCAATTCTCTTACTAAATCTCTTTCCCGTTGGCGAAAAAAAGCCTCCCCCTTTTTTTCGAAAATTTCCTCAATCGAACATTTCTCTCTTTCTTCAATCACATGATCCATGTCCACCCAACGCAACGAGAGACGCCTGGCCAACACCTGTGCCACAGCACTCTTGCCTGTTCCCATAAAACCAAAAAGGACAATGTTCATAAAGACAGTTCTTAGTTTTGAGTTTTGAGTTTTGAGTTTTGAGTTTTTAAAGATTTTGTTTTTAACTTAAAACTTTGAACTTAAAACTCAAGACTCTTTTTTTCACATCCTAACAACATATAAGAGGTTCAAATACCATCTTAAAATCTCATCCCCCCACATCATGAAGATAAAAGTCCCTAGCGAAAGAAAGGGACCAAAAGGGATCCGGCTTTCCATTTTAAGCCGCTTCATCAAAATAAAAAGAACGCCCACGACGGAACCAATAATAGACGCCATCATAATCGAAAAAAGGGCTGTCTTCCAGCCCAGAAGAGCACCCACCATCGCCATCAATTTCACATCTCCCAATCCCATGGCTTCTTTTTTCATGAGAAATTTTGCGACCTCACCTACTAAAAAAAGACTTCCTCCCCCCGCTAAAAGCCCCAGCAACATCCTAAGTAAGGCACTGACACGACTCACGGCATGCCAATGCCCTGGCATCACAAAAACAAGAAAAAAAGAAACAACCAGCCCGCCATAAGTAATTTCATCCGGAATAATATAAAATTCTAAATCAATCAAAGTGACCACAATCAAGGCATAAGTCAAGAGAAGACGGATCGAAATTTCAGTCCAATGAAGATCGGCTTGAATAGCATGATTCCAAACCATCAATGTCAGAAAGGCACTGAGGCATTCCCCCAAGGGATATCGCAAAGAGATTTCTTTTTCACAAAAGCGGCATCGTCCCCAGAGAATGATAAAGCTTAAAATCGGAACATTATCGTACCAAGGAATGGTGCGAGAACAATGAGGACAAAAAGAGCGCGGCCCCCAGAGAGAACGCCCCCGCGGCAGCCGATAAACGCAAACATTGAGAAAACTGCCGATACACGCGGCTAATATGAAAATAAAAATCGATGTTGGAATCATCATCGTCGTCCAGAAAAACTTACGGGAATAAAAAGAGCCAAAAATCAATAAAAAAACATGAGTTTTGGCTCTTTTTATCCTTTCAGGCACTCCATCAAAGCTTGTCTCATGACCTCTATCGGAGGCCGATGACCTGTCCAAATTTTAAAAGCCAAGGCACCTTGATAAAGAAGCATGGAACTTCCACCAGATCCCCGGCATCCCCGTTCTATCGCCTCCTTCACCCAATGGGACTCCATAGGCCGATAAACCAAGTCGTAGACATACGTTCTCGGATCTAAATCACGAGGAGGGCAAGGTTCAGGATCCATGGGACTCATCCCAAGAGGGGTCGCATTCACAAGACAATCCGCTTCCAAAACTTCCGAACGTGCCTCTGAATCTCCAGAGGAAAATCCTCTCACTTGCATTTTGGGGAAAGATTCTTTCAAATGCAAAATTAAATTCTTGAGGCGCCTTCGGCTTCGATTGATAATCACTATTTTTCTGACACCCGACAAACCCGCTTGGACAGCAACAGCTCTGGCGGCACCGCCTGCCCCCAGCAAAACAACATTCGCATTTTTTAAAGAACGTCCCCAGCCTTCCTCCAAGGCCCTCTTGATGCCAGGAGCATCCGTGTTATGGCCGATGAGCCTTCCTTCTTTATTCTGAATGGTATTCACAGCGCCGATCAATTTTGCCTCTGGACTTAAGGCATCAAGATAAGGAATCACTTTTTCCTTATAAGGAATGGTCACATTCACACCTGCAAAATTTAAAACACGAATGGCTTCCATTGCCTTTTCAAGATGGCGAGGTAAAATTTCGAAGGGGAGATAAACCCCCTCCAGTCCCAAAGCACGAAAGGCAGCATTCTGCATCGCAGGAGAAGCCGAGTGAGCAATAGGGAAACCAAAGATACCACACAAAAATTTCTGATGATTCATAGAAATTAAACCGAAAAGGAAGGAAAAAGTTATAAAATTGAACGGTATTGTTCTGAATTCTGTTTTCTGACCTCTGCCTTCTGTGGGTTACTAAACCCCCTTCACATCCTTCTTCTCTTTGATATACAAAACCCGATTAATCGCGTTCAAATAGGCGCGGGCGCTGGCTTCGATCACATCGGTAGAAGTCCCTTTTCCGGTCACGACACGAGAATCAATCTGAACCTTGACGACCACCTCTCCCTGCGCATCCTTCCCACTGGTGATGGCCCTTAAAGAATAATCCATCAACTTCCCTTTCATCCCCGTAATGCGATCAATGGTGTTATAAGCCGCATCCACGGGGCCATCCCCACAAGCTGCATCTTCCAAAATGTCCTTCTCTTTTTTTAGACGGACCGTTGCAGTAGGAACGGTGGTATTCCCACTCGAAATATGAAGGTATTCCAATTGAAAGATCTCTGGGACTTGGGCCAATTCATCCTCAGCCAACGCGACCAAATCTTCGTCATAAACGACTTTCTTTTTATCGGCCAAAATCTTAAATTTTTCGAATAAGCGATCCAACTCTTCCGATCCCAAATTAAAACCCAATTGTTTCAATCGCTCCCGAAAGGCATGCCGACCGGAATGTTTTCCCAAAACCAAATTGCTTGAAGATAGGCCCACCTCTTCTGGGCTCATGATTTCATACGTCGTTCTTTCTTTTAACATCCCATCCTGGTGAATCCCCGATTCATGGGCAAAGGCATTTTCTCCGACAATCGCCTTGTTTGGCTGCACCACCATGCCCGTTAAATTGCTCACCAGCCGGCTTGTCTTAATAATTTGCTGCGTGTTGATTTTAGTCTCTATACCTTTAAAAAGGTCTTTGCGTGTCTTAATCGTCATCACAATTTCCTCGAGCGAGGCGTTTCCTGCACGTTCTCCAATGCCATTGACAGTGCACTCCACCTGGCGAGCCCCATTTCGAACCGCGGACAGAGAATTCGCCACCGCCAAACCCAAATCATTGTGACAATGAACACTGATAATGGCTTTTGCAATATTTTTCACATGCTCTTTTAAATAGAGAATTAAACTTCCAAATTCTTCTGGGAATGCATAACCCACCGTGTCTGGAATGTTGACAGTGCCAGCTCCTGCCTCAATGACCGCCTCGACCACCTTTGCCAAAAAAGTAGGTTCCGTTCGAGAAGCATCCTCGGGAGAAAATTCCACATCGTCCACATATTTACGGGCCTTTCGAACACCCTCTACCGCCATGCGTAAAATTTCATCCTCCGCCTTTTTGAGTTTGTACTTCATGTGAATGGGAGACGTGGCCAAAAAGACATGGATGCGAGACAAAGCCGCTTTTTCCAACGCCTGAGCTGCCTTCTCTATATCTTTGTCCAGAGCACGCGCAAGTCCAGCAATGCGAGGGCCCTTCACCTCAGCAGAGATGGCCTTCACCGCCTCAAAATCATCGGGCGAGGCAATGGGAAAACCGCCCTCAATCACGTCCACATTTAAAATGGCCAATTGATGAGCAACTTCTAGCTTCTCACGCAAATTAAGACTGGCACCCGGCGCCTGTTCTCCGTCGCGCAAAGTCGTGTCGAATACAATGATTTTCTCTGGCATATCTTTTAAACCTTTGAACCTTTAAACCAGCTTTCGTTTAATCTCTCTTCCCCCCAACCACGGCATCAACTTTCTCAACTTCTCTCCCACCTTTTCAATCAAATGCTCTGAGTCCTTTTTTAACATGGCATTATAGACAGGGCGATTGGCTTTATTCTCCAAAATCCATTCTCTCGCGAACTCACCATCTTGAATCTCACGCAAAATTTCTTTCATTCGTTGACGGGTCTCATCATTGACAATTCTGCGTCCCCGAGAAATGTCACCATATTTCGCCGTCTCGCTGATGGATTTTCTCATATTGGAAATTCCACCTTCATAAATTAAATCTACAATCAATTTTACCTCGTGAAGACATTCAAAATAGGCCACTTCGGGTTGATAGCCCGCCGCAACGAGCGTATCAAAACCTGCCCGAATCGACTCAGAAAGACCTCCGCAAAGAACAACCTGTTCTCCAAATAAATCCGTTTCCGTTTCCTCACGAAAAGTAGTTTCCAAAACACCCGACCTGGCCGCTCCAATTCCCTTGGCATAAGCCAAAGCAATTTCATGAGCCTTCCCTGTCGCATCCTGATAAACCGCCACCAGCGCAGGAACACCACCCCCTTCTGTATAGGTACGACGCACCAAATGACCGGGGCCTTTTGGCGCAATCATAAAAACATCTATATCAGAGGGCGGAACAATTTGTCCAAAATGAATGTTAAACCCATGCGCGAAAGCTAAAGATTTACCCTTTTTTAAATTTGGAGCCACAGATTCTTCATAAACTGAAGGCGCTTTCATATCTGAAACCAACATCATGATACAATCGGCCTTTTTTGCAGCCTCCACTGATTCAAAAACATCGAGACCCGCGTTCTCGGCTTCTTTCCAGGACTTGCTGCCTTTATAAAGACCAATGATGACTTTGACACCGCTGTCTTTTAAATTCAAAGCATGGGCATGTCCCTGACTGCCATAACCCAAAATGGCAACCGTTTTCCCTTTTAGAAATTTCAAATCTGCATCTTTGTCATAATACATCTTGGTCATAACGATCTCCTTTTAAGTCCTATTCAAAAATAGTCATTCGTCTTGAGCCTACAAAATCAGTCGTGAGTCGTGGGGGGTGAGTCGTGAGTAAAAGATAAAAACCTTTAAACCTCAGAACTCACGATTGACGACCCACGACTACTCCCGTAGCAATGCGACTTTCCCTGTTCTCGCAACCTCTTTGATTCCAAAACCTTTCATTAAGTCAAAGAAACCATGAATCTTCGATTCATCCCCTGTAATCTCGATGGTCAAAGATTCATGAGCCACATCGACAATCTTGGCTCTGAAGATATCCACCATCTGCATAATCTCAGAACGCGTCTTGGCGTTGGCAGAAACTTTGATCAAAACTAATTCCCGCTCAATGCGTTCCTTCCCCTTCATATCGATCACTTTAATCACGTCAATTAATTTATTCAATTGCTTGACGACCTGCTCCAGAACCAAATCATCTCCTTCGACCACAATGGTCATGCGGGAAACGGCTGGATCCTGAGTCTCGCCAACCGCCAGGCTGTCAATGTTAAAACCCCGACCGCTGAAAAGGCCTGAAATTCTGGCCAAGACACCAAATTTATTCTCTACCAACACAGAAATGGTATGCTTCATTTTGATTTCATGCTCCTTAAAAGAGTTCTTCAGAATATCAAAAAAAAGGGTTTTTGTCTTGGAAAATCAACCGATTAAATCCGATGTGTTTTTTTAAAAAATCGTACAAGCACGTAAGACAAGACTAAAGGAAGGAAAACCCAAGACAAGCCTCGGATCTGAGGGACAGCCTCTTGACCCAAAACAAAATAAAGAGAAATCATTCTCAAAAGAAGAGCACCCGAAACCCACACATAAAAAGTGCCATGTTCTTTGCTTATCACGCGTTTCCAATTAAAGGTCATCCCTTCAATGGATTTTTGAAAGCCCGACCCACGGGGCCAAAAACGATTCACCCGCTGACAATAATCCTCGTACTCTTTTCCAAATTTACCTCTCAAGAAATTTTCTTCAACTGCAATAATAGAACCGTAACCTAATAAGAAAAGAGGAATTCCGATCCAGTAAACGGCCCATGAATTAATGATTAACGCCAAGCCCAATAAAATTAAAAAATTTCCCAGATAAAGAGGATTACGGCTATGAGCAAAAACACCTCCGGTCACCAAATGATCCGCATAAACTTTTTTATTCAGTCCTCCACGCTTGATATATTCATAGCCAACGGTAAGCGAGCGCAAAACCTCGCCAGAAGCGGCAATGGCAACCCCGCACAAATCCATCACCAAATCCAAATCCAAATGAGGATTGCCACCCGGAAATCTGGGTTTTCCCAAAAGGGCGCTTCCTAAAAACACAGGACCAAATAAAAAATCTCTGAATTTGAAAAAAAATTGTCCCAATTTAATAAACAGTTTCATTTAACCCCTAAAATACCGCAAAAATTGTACCACTTAAAAAAAACATCCACCTGAGAGAACCCATTTTTCCTGAGGAGCGCCGCATTTTCATCCACTCGATAAGGGATGAGGACGTTTTCTAAGGCCTCTCTCTTTTGAGCAATTTCCATATCGGTGTATCCGTTTTTCTTTTTAAAATCATAATAAAACTTAATAAACATCCGATTAAAAAGAGAATCATTACCCAACACCTTCTCAACAACGATCAGACAGCCCTTTTCACGAAGCCCTTGATAAATAGACTGAATCAGTTTGTCTCGACACAAAGGTCGTATAAATTGAAGCGTTAGATTAAGGACCACGACAGAGGCATTTTGAATGGCACATCCCTTATTCAAATCTGCACAAATCAGTTTCAAAGGTCTTTTATTCTCGAACTTTTTCATTTTGCCCCGGCATTGATCCAACATAGCCTCTGAAGAATCCACCCCAACAAATTTTACGTCCTGAGAGACGGCCTGCATCAAGGTAGATAAAGTAATTCCCGTGGAACATCCCAAATCGTAGATAGAGGTATTTGGGGCTACAAATTCCGAGGCCATTTCCCCGATCATTCTCTGAAGTTCTCTATAAAGAGGGATGCTTCGGTCCAACATGTCATCAAAAACTTGCGCCGTTTTTTCACCAAAATTGAAATCCGCAAGTGTCTTCTTCTGACGTACGTATAATTTATCTTTTTTCATAGGTTTTTTCCCGTTCCCCCCTTATTCAAGGTTTTTTCCCGCTCCCCTTTATTTAAGGTTTTTTCCCGCTCCCCCCCCCCCCCTTATTTAAGGGGGGCCAGGGGGGTTACTGTTTTTGCTTTTATGATTTTCTCCATCTGCCAATCTCAGAACAAGCATCATCCCAAAAAGGGCCAACAAAAAGCAATACCCAAAAGCAAGTTGAGGAATATTACAGGAAAGCAAAATTCCTACCATTAAGCTGGATAAAAAATCTCCCACACCATTCAAAGAGGCCAAAACCCCATAAGCGGTTCCCTTGATTTCTTTGGGGGTTAAATCGCCCGCAATGGCCCTTTCAAGGGTATCTTGAATCGCCACATAAAGCCCGCCGATGACAAAAACAAAAAAGAGTGCTTTAAAATTTCCACCTGCAAAAAAAAGCCCTAGAAACATGATGCAGGCAAGTCCATACCCTAAAGCCAGCACCCGAAACTTTCCTATTTTATCCCCCCAATAACCCATGGGATAAGAAGCCGCCGCATAGACAATATTGTGAAAAACATAAAGTAAAATGGCACGCTGGCTGGCTTCCTCGACTCCATAAAAACGCGTCATGCTCCGCCCCGCCCAAAAAATGAGGATTGTATGGGAAAAATCTGCAAGACCAAAACAAGTGACTGCAAGAAGAAATTTTCGATAGCGAGGAGAAAAAGATTTAATCCCTTTAAAAAGGGAAAAGGAACTTTTTAAAGGATGTGGCTTTTCCTTGATAAAAAATGCGAAGCACAAAACAGCCAAACCACCCGGAATCCACGTACATAAAAAAAGAGGGCGATAGCCTATTTCGGAAACGAGAAAAAATACGGCCATGGGAGCAATCACGGCTCCCAATGTGTCCATGGCCCGCTCAAAACCAAAGGCCCGACCCGAAACTTCCTTGCAGATTGATTCATGAAAAAGAGCGTCGCGAATAGGGCCACGCCAACCACGGCCTAACCAACCAATAGATCTCGCAAAAAGGGCCTGGGGCCAAAAAGTGACCAGGCCAAAAAGCCCTTGAGTGAGCCCCGTTAAAACGTATCCCGCCAAGGCAAAGGATTTACGCTTTTGAAAACGATCGCTCAACCAACCCCCCAGAAGTTTCCCCACATTGGCCAGGCCATCCGCAACCCCCTCGACCAAACCCACCGCGTAGGGAGGTGCTCCCAAAGAAGCAAGAAAAACAGGAAGGAGTGTGGTGGCCACTTCATGGGCTAAATCGCTAAAAAAGCTGGTGAGTCCAAAACCGAATATCTCGCGGGTGAACCAGGAAGAATTGCGTTTGGAAGAATTTTCAGAAGTCATTGGAAATCATGAAAGAAACTCGCCAAGTTCTAACCACGAATAATATTGATTAATGCATCAACAATGATCTTGAATTTCGTCTGTTTTAATTTGCCAACTCGATACAAAATAATCTGACGATCCGCTGTAAAGATTCGATTAGGTCGAACATTACTTGCCTGATTCAACATCCCCTCCTCAAAATCAACATTCTCCAAGGAAATGGCGTATGAATCCCGGATCAACTTGCTTGTAATTTGACACAGAATTAAGTCGTTGCCTTCAAGGGGAGTAATCACAAGAGCTGGACGACGCTTGGCTTGGCTCAAATCTGAAAAAGGAAAAGGAATAACGACGACGTCACCTTTTACAAATTTTTCCAACTTTCCTCCTCCTCCGGACGCAACCAATCTTTTTGAAGCGAGGACTCACTGATAAACAAGGGATGATGCTTCTCTTTAAGAACCTTAGATTTCAAAAAGCTGATAAAATCCAAAACTTCCTCGATGAGAGAATCAGGAACCTTCTGAATCTGACCTATTAACAACTCACGCTTCGTCATACCGTTATCATAGCACTTTTGAAAGCGAAAATCAGCCCGAATTATACCGCGCACTCGCCTTTGCCGACTTCCATTTTGAAGGCCTTGCCTTCATCCCCAAGGTCTTCATAATATTCAGGAGCGACATCGAAGGCAGGGATCTGCTGAAACTCCTGAACCATTTCTTTGAATTTGGGAATGCCCTGGCGCTTGATAAAATCTTTAAAAGATTCGTTCGGATTTTTTTGAGCCAAGAAAAATTTCAAGATTTTATCCACGGCCTCTTTGACGCGTTTGGCTGGGATCATCGCAATGGCAGAGCCAAAATAGGCTAACCCTTCTTGCGTTCCACCACCCAAAAGCATTTGATAGTGAGGAACTTCACGATCCCCCACACGTTTACCCATGCCGTAAAAACCTATGTCGGCAATGTGGTGCTGGCCGCAAGAATTAAAGCAGCCTGATATTTTAATTTTGACATCTTGCAGAGCCTCTTCACTCCCTAGACCATTGTTAAAAAGAGGAGTTAAATTTGCAGCAAGGCCTCTCGAATGCGTGATCGCAATCTGGCACGTGTCTGCACCCGGGCAACGCGTGATATCGGCCACTCTCTCTGCAGAGTGAAGCCCAATCCCCGCATCAGACAGTTCTTTATAAACCCAAGGAAGAACTTTTTCTGGGATCCATCTCAAAATAATATTTTGAGAAATTAAAATGCGAAGACGGCCGCCGCAATACTTGCGAGCAATCTGAGCCGCTTTACGCAACTGAGGCACTGTAATGTCCCCCAAGGGGCAGCGAATGATCACCCCCACAAAGCCCGCTTGCTTTTGCTTAAAAATATTGGTCGAGCGCCATCTTTCATAACCAGCAGATTCAACGGTGGTGAGAATAGGATACCCCTTTGGAATTTCTACCTCAGGCGCCTTCTCTTCATAAATTTGAGCCTTGGCTAAAAGCGCCTTTCCGGATTGAGTTAGATAAGCAGTCTTACGCTCATCCAAAATCCTTTTTCTAAACTCTTCTTCTCCCCAATCCTTGACGAGAAATTTAATTCTCGCGCGAGCCCGATCCTTGCGATTTCCGTGACGATCGTAAGTACGAATCACAGCCTCGACCGTAGGAATAAAAAGTTCTTCAGGCGTAAATTCCTCGAGCAACATGGGAGACCGAGGCGTTGCGCCCAGTCCTCCCCCGATATAAACCTGAAAGCCCTTCACGTTCTTGCCATTGACCCCTTTCATTTTGGCGACAAAGCCCAAATCATGAATAGGCACACGGGCATGATCCTCAGGGCATCCTTCAAAAGCGATTTTAAATTTTCGGGGCATGGTTTGATTGAGGGGATTTCTCAAAAGATATTGAGAGATCAAGTTTGCATAGGGAGCCACATCAAAAACTTCCCTAGCAGAAATCCCTGAATAAGGGCAAGCGGTTACTGTTCGAACCGTGTTTCCGCAAGCCTCACGGGTTGTCAGGCCGCATTCTGCAAGCCTTCGCATGATCACAGGAACATCCGGACGCTTGACATAATGATACTGCACATTCTGACGCGTCGTGACATGCCCTACTTTGCCAGGCGTATACTTGTCTGCAATATCCGCTAAGACTTCCGTCTGCTCGGCCGTTAAATTGCCATAAGGAATTTTCACACGAATCATGTGAAGTTCAGGAAAACCTCGAATCCCATAAATCCCATTCTCAAGACGAAAGCGTTGAAAATCCTCTGGCAGAGACTGGCCTGATTGAAGCAATGCGATTTCTCGTTCAAAACGCTGTATCTCGGCTTCCACTTCTGGAGGAAGCTCTTTCTTCAATGCCCCACTCATAAAATAAACTCCTTATTTCCTGAGAATTTACATGACACAAATGTATGAAAATGGCTCATTCTATACTGAAATGAATTGAAAAACAATTAAAATGGGATAAAAGAAAAAGGCCTTTGCAAAACTCTTTTCTTTAATATAGAATGAGTTTGTTTCATTTTAATCTGGGAGGTCATTGAAAAAGAAAATTTCAGTGGGGGGATTTTTCTTTTTTCTGCTCCTCGCCGGTTTTGTAAAAGCAGGTGAGGTGGCCAGGCTTTATTCTGTTCAAGGTTTTGTCGAGGTCAAGCACGCATCAAGTACAAATTGGACAAGGGCTTCTACAGACACTTCTCTTGATCCTCAAGATCAAATCCGCACAGGATCCAACAGCCGCGCAGGCATTTTTTTCCAAGAGGGCATTTTTATTCGGCTAAATGAAAATACCCTTTTAGAATTAAAAACCCCTTCTGATACTCAAGCGCTCAAAATGTCTTCCGGGACAGCCTATTTTTTCAGTCGAGAGCCCCAAAGATTTCCAGAGATTGAAACCCCTGTGGTCAGTGCCGCAGTTCGAGGAACAGAGTTTTCGATTGCGGTTGAAGAAGATAAAACAAAAGTTTCTGTGATCCGAGGAAAGGTGATTTGTTCAAATCAAACGGGCAGCACCACGGCCGAAGACGGAGAGGAAATCACAACGCTTGAGGGACAAGCCCCCGCGAAAAAAATTCTCATTCATCCGCTGGATGCAGTCGAGTGGGCGCTTTATTACCCTGCCCTGATAGATCTTTCAGAATATTCGCAAAGTGAAATCCCGGAGGCCATTCGTCAGGCCTCCCTCTTTCTGTCTGTTGGCCAAATTGAAAAAGCGAGGGCCGCTCTCCAACAAATTTCTCCAGATGAAAAGACAAATGCCACGGCGCTTCGACATAGCCTGGAGTCAGTGATTAAACTCGTTCTAAATCAGAAAGGAGAGGCTCTTCGTCTAGCCCAAAAAGCGATTCAGGCAAATCCAAATTCTCCCTCGGCGGCCCTCGCGATGTCCTACGCCGAGCAAGCCCATTTTCATTTGGAGGAAGCGCTTCACTGGACTCAAGAAGCGTTGAAATTTTCTCCGAAAAATAATTTGGCCCAGGCCCGTCTCATGGAACTTTATTTGGGTTTTGGACAAATTGAAAAGGCCTCTCGCGCCATTCAAGAGGCCCTCTCCACTTCTCCTGAAGATGGACGGGTTCTCACAGTGATTGGTTTCGTTTATCTCACCCGATATGAAACGAAAAAAGCAATTTTTTATTTTCAAAAGGCGACTCTCCTTGACTCGGCCAATGGTCTCCCTCATCTGGGTCTGGGCCTTGCCCTGATTCGGCAAAATCATGTCCAGGAGGCACAGCGTCAAATGGAAATGGCCGTTCATCTGGAGCCCACTGTTTCCCTTTACCGGAGCTATTTGGGAAAGACCTATTTTGAAGAGAAGCGGGATTCTTTATCCACTGAAGAATATGAAATGGCAAAAACGCTGGACCCGAAAGACCCGACCCCTCACCTCTATGAGGCCTTCAATAAATTAGCCCACACCCGCCCTGTGGAAGCCCTTTGGGAAATTGAAGATTCGATTAAGCTCAATGACAATCGCGCAGTGTACCGCTCCCGAATGCTTCTGGACCAAGACCAGGCCGTGCGAAGCGCGGGACTTTCTCAAGTGTTTACCAGTGTTGGATTTTCTGAAGCCGCCCAAATCGAGGCCATTAAATCCATGAACCGGGACTACAGCAATTATTCTGCCCATCTCCTACTCGCCGGAAGTTACATTGATACCCCTCGACTGGGACTGGCTTCTATTTCAGAGCTTCTCATCACACGCCTTCTCGTTCCCCTCAGTCTTAATCCGCTAGACCCTTCTATCCGAGGAGAAGCCTCGTTTAATGAATACGCGTCTCTTTTTGATCGGCAAAGGGCACGCGTCTTTCTGGATGGTTCTGCCAGATCCGCAGATAATTACATCTCAGGACGAGTTCTCCACTCTGTGCTCACCGAACGAGGTTCTTATACTTTGAGTTATTTTCCGGAGCACACGGGAGGCTATTTGGAAAATGATTGGGCGAGGTCACAATCCGTTCTGTTCTTCACACAAATGCAACCGACTTACAGCGACACGCTGAGTTTTGAAAGCATTTTTGGGAGAGATCGGGAAAGTGATTTTGATTTTGACAATCTTACCCATCGCGTAGGATTTCATCATCGCTTCGGTCCGGAATCTCATTTCATCAGCCAACTTTTCTATACCCAGCGCGACACAACCTCAGAAAGTTTTTCGACACGGGCGTTTACCCTTAATACTGATGTGAAATCTTTCTCTGATTCATTTCTGTCCAATCAAACTCAAAATGATCAATTCAATGCCCTCCGCGCAGATGGGCAATGGATGTGGGATGGTGAATGGGTTTCCATCGTTGCGGGAGCCGGGGCCTTTGATTCAGAGACACACAATGATGAGATTGGACGTGCCCCTTTTGACAACCTGGGTTTTCTGGAAAATATAGCCCTCTCCACTTTCAATAATCTTTCTGAACAATCTCAGCGCGTTTATACCTATACCACCTGGCATTTACTCAAATGGATGGATGCATTTGCAGCTGTCAATTACAGCCGCTTGGAATTGGCGAAGTCTATTCCGCCCCCTTTCGTGGAAGGGACTCAAACGGTGGATGAAATAGATCCGAAGGCAGGGCTGGCCTTTTACATTACGCCCAATACCACCCTGAGAGCCGCTTATTTTGAGACCTTGGGGCCTGTGAGCTTGACAGATCTGGAGAGCATTGAGCCCACTCAGATTGCAGGGTTTAATCAACTCGTGGATGAAATTCCTGGAAACAAGGCGCGAAGCTATGGCATTGGACTCGATCAAAAATTTTCAAAAAGAACTTATTTGGGGGCCGAGGCCTTACACCGAAACGTCGAACAAAGTTTAGGCTTCAGCTCTTCTATTATTAATGTAGATACATCCACAGGGACCGTATCGGCAGAAGAAAGCCCCGTGGAATATCCTACCATTGAAGCCACAGAAAATATCTTGAACGCATACCTTTACCAAATCCTAACTTCTCAACTGACAGGAACCTTGGATTATTCAGTCGCCCATCTTGAAGAAGAATTTTCACTTCAAGAAAGTAGTACCCATCGGCTTCGAACGGGCTTGAATTTTTTCCACCCCAAAGGTTGGTTTATCAGGACTTCCGCCACTTGGCGCAATCAAGATTTGGAGGGATATAGAAGCTCTGATGGCATTCAAGACTTCTGGATTTGGAACGCCTCCATCGGTTATCAATTTCCCAAACGCTATGGGCTGATTATTCTAAGCGTCACCAATATTCTGGACGAAGATTTTATTTATGAATCGCTTGGGCTTGATGCTCGCTTTATCCCCCAGAGAAGTGTGAATGTGAGGGTGTCGCTTAATTTCTAGCCTACCCACAATATTCCCGATCGCCCTAAATTTGATGAACAGCTTAGCTTGCCCCAGAGCTTACCTCGCCATAAGCTCAAAATCTCCTAATTGTGTCATCCCCGAGCGTTCCCCGATTCAAACACTCGGGGACATGTTTAGCCTGCATTTCTCATCAGTTTTAAAAAAAGCGAAAAATTCGTGTATTTTTTGGAAAAATATTCTGTAAAAATAAAAATCTTTAAGATTTTTGTTTTTCATAGGAGTCCAAAAACTAACATTTGAAAAAAGAACCCGGAAATCACTCTTTTTTTAGACACCCCTGCCCTCATCATTTTATTTTGCTGCGTGATCCATCTATACTCGCTCAGCCTGAAAACGATAAAGCCCTTATTCGAGCGAAAATCTGATAAAAAATATTTTGATAAGGATATCCACTGGCAAATGAAATCCAAATCCTCCTGAAACTTACCCTTACTTGTGCTCCAATCTTGAGGATCTTATTGCGTATCGTGTGGCATTGAGCTTGAGCCAGCTGCGTTCCGTGAAGCCCGAGCGTCCTCAATGCATTCATCACCACATAAGCGATCGAAGAAAACCATAACCTCAACTGATTGGCCCGCATCGAGTGCGCGCTCGTTCGATCCGCAAATAAATACAGTTGTTGTTCTTTAATCCGATTTTCCATGTTTCCCCGCTCACAGTAAAAATCTTCATACAAGCCCTTTGCATCCATCCATCCTTGAGCCAATGAGGTCACCACAAAACGGGGATTCTCACCTTTCTCCAAATATTCTGCCTTGCCTATCACCCGCCTTTCACGACTCCAGGAGTCTAATGTGCGATATTGAAAATCCACAAATCGTCTGGACGGTTTCATCGTTTGTTGATGTTCCTCCATCGCCTCATTCATCGCATCATCCAACTCTCTCTTTAACCGTTCATTCTTCGCTAGCCCAAACACATATTCAACGCCGTTAAGATCGCACCAGCCCATGATTTCTTCACGCGCAAAACCAGAATCTCCACGTAAAATAATCTTTACATTCTTCCACTTCTCCCGAATCTGCCCCATAATCCTTTCGACCTCCTCTTTTGATCCATCACTGGCATCCCGATCCGATGGCCTTAAGCGAGCACTCAGTAAATGATCCCCGCAAAATATATACAATGGCAAATAGCAGTAATCTCCGTAATATCCGTGAAAAAATCGACCCTCCTGCATCCCATAAATAAGATCATCCGTAGCGTCTAAATCCAGTACCATTTCTTCCGGTTCTTTCCCTTCCAATTTCATATACGATTCTACAAACAATCGTTCAATGGCGTCTTTCTGATAGACGATCTTCTTCGTCTTGTCTATTTGTTCTCTCGTTAACTCTAAACGATTTAACGTGCTCTTACCCACCAAGGCATTCCCTCGATCACTCTCTCGTCTGCGCTTGGCTCCTGTTGGATCTTCCTTCATACTCAATACGGCCAGTACAGGATCTTTCCTCAATACATCATGATCATTTAAATCCTCGTACCCCAGACATATTCCATACACCCTTTGCGTTACAAGCTCATATACGCTGTGTTCAATTAGATCTGGATCCCGATGATCAATGAAGCCCTGTGAAAACTGTTTCATTATCTGTGTCTTCTTTTCCAGTTCTCTTAAAAGCAAACTTCCGCCATCGCTTGTGATCGTTCCTCCATCAAACTGTCCTGTTACTTTTCTCTTTTTTAATCCTTGAAATTCAAATGCCTGTTGGATACACTCTGTCATGGTTGTTTTACCTTTCTTTTGAGCTGTAACTGGTTACTATTCTACCAGTTACACTCAAAAGTTGGGCTTCATTTTTTATCTACCATGAGATATCCAGGCTAGTCGGGGATCCATATTCTAAAAAAATAAAAGTGGACATAAGTCATCTAAAATACTATGATGTGTCCATAAATAAAAACAAGGGCCTTTCTGTATGATGATTGGACGCATCAAAGAACAAAAACTTTTAGAACGTCTCTGGGAGTCAAACACTGCCGAGTTCATTGCTGTTTACGGTCGCAGACGTGTAGGCAAGACCTATCTCATTCGCTCCTTTTTCGAGAACAAGGGACCCTATTTAGAAGCCATGGGCCAAAAGGAAGGAACGCTCAGTGATCAACTCCACATTTTTAAGTCCGCACTGGAGCAATCCTTTTTCAAAAGAACAAAGCTTAAACCACTTTCCTCTTGGCGGGAGGCCTTCACACACTTAACGGAAGGTCTCAAGCGAGTAAAGAAAAATGAAAAAGCTGTCGTCTTTCTCGACGAACTCCCATGGCTTTCCACTCCCCGAGCAGGCCTTTTACAAGAGCTCGATCATTTTTGGAATAGCGTCTGGAGCAAAATGCCACAACTGAAACTCATTGTCTGCGGCTCCGCAGCTTCCTGGATGTTGGAACACCTCGTCCACGCAAAGGGAGGGCTTTACAACCGTTTGACACAGACAATTTTTCTCGAACCCTTCTCACCTAAAGAAGCCCAAGATTATTTACAAGCCCGAGGAATTAAATTGTCTCCAGAGCAAGTGACAGAACTTTACATGGCCATTGGAGGTATTCCCTTCTATTTAAATCAAGTCGAAAAAGGGCACTCCGCAGCCCAGATGCTTCACCAAGTTTGCTTCCGTAAGGAAGGCCTTCTTTATTCAGAATTTGAAAGAATTTTTCCCGCCCTCTTCACTCACCCGGAAAAACATGTCCGACTGATCAGAATCATTGCAAACACCCGAAAAGGTATTTCAAGGTCTGAACTCCTCAAAAAAACAGGGAAAAAATCTGGAGGAGCCATCAACAGGCCTCTCACAGAACTTGAGGCTGCTGGATTTATTCAAAAATATGTACCCTATGGAAAAACCATCAGAGAGGGCTTTTATCGCGTAATTGATGAATTTACCCTCTTTTATTTTCACTGGATGGAAAAATTTCAGAAAAGAGGAATTCCCCTCCCTCATAACTATTGGCTTACAGTACGTCAGAGTCCGGCTTGGGCCAGTTGGGCTGGCTACGCCTTTGAGGGATTCTGTCAAAAGTACGCAGATGAAGCACTGAAGGCTTTAGGGATCAGTGGCATTGCATGCACCCTGGGGACCTGGCGTTATATTCCTATAGGAAAAGAGGACAGTGGGGCACAAATAGACCTTTTAATAGACCGCTCGGACGGTATTATTTCGATTTGCGAAATCAAGTTTACGCAAATCCCCTTTTCTCTGAGTAAAAGTACCGCAAATGAGTTGGAAAGGAAAATGACCCTTTTCAAAGAAAAAACAAAAACGAGAAAACAGATTTCGCTCGTGATGATCGCTTCAGCAGGATTGAAAGCCAACGAACATTCCCGTAAGCTCGTGAACGCTGAAATAACCTTGAAAGATTTTTTTCGCCGCTTTTGAAAAACCTTATTCAGAAAATAGGAAAGGGTAAAAACACGAGATATTTCATATGAAACGCCTGAGTCTACTTATTTTAATTGCAGCATCTGTTGGCGCTTTACACATGGCCCTTTATTTATCGCCCTGGGGTCATTCGCTTGAAATGAAATTTTTGGATCTTTGGTTTCATCTCAGGGGACCGCTTTCTCCTCCAGGCCATGTTGCCATTGTCGCCATGGATGAGGATAGCTATAAAACTCTCGATATCCCCCTGAATCAGGCCTGGCCTCGAGCCCTTCATGCAAAACTTTTGAATCGTCTGAAAGAGTTGGGAGCTAAACGGGTGGTGTTTGATGTTTTGTTTCTCGACCCAGGCTCCGATTCGACAGTGGATGAAGAATTAGCCCAGTCCATGAGCGCTCTTCCAACTGTCTTAGGAGCCGATCTCGGGAAAACAGAAGAAAGAAATTATGAAAAAGAAGAGATTCTTTTTCCTTTGAATATTTTTAAGGAAAAGGCCGAAAAGATAGCACTGGTTGGGCTGCCTGAGGAAGAAGGACACATCCGACATTTTCTCTCTCGAAATTCAGAACTTGAAAGTCAACTCCCTTCCCTCTCAGAAGCGGCCCTTTCTAAGAGAGAATTCCTTCCCTCTGCCAGAGATTTCATCCATTATTATGGCCCCCCGCGAACCATCCCCACTTATTCTTACGATCAAGTCTTGGAAAAAGAATTTCCCATCAATCCCCAGTTTTTTCAGGACAAAATTGTATTTGTGGGATTATCCCTTCGAACAGCCTTGGGCCCAGCCGAGAAAGACGCCTATTTAACGCCCTTCTCCAAAGACGGGCGCATGTTTGGGGTAGAAATTCATGCAACGGCGACTGAAAATTTAATCACGGGCCAGTGGATCCGCCGCGCCCCAAAATATCTTGAACTGGGTGTGCTTTTTCTCGTTACGTGGCTTTTGAGTCTTCTTCTTTTAAGCATTTCCCCCGTGCCCGGAATTTTTTTTCTGGCCGGCGCTCCCTCTCTGTGGGCTCTCGCGGCCTATGAAATTTTTCTCAAAGGCCTTTTTATCCCGGGGGCACTTCTGACAACGGTGATTCTTCCCCTCAATTATTTGGGCAGTACTTTACTGTATTACATTGTCATACAGAGAAAAAAACGCCAGCTTGAACGCGCATTTCAATTTTATATTTCTCCTGAAATGGCCAGAGAAGTCGCTCGCAATCCAGAGGCCCTTCGGTTGGGCGGAGAAAAAGTGATGGCAACCGCGATGTTCACAGACATTGAAGGATTCACGGAAAAGTCAGAATCCATGGCCCCTGAGGCCGTCGCCCACATGCTCAACGCCTATTTTACTGAGGTCATGAATGAAATTTTCGAAAAAAAAGGGACCTTGATTAAATTTATTGGGGATGCCGTTTTTGCACTTTGGGGTTCTCCCATCAAAACTCCCGATCACGCACAACTTGCCTGTGAGACAGCCCTGAGCATCCAAAAAGAGATTGAGAAATTTAATGCCTCGGATCGTTTTCCATCTCTCAAAACACGCATCGGACTTCACACGGGGTCGATGGTGGTCGGAAATTTGGGATCTTCTAAAAGATTTGATTTCACCGCCATCGGTGATTCCATCAATCTGGCGTCCCGGGTTGAAGGGATTAACAAATATTTTGGGACTGATATTCTCATCACGAACTCTGTGCTTGATCAATTAAAAAGGCCTCTTCCCTATTTGGAGTTAGGAACGATTCAGGTCGTTGGAAAAAAGGAGACCGTGACAGTGTACAGTTTACTCCACGCGCCTCTCCCGGATCCCTTGAGAAATCGATGGCTTGAGGCCCTACAACAATTTAAAAATCGCCAATGGGAGGAAGCCTCTAAAACGTTCGAAAAACTCTTATCCGGAAGCACCCCCCTAAAAAAACCTTGCGAATTTTATCTTCAACAAATTAAATTTCTCCGTAGCTCTGGCATCCCCCAAGCATGGAAAGGAGAGATTATTTTTTCCTCCAAATGACTTCACTAAGCGCAAACCAAAAGCTGTCTAAAGAAATTTCAGATTATTACACCCATCTCACCTCTTCTTATTTCCATTACGCGTCAGGAACCTATGGATGGCATTATGGCGTTTCAGATCCTGGAATCAAGACCTTTCCTGAGGCCCTTCTCCAATCCAACAAAAGACTGGTCGAAAAGCTTTCCATCCACTCTGACACACATATCTTGGACATTGGATGTGGACTGGGAGGATTTGCGGTGTGGGCCGCCACTCGTTTCGGGTGCCGTGTGACAGGCATCACCCTTTGCCCAAGCCATGTTACAATCGCTGAAGTGCTGGCTGCCTTGAATCAGGTTTTCTGAGCGAGGTACATCGCGTCCTAAAACCCGGAGGTTACTGGCGGTCTGCAGATTTTGCTGTTCAGGAGCTTCCCCTCACTCCAAAAGAAAATCGAAAACTCAAAATTGTTTTAGACGGATTTCATATTCCTTCTCTCATTTCTGCGAACACCGTTAAGCAATATCTTGTTGGAGCGGGCTTCGAAAACGTAGAAGCGCATGCACTCAATGCCCGTCCTTCGGCCAAATTTATCATTCAAAAATCCCGCCTTCCCCTCTTTCTAAGCCGCATCGGCCTGGAGGAAAAAGTCTTCCCCAAAGATCCAGGGGAGCGGAAAAGTTATCGCAGTCATTTCAAGGCCGGGATGGCTTATAGCAAAGGCATTTTGCGAGGGTACTTTGCCAATTTTTTATACAGTGGGCAAAAACCGCTTAAACCCTAAAACTTCCCGCCTTGGAAAAGTCCCTGGGGATCGAGTTTCTGACGAAGCTTCATAAGCTCTTCATATGCCTCGCCATAAACCTGTCGACGGATGCTTTCGCCCCAGGCCTGATATCCAAATAAATAAGGGCGTCCTCCATATTCTAGGCACTTTTCAAGCAATCGATCATGCATTCTTTTTGCATTTTTTAACGGGTCCGATCTTTTCCAGGGAATCATATAATAGAAACCCACACCAAAAGTCAGAGGAGACACCCTGGCTTCCAAGGGAAAGAAAAGACGCCTTTGAGGTCGGCGCATCACCACAGAATAAATGGCTTCAAGACCCTGAGAAAAGTGTGATTTTTTTAATTCACCTTCCACATAGTTTAAGAATTTACAAAATCCTTTATAATCCAAGAAATAATCCCCCCAGACACGAAAGTGCTTTTGGAAACGAGAGACCCATTCATTCTGAACCGAATGAAGAGCAAAGTGATAATCCTGAATGACCTTTGTATTCTGGCTTGGTACCTTCGTCAAAGGGCCTGAAATACGGCCAAAACGTTTTGAATCAATACTAGAAAATCCAACGCCATACGTTGAAATCATTTTACCCTTGCAAAAAGAGGCAGAGAAATGGTCGGGCACCTCTTCTTTCCAGTCCAGCAGCCACTCCAGAGAAGCCGCGTAGTGAGAGAGAGACTTGGATTCTAAAAAATATAAAAAGGTCAGCGGATGATAGGGAAGGGTTTTCATCACCACCTCTTCAATCATTCCGACTTGACCCAGTCCCGCAAGCGCATATTGAAACAGTTTCGAATTTTTGTGGGGAGAACACGACAACGCCTTCCCCTCAGGCAAAATCAACCGCAAGCGCTTGACATGGTCTATCTGTCCTCCCTGGACCAGAGAGCGGACCCCGTATCCCCCTACAGAAAGCGTTCCGCCCACCGAGAGATTGAGATACTTGGTCATCACGGGAACTGAACGACCCAGGCGATTAAGCGCCTTCTCAAGATCATACCAACACGTTTGGGTCAAGACTTCTACACAACCATTTTCTAAGAGTTTGAATCGAGGACGGCGAGAGAAATTCAAAAACAAAAGCCCACCCTCATTCAGGGACTGACCATTGGAGGAGTGACCTGCCCCGCGAACAGAAACCGAAAGACTTTCGGCACGAGCCATCTTCAAACACCGAGCAATCTGATCCTCACGAGTCGCCTTCACCACCCGTAACGGAGTTTTCTCGAGGAATTGACCAAAATCTTTGGAATACTCTGAGAGTTTTTTAATTTTTTTCTTCCTCTGCAACTTCAATCGTCACATCCACACGGAGTCCCAATTTAAGAAATTCTTTTTTTTCGACGTCTAGCATCACCTCTAAAACGCTCGTGTCCTCCTTGGCCTTGGGATCTTCTGACTGAATTTTATTTTGTCCCATGATA
>JACPWU010000065.1 GCA_016196885.1 Chlamydiota bacterium | reverse complement strand
GGGAGTTTTGATTGAGGGTTTGGCTTGGGCGCTTCATCTGGCTTGGGGTTGGGATCTGACATTAGGACGGGTGATGGCTTTGGGCTTGAGCGGTATTCTGTTTCCACTGGCTCATTGGGAAGGGCTTTATTTTTGGAAGGATGGACAACTTGAGTTTAAGGAAAGAAAAGATTTTAAAGGACGAGATTTTTGGAAGGCTTTAGCAAAACTTTCTGGGACAGGGTTGGTGATTCGGATTGCTGCGCTGCTCCCTTTATTCACACCTTTAATCCCTAGCGATTTGCCCTCTACCGTAACACTTCTATCTTTAAACTTGCCATCGACAGTCATGATCGCGATTGTATCTATGGGTACTGTAATTCTCACGGCAGGGATTTTGCATAGTCTTTACAGCACAAGATTCGCACGGAGATTCACAAGCTTCCCGGCGGGGATGGTGGGAGGAAAAGGAAAGGACACGAAAGAAACGATTTTAACTCATTGGCTGAATGAATTTAGATTTTCAAATAGATATTTAAGCGACGAAGAATTCGATGCAATATCATCGGGTGTGACCAAGCTATTTAAAAGCCCAAAGGTAACAAAAGACAACGCAAAAGATGTGTTAGAGAAGGCAGGGGATGTGGCTCGGTTGATCAAGTGGGCAGGAGGCGGAGTCCCTGAGATTGAGGCAGTGTTTAGCGCAATCACGGAACTCTTTAAAAGCCCAAAGGTGACAGAAGGCAATGCAAAAGATGTGTTAAAGAAGGCAGGGGATGTGGCTGCTTGGATCAAGCAGGCCGGAGGCGGGGTAAAGGATATATTAACTGCCCTCATCCATAGCGGTCCGTATATTACAGATATAGAGGTAGCTAAGCTATATGTTCTTACTTTTAAAAGTTGTATCAAAGAATTTTTGAGTGTTCAGAAATCGTCGTTAAACGATTATAACCGCGGGACAAAATTTGCTCAATTCTGCCATCAAATAGGGCTCCTTATAATGTCGTTAGGAAAGCCTTCAGATCTTCTCATTCAATCGTCGATTGATGGTTATGCATCTCTTATAGACCACCCCATCATTCAAGCTTTGACCCAAAACCAAATTCAGCTGACCCCCTGGATGGTGAATAAACTATCAGAGTCTCAAGATGCGAATGAAACGATTCAACAATGGATACGTGCTATTCAGGGTCTGGACTTAAAGAAACTTTCATTTGAAGCGCTGGAAAGAGAGACAAATCCTGAGCGATTAAGCCTCATCTATAATGCCTTATGGCATAAATATGGCCTTCTCATGGAAGGTGTCCCTTTCGAAGATTTTCATAAGAGCAGCATTGTCAAAATGATATTAGACCAATTAAACGGGAAAGAGCCTTATTTATCAGAAAGGGATATTCGAGAGATTGTTGACATGAGTATGGATCTGGATCAAGAGATAAGGGAATATGCAACCCTTTATCATGCGGATGATCCATTCTGGATCACCAGCGTAAGAGACCTAATCAAGTTGCACAGAGAATTCATTCATCGCTACTTATCTGACTTATCCGTAGGCGAGGATGAAACGATTGCAGCCAAGGATGTCATGGGCAAATTTGTGATGACGGTCTACACGGTTTACGGCGGTCTCTTTGGCGAAGAAAAGAACTGGCTAGAGAATATTTTAGAGCGTTTCATGAGAGAACACAGGGATTTATTTATAAAACTTGCGTTGGGCGATAGAGAATCGGGTGAAAATTTAAAAGAGAGACTGCATCAATACTGGATGAGATCTTTTGAAGCTGAGCGAACAGATTCCAACCGATTTTATCAAGTGGAATCTTATGAAGCGATGTATTGGAGCCTTAAAAGGGCCTGCGAAATGGGCGAGGCAAGTCTTGTTGTGGAAGCGGATGGGAGTGCCGACAGTGTGAAAGTTGCATTGGCTGAGCTGGCCCAAGAAAGCGGGGGCACGGCCTACCGAGCATCATTATCGGGTTACAGTGATCGTGCTGAACTTTTTGGAATGGACTTACCAGATGAAGCAGGACAAATGAAGCCTTGCGAAGGAATACTACCCAGACTCATCACTCAGGCTGACTCTAATGGCGGGAAACCCATTTACCTTGTCCTGGACAACATTGAAGCGGCTGAAGGTTCTTTGCGTGTGGAATTTAATCCCATTTTATGGGAGAAAGAGCTTTTCATCGCCAAAACAGGAGTGAGGTACCGGATCCCGAAGAATTTACACATCATTTTCACGATGGCCGAAGGGGGCAAATTAGAAGATGAGGCATTCTTAAATCGCGTGATTAAACACAAGGCCGGTGAGCTGAGTGAAAAAGACATGGAGGCTATGTTAAAGAACAAAATAAATCTAGAGGAAACATCCGCAAAAAAATTAAGCCAATTTTACACCCAGATCCAGCATCAAGAATGGCAACAGAGCTCATTTCGAATGTATCCTCAAGACCTCATTAACATTGCCCTCACCGCAAAAAGCCGCTGTGCAGAAAATCCGCAACTTGAACCATCTCCCATCTTGGCTGAAGAACTCTATCGCTACATGATTCTTCGATTTAGATTTGAGAAGGACCGAAGGAATTTCAGGGAAGTGTTTCAGAATTTATTCTATCCAGGTTCTGAAGTGCCTGATCCCTATGAAACGAGCGAGTTAAGGATAGGAGGCAGTCAACTGATTGCAGATGGAGTCCCTGTGAAGATTGGGAATGAGTTCTTAGGGTATGCTGCTGGGCATTCGCAAGAAAGGGTGGAAGAGATGATTTTAAATCTTTATGGATATGTGTTGAGGGAACAGGATAAAAGACTGATCGGGCAATGGGTAAGGCAAATTTATGTCAGAGGAAGCGGGTCAAGGGAGGAAAGCCTTTTCACCGTCCTTGAAGGTGCTAGCGGAGAAGGAAAGACGGAACTTGCGCAAGTGTTAGGAAAAATATTGGGTTATGGCGTCACCGGTTACACCGCTCATCGCAAGACCCTGCTTGAGGAATTTCGCGGTGGGTTAGAGCCAGGATTAGAAGGCATGCAAGTTGTGAATGACACCCCGTATTTGGAGGCGGAACGATCGGGGGGGCATGTCATTCACACAAGTGAGCTCAACACCGTTCAAAGGCAGGCCCTGGGCTATTGGTTAACACCTATTGCCCGAAACGATGAGAGGCGGCAAATGCCTGAAATTGCAAAAATCGATCCCGCAGGCGACCCTTTCTACACGAATACAATTTCACCCGATAATCTTTACATCGCAGATATCAATCCCGACGATTTTCGAGCCCGGGGCCCCCTTCCTTTAGCATTGACCAGAAACTCTAAAAATTTCTGGGTCGGTTATGACTATGGTGAGGAAGACCCCCTCTATCAAGACAAAATCAAGTCCGAACTTGAGCGCTTGATGGCACAATTATTTAAAGTCCACGATCCTGAACTTGATGATGAAAGGAGGGCTTTATTCAGCAAAAAACTAGCCCAGCTCTATTACGACCTACAAAAAGCGCTCCAGACAGGGAAGACTACAAGCTTCTATCAGGTCTTAACGATAAGAGACGCGATTCGAACCATTAAACTCACTCGCCATTTAAGGGAAAAGGGAGAATCGATAGGTGAGGCCTATCAACGTGCTGCGCTTATCACATTGTGGGGAATGTGGATGGAAATTGAGGTGCGTCAAGGGCTAAGCCCTATTTTTGCGAAGCATCAAATTAACACGCAAAATTATAGTAACGAAAATGCGTTTGATTTGATTTTAGACGCTAGGCTGGGTCCTATCCTCATTCAGGGGAGCGACGCGGCAGACGGGCTTGAACTCTTGAAACGCCACATTGAAAAGAAAAATGAAAAGGTCCAGAGGCATTACATCACCGCGAGTGAATTCACAGAACTAGAGGGAATGACGGGGGGTGTGAGTGTAGGTGAAACGGGAGAAATTCGCAATTATGCGGGAACGGTGCTTAAAATTGTCGAACTGGCCCAAGCGAGTTCCGAGCAAACGCAATACCTGGTGATAGACAACCTCCAACAAATGAATGCAGATACGGCTGTCGGTTTAAACCGTGCGTTACAAGAAGGACGCCTTGAACTCACCCCCGCTTTAGCGAGGCAGTATGCAGAAAATCCATTGCTGGAGGAAGGGCGCTATTTGAGACTGCCCAAAAATTTTAGAATTGTTGGACTTATTTACACACCCAGAGAGCCTTCTTTAAATGACAAATTGCCCATGAGTGCGGCAGAGTTGTCGCGCTACTCGGGAGTCCATCTCACGAGCGAAATCTGTGATGCCTGGATTAGACACTACATCGCGGAGCATTTACCTGAGGGGACCCTTCAAGACTCCGCCATAGAATATGCCCTTAAGATTTGGGAAAGATATGGGCAAGAAATAGAGGATGGGCATTACCGCCATACCCGACTTAGCTGGCGTGATTTTGAAGAATATGTGAACACATTAAAGAAGGCGTCAGAGGGGGAAACTTTAAGCGCTGAAAAAATGAAAAGAATAGCCTATAACACATTGGGTATCGGCTTAAGAGACGAATACCGTCAGGACCTTATTCCGGAAGCGATTGAAGAAATAAAATACATCGAACATGAGGGAGTGATTTATTTAAAAATAAATGGCACGCAATATCCAACAGAATATCAGTCGCTTGAAGCAGCCCAGAAAAATAAATACTTGGCCGAGGTCCAGGAAAATATCAGCGCCATGGAGGCCCTGCTAATGGGTTTCGCAAATGATCGCAATGTCATTTTGCTGGAAGGCCCTCCGGGGGGAGGAAAGACCGCATTGGCAGAAGACCTGGCAAGAAGGCTAAATTTAAAATTCCGCAAGCTCTCGATGTATCGAGACATTGACCTAGGTGAACTCATTGGCAAATTAGAGCAGCGTAATGAGCGATGGATTCTAACGGCAACGAGAGACGATCAAAATAAATTTCTCACAGAATTTTTAGATTATATAGAAAAGGGAGGCGTCTTCTGTCTGGATGAAGGGAATATCTCCCATCAGGCGATACAGCTCATGGGCTTTCTCATGCAAATTATACGGAGTGAAACGCTTGATCTAGGGCTCTATCATCAAGGGATCCCCATACAACGCACCGTTAAAATCCATCCCCTATTCAAAGTTATAGCAACCTATAACCCGTCAGACATCACCCAAAGTCGTCAAGAACTGCCCTTAAGCCTCGAACAGAACGCAAAAAAAATCTGGATCACCGATCAATGGAGCCAAGCAAGTTATGAACGGCTGATCCGGTATTATTCAGGGGAAGGAACCCGATCGCTCGAGCCCCAAATAAATCCGCTCATTAATCTTCACATCGCCATGAAATGGATTATGGACGAGACCTTCCGTAAAACCTATCGAGGGCCTCTATTAGACGAGGTCAAACAATTTAAATTAAGCGAGTTTAACGAGCTTTACACTTATCAATATGGGGTCAGTCCCCGAGAACTTATTCGCATCGCGAGCTTGATCGAGCAGGGCGGGAATCTCTATGAAGGCATATTGCTCAATTACATTTATCAATTCAATGAAGAGGACGCAAAAGGCGCCATAGAAATTGTAGAAAAGTTTTTCCCGGGATTTAAAAATTATATTCAGGAGTGGCAGAATGATACAAAAATCATAGACGGTGGAACCCATGTGGATATTGGAAATGTCCGATTACCCAAATATGTTTCTTCAGTTCAAGAGAGAGAAGACGCCCCTTATTTTGTGCCGGTGAAAAGCCAAATGGGGGCCTTGAAGGCCTTGGCCAGAAGCACAGGCCAGCAAAGCGACACACAGCCCATTCACAGCCTACTCATTGCCGAACAAGGGAGCGACCCCCTCGATCTCGTCAAAGAATTAGGTCGTGTCACAGGGATGGAAATCGCGGTCTTTGATGGCACTTCTTTTACAAGCAGCACGGAACTGGTCGGTGAAAGAGGCCTAAAACAGGGTCCTATGGATGAAAACGGCCTGGCCGTAGGAACCGATGAAGAAGCGACTTTATTGGGCTTCTTGGGCGAACATCTGGTTGAAGAAGGAAAGCCCCCTTCTCAAGGAGAACCGGACAAAATCCTTTATCTCTCTAGCCTCGAACTTTTGAGAGACGAAGAGCTTGAACGGCTTAACGATTTTTTAAATACAGGAGAGATCCGCATTGAGCAAAAAAATTACCGTTTACCTTCGCATATTCACATCGTTGCCTCAACCGCATCCACTCGTACCAAACAATTTTCATCACCCTTTTACAACCGATTCCAAAAAATTGCCCTGAGCGCTGTCACAGAAGAGGATGAAATGGAGAGCTACCTTGATCGATATCATGAGGGTCTCACCGAAGAAGAAAAAACGCTCATCGTTCAATCCTCAAAACTGGCGTGGTATTTGGACATGGGACTTCATGATCTCCATCTCAACATCGAACGCCAGAAATTGAACACTCGATATGGATACAGCGTCAAGGATGCTCGACATTTGGCCGAGCTGGTGCTATGGGATAAAAAGCGCCAGATGACAAGTGGCGTCACCGAAATAGATTCTGTCAGAACGGTGCTGTGCAACATCCTTCGCCTTTACGGACAAGGCATGAATGAAGTCGGCAAACCCTCTGATAGATCCATTTATTTAGAACGTCTCATCACAGAAGTATTTCGATATGAAGGGATCAACGCTCAAACTATTCAAGCATTAGAAAACGAGTTAAGAGATGTGAAAAGAAAAACGGTGACGATTCCAATAACCAAATCAGAGCTGGAAAACGGGAAAACATTTGCCAATGGAATTCAAATACAAAAGACGCAAAGTGGATACACGATTCAGACCCCGTTTAACCGCTATCTCTATCAAGGCGGAGAAATGGAGCTTTCTGGAGGCTTAAAAGTCCGGGAAGATGCGGATCATCTCACATTAGAATTAAGCCTCATTGAGTCCATCGGGGGAATGCCTCTTTTGCCGAATGAAACGGCCTTGCCTCCCGAAGAAGTACCAAAAATGGATTACCTCAAACATTACGGAGTGATTAACGAAGTGATGGAAAGTGTGATGTGGGCCACACGGCGCATTCGGGACACACAGGGCCGTATCATTTTACCGCGACCTATTGTCCTCATGGGTGAAACAGGCGGGTCCAAAAGCACCCTTGTCCGAAATCTCGGCGCCATCACAGGCATCCCTGTCCACACACTCACTGCGTACAAAGGAATGGAACCGGACAGCATCATCGCTCGAATGGAAGCGGGGCAAGGGAGGGGCTCCCAGCGTCAACTCTCATTACAAATGAAGGGCTTCTTTAGCCAACTGGGTAAAATCAATGGTCAATACTACAATGCTGAAGGAATGACGAGTCACACCCAAAGAAAAATTCTATTCATAGACGAGGCTAACACCGCCCCTGAAATCATGCACTGCCTCAGACCCCTGTTTGAGGGCAGACGACAATTCACCTATTATCTGGCTGGTGCTCGATTTGAAGTAGAGCTTGATCCAGAGGTGATTCTCATCTTAGCAGGTAATCCCGCGGGTACTTATGAAGGTCGTTCAACCTTTTCGCCAGACCTCCTTGAATCAGCCCATAAAATATGGGTTCCCGTTCTGCACCGCTATTTAGAATCTCCACGGGTGAAGAGGGAGGATCTCGCGGAAATCCTGATGGGGCTCCACACACGCCGAATGAAAGAGCTGGACCGATCTGAATCCTTCGCGCAAGTGAGAACTGCGATGACATATCATTCTGATAACGCCTTGCCGATAGAAGAGTTGAAACCTGCCTCAAGTGGCGAAATGACCTACAAAACCTACCCTCGCTTGGAAGGCACCGTAGAAAGAACGATTCAAAAGTCAGAAAAAGAAAGAGCACCGCCCATCAAAATAAAAAAAGACCTGAATTTTAAATACAGCCTTTCAAAAATAAGAACAGAGCTGGATCGGATTCAAACCCTTTCTAGTCCCCTACAAAAATACCAACATTTTCTGGATCATGTATTACGCGATTATCTCCTCGCCCTGAGCGCTGGGACAATGGATGAATCATTGCAGCAAGAAATCGAAACCCTGACACAGGGACTTGATTTCGCACTTGAAGCATGGACAAAAAATCTTCATGCCTTATTCAAAGGAGAAAAAGTGAGTGAGACAGGAATTGAATTAGCCATGAATCAACTGCGAAGCATCGTCCTTAAAAATGAATCGCTTAAACGGTTTATATTCAGTTTTGCCCTTGAAAAGGAGAATAAACTTTATCTTCTTATTCACAGCGAACCTATTTTAGAAACCCTCGCACTCGAAGAATCAGATCTCCAGAAATTGGGAATCAACGCTGAAAAATACAAAGCCCAACTCCCACTTCACGCCTATTTGGTGGAAAAGCACCCCTTTGCCGAGGAAGAAGCGGCACGGGGAGTATTCAAGGGAGGAGATTACGTTCTGGCTTACAAAAGCGCCTTAAGCGGTATGAACGAGAAAAGCGCTTTTTCACAAGTTGGCTCTCATGAACTGGGACATTTCATAGATCAAATGAGGCTTCATGGAGAAGAGGTGATTAAACTCCATGACAACATAGAACTTTTCTCCATGTTATTCCCCCTCATTTTTGGACTTAACCCAAAAGAATATTTAAAAAATGAGTTGGCAAGACAGCTTCAGACCGACAAAGACGAAAAATCCTATTACAGCCAGGCCGCCAAAGGAATCCTCAACGGCTATTTAAGAATGCTTAAGCGAGAAAATGCAGAGGATGATCAATTAAAACGCATAGAAGAAATCACAGACCTATTTGAAGATGATCGCGCCCAAGCTATTTTAAACGCGATTGAGCGACTTAAATTAAATGATGAAACCGTCAGAAATATCGCGATTGCCATGTATCAAGAGGCCTGGAAAAAGAAATTTCAAGGTGATTACGATTTATCAAGCGCTAAGGGCGGAAGATACAAGATGGCAGGGGGTCGTGGAACAGGAAATAGCATCCATGAAATTGCAGACGGATTGGCGCAAGGTCCAAATGTGGAAATGGAGGATTTAGACGAAGCATCTGGGAGGCAAATTGAGCAAAACATAGAAATAGAGGAAGAAAGCGGAAGTGAGGGCCACGCCAAAGAAATAGAGCATGACAAAGAAGGGAAGGCTACAGGAGGGAAACCAGGCGAATCTAAAGGAGAGGCGCCTTCAGCGGGGAGACGCCAAATAGTGAGCGGGGATTGGCTTGAAGAATACGGCAAGAGACTGGGAGGATTTGCAAAACGGCTCATGGCCCTCTTTGCCTCAGAGCCTCAGGGTGAGGACGTTTATAAAAGAAGTGGGATTGGAAAAATTGATATGCGAAGGTGGCAGCTGGGAATGTCCCGCGTCATTAAATCAACCGCCTATGAAGATGCAGAGCCTGAACTATGGATGGGAATAACCGTGGATGGCAGCGGAAGTATCACCATGAGAGATAACCTTGTTCGATCCTTCACCGAACTTACGAAATTCTTTTCTGCCCTCATGCGAAAGGCGGGACAGGGCCATAGAAGTGTCGGACACGCACTCGGTGTGATCGGGGAAGATTATCATCCTGTGTTTGGATTCAACGAAACGGGGGATGTTGAGAAGGTGAGAACCGGTCCCAATAGAATGTGGAACATGCAGGACGGCGGCGGGATTAATACCCTGCATTTAATTGAAGGCTTAAAACAAAAATATGCGGATAAAAAGAAGCAAAAGAACAAAGTGGAAATTGTGTTCACCGATGGAGGGGAAAGAGCCTTTGGCGACCCTCCCACTCCAGAACAATGGAGACAATTAGAAAAAAAAGTTGAGAATTTTGAAAAAGAATATGGCGTGAACATGATCTTCGTCGGCATTGGGACAGAAGATGTCAAACATTATAGAAGATTTGTTTTATTTGACACCGAGCCCAATGAAGATGAAATGAAGGACGTTGTGACGCGGCTGGGTCTTCTCAAGATGACACGCCCAACACTGCCCCTGGGTGATTTGGGAAGGCATTTGGGAATAAAGCCGCCGCCATCCACAGACAGTGCTCGTTCTCTTCCAGCAGGCCTGAACCCCCTCGTTCGTGGAACTGTGCATGCAGCAAATCTATCGTCTAGGATGCCTTCACAAGGTCGAGCGCTTGGCCTCATGCCTTGGTTTTATCGTCTTCTCGATCGATTTGGGGTTCCTGATGAACAGAAAGCCAAATGGAGTGGGGTGGAGGAAATTGGATTTACGGGGGTTTTGATTGAGGGTTTGGCTTGGGCGCTTCATCTGGCTTGGGGTTGGGATCTGACATTAGGACGGGTGATGGGTTTGGGCCTGAGCGGTATTCTGTTTCCACTGGCGCATGGGGAGGGGTTTTATTTTTGGGAGAATGGAAAGTTCGAATTTAAAAAAAGACAGGCATTAGGACGAGATTTTTGGAAGGCCTTACGAAAACTTTCTGGGGCAGGGCTGGTGATTCGGCTTGTGGCTCTTTTGTCGATTGTGGCAATCTCTTTGATTTGGAGTTTACCTGTAATTGTGTCCAGCACTCTTGTGATTCTCACGGCAGGCATTTTGCACAGCCTCTACAGCACCTGGTTTGCCAGAAAGTTTGAATGGCCTGCGGGGATGGTGGGAGCTCAATCACAGTCTGAAACAGCTACTGCTATTTCTCAGATGCTCGATCAAAATTTAGAGAGAGCAGAATATTTTTTTCATGGATTAAACGAAACTATAAAAAAATTAGACTATTTCTTTTTTGCTCCTGATTCAGCAAGGTTTTTACTCCAAGGAGATTTCTTTGAAGGACATGAAAAGGATCGAGAAAGAGTTCTCAGATCACTCATGCAGTCAGCTCAATTTGCTAGGGGAAATTATATTTTCAATATTCTCGAGTGTTTAAAATTGATGATGGACAAAGGGTGGGTTAGCGCAGATATCTTAAGGAAAGAGCTTCCTATAGATCAATGGATGAGGAATATATCTCGTTATCTTATTGGATTTGAGGGAGAAACTCCTATAAAAAGTTTAAGGTTATTAATAGAGATGGGTTTGGTGGATGAAAAATTTAAAGGGGCTATGGATAAAATCGCAAGCACGGCGATCCCTTATTTGAGAGAAGGAAGGAAAGGCGAGGATGTTTTGAATGCCCTGAAGGTGCTTGCCTTGTTGGTAGATACAGAATGGATACCTCGAAAAAAAGTTGTTGGAAAAATTTCTTTACCCCATTGGCTCTCTTCTCTTCAACACCATAATTATAACGAAACTTCCATTCTTAAATACCTTGAAATTCTTATCCGAAGTCGTTGGATCTCAAAAAAGAAAGTTCTCGCATACGATTTAATGAATGTTTTAGGAGATCGGATTAGTGTGGGTCGAAATGCTCAGTTGTGTGCGAGCGTTCTAAAAGCCTTAAAAGAGACAGGTCAATATGAAGAGGAGATCCGCTCCTTGGATCCGCAGAAACTGTGGAATAATATTGCGAGGCTGCTGATCAACAAGGACTTGAAAATACTATACGAAGAAACGGCAGAAATGATTGGGATCTTGGTAGAAGTTGGGGTATGGAATGCAAGATTTGTAGAAAAGCATCTTCCTTTAGATAATTTATTTTCTAATTTAGAACCTTACGAGATCCACTATTCCAGAAAAAGTTTTTCAAGCAATGCCATTGCTTTAGGGATTTTGATTGAGAAGGGAGCCTTAGGAGGTGAGGTTTTAGAGCGAAAGAATGGTTTTCGTCGATTTGTAGGGCTTGTAAAAAGTGATATTGACTCTTCAGTTCGTTCCAAAGTGATTCGTAGTCTTGAGGTGATGGTCAGCAAAGGATTTGTGACAAGGGAAGAGGTCGATGATGATTTTTTGAGCCTTGTAAAGCGAGGACTTACAGATCAAGATTTAGAAATGCGAGTGGCCTGGGCCAGGCTTGTAGAAACTCTTGTTTCGCATCATGATGCCGTGACCTCCTATTTTCATGATCAAATCATGTTATCAAGACTTTTAACTGATTTCTCGGAACCTTTAAAACCTGAAAACACAGAGGTTTTAAGTCGACTGAAGAGTGCGGGTATATTTTCCTTAGAAGAGATTCTTGGAAATCCAGATCAGTGTTATCGCATGATGAGACAAGAGAGTCTGACCCTTTCCCAGAGAGCCAGAATTGTCAAAATTCGCAGCATGGATCAAGGAAAAGTAGATCGGACAGATGTTGCTTATCTTTGCGGTGAAATGAAACGTTGGAAGCGTCCAGATGATGATTTTAAAAAGGCTTTAAAGATCATGTGTTGGCTGACTCATGCGGGGTTCAATGATGCTCAGAGTTATTTGAGTGGCGTTGCACAGTCTGTGCTGTCGCGTGTTTCTAAACGAGATCAGCTTTATGTGGATGTGGGCGATCAAGAAAGATTGATTATTCTAGCAATTTTAGGAAGTCATAGTCTGTCAGCCCTGTACCCATTTATTTATCAATCTAATATAGACCCTGGTTTAAGAATAGAAGTGATCGGCGGTTTGGCACGAGCAGGAATTCTCGACGAAGCGTATCTTAATATTAAAGAAGATTCATTGCCCATTCTCACTGCGGCACATCAAGAATTAGGAAGCATCGTCCCTCCATGGATTTTGTTGGAGAAGGTCAGTAACGCAAGTATGACGATTGCAGAGATTAAAGAAGGTCAGCAAAAGTTAACGGCATTAGATGCTTTAAGAGATTATCGGGTCATGGTAAGAGCACTTGTCCAGGATGAACATCTCATGTTGGCCTATTATTGCTTGCGCCCTTCTCCCTTTTCATATTCGGGGGTTAGCCCTATCAGTTATGACCGATTTAAAGCCATTATTCAGAAGGCTTCTCAAAGTTTAGATTTGGAAGACACATCGGTCGTCAACGTCACCCTCAGATCAGCGTTTGTAAAGGCAGGCGTTCCTGAAATGGACGCTCGCCAGATGATGGATTTTCTGTTAAAGGGACGCCCTTCTCTGCCTACTAATTCTGCCTTTTTAGATGGAGAGGGAAGGTTTATTCCTCAACGCATTGATAGTTTGATTTCTCAAGATCAGGGTCAGGAAGGGATGAGGGAACAGGCACAGAAAAGCTTTCAAACTTCTTCTGCCAACTTATCAAATCTTCTTAAATTGAGCAGCATGATTCGCTTTATTTCGAAGGAGCTTGCACGATTAGAAAAGCAAGGATCTGAAGGAATTTCCCAGAGGAAAGAGGAGGTTGAAGCAATTGTTTCCCAGGCCCATCAGGTGGGTGATCAAGGTATGTTTGAGAAAATACGGGATTTTGACGAACGATTATTCCAGGGCGGACTCTTAATCAAATGGAATAAAGATGCTGCAAAAAGCTGGGGTTATTTCTTTAGAGACAATCCTCATTACAAGGCTTTCTTTCAAAACAAAAAAGATTCACTCGATCTTAAAAATAAAGAAACATGGCTCGAAAATTGGGATATCTTAAGCGCCAAAAGGGGCATTGAGACAGTCATTCGCGCTCTGGAACATCGTGCGCAACGTAAGGGAATAACCCCAGAAGAGGCTCTTAGAACTTTTCTTTCTGACCTTGCCAAAAAATTTGGTATGGATGAGAGAGTTTTGAAAGCAAGCTTCGATGAAACAGCAGGAGATTTGATAGCAAGTTTTTCAAATTTTTCATCACAGACTTCTGTCGCGCAAGAAATTTCATCTGTTGTCTATTTAGATTATGTAGATAAACGGGATCTTTTTGAAATTTTGAGATTTTCAGATGGTGCTCACTGTTGTAATACATCGGACCCTAAGGTGGGTAATGCTTTTGGCAATGGTATTTATGATAGAAATGCTCATCGCTGGATTACAGATGCAACTACCTTTTTCTTTCAAATGAGTACAGAATCGAGGGGTGGGAAACAAGTTGGCTGGCTCAAATGCTGGTTCGGTATTGATCAAAATGGGCTTCCTTTTGTGGGGTCTAATTTTATTTATCTTGCCCCTGGATACCAAAGTCAAGGACTTCAGCAAGCCCTCTTAAAACAAGTAGAAAATGTCTTATTTTCAATGGGTTTGTCGATGGTTGCCCAGGCCGATCCACAACATATTCCGGCAAATTCCCTGAAGTCTCCGTCAGACTATGAACCCAGAAGCGTTGAGCGCTTTATCAGACTCCAAAGTCTGAAAGATGGGGAGCCCATTCAAACCGATCGACGCTTTCCTGGAAACCAAACTACTTCTGGGAACTTTTTTGTCAAAGATAATCCAAATTTCGGGTCGCATGCTTTAGAGATCAAAGAAACAAGTAGTGACAGTGAAAACCCTCTTGGTCTCACGCGTTTCTTTTATCGCCTTCTCGATCGGTTTGGGGTTCCCGATGAAAAGAAAGCGAAATGGAGTGGGGGGGAGGAGATTGGATTTACTGGTATTTTAATGGAAGGGCTTGCTTGGCTACTTCATCTTACTCTGGGCTTGGATTTGATGTCAGGCCGAGCCATCGGCCTAGCTCTGGGCGCAATTTTATTTCCCCTGGCGCATGGGGAAGGGCTTTATTTTTGGAATGATGAGGGGACACCGCAATCCATTTTAGATAAGAGCAAGCTCTATGAATTTATCAGGCGGTATTTGCCGGAGCCAGCGGCGAATGTGGTATTGAGCGCTGTAGATCAATGGGAAGAAGTGGTTTTTAGGGGACTGACGCTGGCGGGGATTGGGGCTCTGATGGTGGGTGTTTTCAGCATATCAAGCCTTGCTCCGGCTCTGGTCCTGCCTGGAGGAATTCTTGCCATCGCGCTGATGCCGCTTGTCATCGAATACCAGGCCAGAAAATTTGCTGATACGCATTATGGGGCGTGGGTGAAACATCAAGGCGTCATTGCGAGGGAGCCAGAGCTTGCCGAAGGAGGCCGTGGCAATCTGACTCAGGACGTCATCCTGAGCAAAGCGAATGTCGAATACCGTGCCCATCTCAACTTTGGAAGGGCGATGGGATGGTTTGCGGCAGTGCCATTTATCATTGGTGCGTTGATTGTTCTTGTTCCCGCACAAACCATCACAGCGGCTATCGTTGCGGATCTCGCCCTCATTGGATTATTCAGCCTTATCGCACCCATTGGCATCCACTTTATCAACAACCTCCTTGTCCGGTTTGATCTGGTCCAATATCTTCCCGCGCGGCTGCAACAACTGATTCAGTTGCAGAGCATAGCAGGTGGTGGAAATGACTTTGTTAAAGAGTTAAACCAGATAGGGGAAACCCTGCCTGCAAACCTTCATAATGACTGGCACCGAAGGCTGAAGGAATTTTTAGCAAGTAAAGGGATTAAATTTGATTATGATGACCTATTCAGCGAATTTATTGCAATTGAAAATCCGGATAACGTGGATCTATCCCAGGTCGTGAGAGAATTTTTTGAAAGCTATTTGCACCCTCAAGATGCAGGGAAATTTTTGGGACAAGATGAATTTTCTAGAATCGGTGAACTCCCGGAATCGGTCTCGTTTGCACCGTTGCATGAAAAGGATCATTCACAAGATGCTGTTTCGATGCTTGTCAATCATGGAATACAATTCGAGGATTTAAGACTGAATGACGGGAATGCTTTGCTGCCATATCATTCAACACGATTTTCTGTTTCGGAAGAATTAATTCAACAGTTGAAAGATAGCGGAGTTATTGCCTCGGATCAGGAACTCATGACGTTAATCAAAAAAGGACTTGAGGCGAGGGATATCAGCTTAAAAAATCCGCCTGTCCAGTGGCCGCCGGTTGTGACACTTGTATCTCTTGATCAATCAAATGAACTTTTTGAGAGGAGGGGTGATGCTATCGGGATTAATCGGATCTTTTTTGAAAAGCTGGCTCAAAACCACAGCAAGAAAAAGGAGATTCTGCAAATCCTCTTGGGTGTGGGAATTACGCACAGTATGCTGCAGGAGCTTTTTGAAGCAAGGGAGTTGGCGATTCAGGATGTCAAAGCTGTCCTTCATATATTACC
Source organism: Chlamydiota bacterium (assembly GCA_016196885.1). Taxonomy (GTDB): domain Bacteria; phylum Auribacterota; class JACPWU01; order JACPWU01; family JACPWU01; genus JACPWU01. The sequence continues at coordinate 2,038 of JACPWU010000065.1, read as the reverse complement.
TGAAGGCGTCTTAATAGAGCATATCCTGGAAACATTGGAGACAGTGATTGATACAAGAAATTCTTTGTTCTTTTTTGAATTATTGAGGGCTGCGCAGAAAAATTTTGTAAGTCCTTACACAGAGAAACCCAGCTCTTTTAGTCCGGATTTGCTCGGCAGAGCAAATAATTCCATACTGGACTACCAAGGAGTGGCTCGTAAAATTTTTGACAGCCTTCCGGAATTGCAAAATCACGGTTTTGTAAGGTTTTATTATCCCGCGGCAGGGGAGGATCTTAGCCTCATTTTAGTCGCTAAAGCATTGGGGATCCCCAGCCAGCATGTCTATGTAAGCGAGGATGCGGATTGGCCTTATGGCTTAATCGAAAAAATGAAGTATCTGGAGAGATCAGGCTTTATTCAGGACCTGGAAATACCTTTTGTTACAGAACGGTCATTTCTTTTATACGAATCTACACAATGGCGTGGATTGATTTATACGTTAAATGATGGAACCGAAAAAGTCTTTTACAAACATCAGGATATTGGGAGTGAAGGAGGAGGAGTTCTGGAGTATCTAGATCGTATGAGTGGAGAAAGAATAAGACTGCCCTATAGCGCAAAAAGAAGTATCTTAAGGGAGAGGCCACAAGATAGCGTTAAGTCTTTGATTCGCTTTAAAATGGATGGAATAACCCATGCAATTATTTATTACATTGGAGATGCCCATGATACCGATGCAACAGCAGAAAAGTATTTGAGCCGCGGCATGGATGTTTTTTGGAGCACCAGTTTTTCTTTTCAACCCCACAAATGTTTTTATCAGGGGCCTGTAAAGGCGCAAAAAGTGTGTGAAGATGGCAGCCGGGTATTGTTTATTTCAGATGTGCCGCTGGATAGATATACAGAATTTGATCCTGGCGCCTACGATTTAAAGATGGAAAGGCTGACGAACGATAATTTGCGGATAGGCAATACTATTTTAAATCCAGGCTTTTTTTACCGCTTTGAGAAAGAATATAATGATAAGGGCCCCGTTTCACTGTCAGCGCCCGATGAAGATCAAGTCATGACTTTGCAGGTGGTTGATGGGGCATCGGGGAGCGCGAGGACGCTCGGTGAAGAAGGTTCAGGAGGGACAGAGTTTATCACGGCCTTATTTTTAGCGGCGGGCGCGGCGATTGCTCTTTTGGCATCCCATCAGGCTGGGGCGGTCGAGCTTAGTCGGGGCGTGCTAGGGCTTTTCGGATCTTCCAATATGATATGGGGAGCTGTTTTGGGGACATTCGCTCTTCTAGGGATTTATGCCTTCTGGCAAAGTCTGCCGGATTCGCCGCGAAATAAAATTAGATCCTTAATGCGGCTTAAAGAAACCGGAGAAGTTTCTTTAATGACCCCAACTAACACCGTGGGTAATGGGGGATGGCATCGCGTTCGAAGCAGACTGCTCATGCTCCCTTTGTTCTCTGGTATTGCACTTGGTGGCCTCATGGTCAACACAGGGATAAAGGGCATGGATGGGCGAGGTTCCCTAAGTCAGGAGCAACAGATTACTGAAGAACTCGTCGGACGGGGGTTTGGCGATAAACAAGTGGAGATGATCGTTAAAGAACAAGCGTTGCTGGTACGACGCGTGAAACCCAGCCTTTCACCGGAAGAAATTCATCACTTGCATAACGTCTTTCCACTCACCGTGCTCAACTTACTCTTCCACGGATCTTCTTTTCTGTATGCTATGGTGTGTTCGGTACTCCTGATGGTGGCTGGCGTGTTTGGCCTGGTAGAGACAAAGAGAAGGCTATGGGCGATTTTTGAGGTCGTGATTTTTAGTTTAGGGGTATCTCTCTTCCTCGTCATGCTACTACAGGAGGCCATGCGATTACCCACAATCGCGGTTGGCTTCACGGACCCTGTGGGCAAGGAAATATTCTTTCAGGTAGAGCTGCTGGATGAGGCCACAATTGTGCATGAAACTGCGCACATCCTATTTCCAGAGGCAGATCACGAAGTGATTGAAGCGATGGGCTTAGTTCGAACTAAGGAGGTTTTCTTTGATCAG
>JACPWU010000064.1 GCA_016196885.1 Chlamydiota bacterium | reverse complement strand
TTTTTTCTTGCACAGTCAGGAACTGGTTTCTGCTTCGCCAGATTTAGCGAGACGACTTTATGAGAGAGGAAAAGCGCTGTATGCTGAAAAGGGAGAGACGGTCTTTGAGCTGAAGGCCCATGTGGTGGGCGATCGAGCTGAATATTTTTCCATTGATCGCTGGATTGAAGAAACCATTAAGCTTTTTGAAGATAATCATCAATCTACCGATCATCTCAAACTCTATCTCGCCTATTCGAAACGACCTCCTCAAAATGAAACAGAAGCGAGGCAATATGAAAGTGTCCGGTATGGTGTACAGGCCACGGTGGGTATTTTATTTGCAGGTGTTTTAGTCGCCCGATATCAGACAGTGGGAGAAGATCCGCTGAGGTTTTTGAAGCGGTATTTTGATGATCTTCATGATGTGTTTGGAAGGGGCTCTGAAGAGGACGAGAATTGGGTCAGGGATGTACTTTTGCAAGAGGCGGCCTCGTTTGCGGGAACTATTTTTGGCCGTCCTGTTGAATGGGAAGAGGCAAAAGAGCCGGATCTTTTAGGTTTTTACAAATACATACCGCCATCTCCACAAGATCCTTTTGCTGCGTCCAAGGTGCAGTATTGGGCGCCGTCCCTTAGAGTTCCGATGGGCGATGGATCGACTCGAAGTCAAAGAAGGCGTGAAGTGAGAGAACGTTTGTATGGACACTTAATGCTTGCGAAGTATCGAGCGGTGGATCGACCTGGGGGATGGTTTGAAAAAGAATATGGAGAAGCGTTGAAGGATCCCGTTCTCGCGGAGCTTTGGGAATATATGTTGATCCCCAGTTCGATCTATCGAGGGCATCATGGCGCGACAGGGAAAATAAGAGAGCAGTCATCAACTTTTAAGACAGAGTATGAAGGGATTCCGGAAGAAGTTCGGGATTTACTGAAGTCCCTGTTTGAATTGGGCAATCCTGATATTGAAAAGCAGGCCTATTTGTCCTATCCCTTACGTCTTCAATATTTGTGTTCTATTTTGAGAATGTACTCCTTTTTTGAAGGCGGTACTGGCGAAAAATTGGAGGACCCAAGAGTGGAGCTCGGAAGCCGGGTAGCAAAAGCTCTGACGAGGACTTGCGATGACTGGCGGAAGGTTTTTTTTGATAGGACATTCCTTGATCCTTCGTCAAGGATACATGGGGAAGGAGAAATGTATAAGGGCCTTTTTACACTTGTACGGGGGCAAATTTTAGAAACCTATCGGGAACTTTATGAAGAAGACAAGCGTATTGAAAAAGAGAGAGAGGAAGAAGAAGCACAAAAGATAAAGGAGCAAAATCAAGGCCAGCAGCCCGGAATGCCAGGCCAACAGCCCGGAATGCCAGGCCAACAGCCCGGAATGCCAGGCCAACAGCCAGGAACATCAGGCCAACAGCCCGGAACACCAGGTCAACAGCCCGGAACACCAGGTCAACAGCCCGGAACACCAGGCGCGGCGCAAGGCAATGGCCATGGCTCAAGCCCTTCTTCTAGCGGCGAAAGGCCTGCGGGTGTTTTTCAATTACCTCCTCCTCCAGGGGCGGTCAGTTTATCGGATGTCCTCGGAGGAAAGGGTGGCAAGAAGAAGGATCGAACTCCCGTAAGACCAAAACCAACCACAGACGATGTCAAAGGAAGACGGGCCTTCCAGAATCAAGGAATTGATTATGCACAATTAGCGAAAGAGATTGGATTAACCGCTGATCAAGTTAAAACTTATCTTCAGTGGAAGGCTAAAATTCCTCAGCATGTGATGAGGCGGCTGAGAGGGGAAATCAATGATTTTCTTGAAGAGATCACAGGGCAAAAAATTAAGACCACGGATCGAAGTTCTGCCCCGATTATGATGAATCCCGTGGCCGATATGATGGGTGAAGCGGGACGCGGGGATCTTCAGAAAAAATTTCCTCAACCCATTACCCTGATTTTTTTAGTGGATCGAAGCGGAAGTATGGCGGGTTCTAAAGAAGAACAGAGGGCGGAAGCTGAAGGAAAAGGGGTGACGCCTGTCCTTAAAACGAGGCTTATTTTAATGCTTTTTCTGGAACAAATGATTCGAGCCAATGCAAATCCCCGTTCGAGAACTCGCGGTGGAAAAAAGGTGTTTCGATGGGAAGTCATCGGTTTTGAAGATAAGACTTCTCTCGTTAGTCCCAAATTGGAGGGAAGTGAAAAGGTTCAGAGGGATGAAGGGTCCGTGATGAGGCATATTTATCCTATTTTGGCGGGTATTCAGCCAAGAGGCTGGACAGAAGGGAGGCGGAGTTTTGCCATCGCGATCAATGAAACTTTGAATACGTTAGCGAAAGATAGAGATGGAATCCATGTGGTCTTGGCCTTAACGGATTTTGATTTTCGTGAAGCGGATGCCTCAGCCCTGAAGGCAGATCTCAGAGCTGCCCAAAAACAGGGCGTGGATACCCGTGTCCTGCCGATGGGAAATTCAACCTTGATTGCCAACACGCTTGGAGCGCTTGGGACTGAATTTGTCATCGATACGCGGGAAGGTTCAGAGCTTTTACCCATGCTTCGCAAGGTCATGGATGAGCTTTTTATCATTCTGGAATCCAGGACGGGGGCAAGATTTAAAAAGAGAACAAACGCACCGGCCAGTTATTTAGCTGAAGGGGGGCAAAAGGAAATTAATCCCCAATTGAAACGTGTTTTAACGGATGCCAGGTCTTCAGACTTTGGCTTTGTTCAAGGATGGCGCAGTGACGGCCTGGCCAGCGAAACCGAGGAGCATCGCAAGGGCGTTTTGCTGGATTCTTTG
>JACPWU010000066.1 GCA_016196885.1 Chlamydiota bacterium | reverse complement strand
GGATCCGCCATTTTTTGGAGGGCCTGAATTATCCCATTCGCATCCCTCTGGTAAATGGCTGATAGATAATCCAGAAGAATATCCCGATCGAATTCTGTAATCGTGCTTAGGCGTCCAAAGTCCCAGACAATCAGTTTTTGCCCTTTTGTATCCCAACGGATATTATCGCTGTGAAGATCATCCAAAATCTCCCCTTCTTGAAAAATGCCGTCTATCACGAGCCGGCTCAAGGCCTCAACGGCCTTTTTCACTTCATCAGGGGCAAGAGCCTTGAGAGGCGTCCCCTCCTCCCAGCTCATCACCAAAAGCCGAGGCCGCGTGTATTGACTTTGATATTTTGGCATTCTCACTTGACCTATTCTTTGAAAAACAGGCTGCATCACACTTACATTTTTCGCCTCATTTCTTAAATCCAATTCTTGGCGATAGCTCCGGATATATTCCTTTCCAAAGAGAGCGGGATCTACGCCTCTAAATTTCTCGTCTTTGTAAAGGGACAAGACTTCAAAGAGTTTTTCCATTCCCTCAAGATGCCGCTCCATCCTTTTCATCCTCCTTGAGGGAATTAATTTAATCGCGACCCATTTATCAGTGTCCTTGCGTTTCGCCCGGACCACCTCCGCCACCGACCCCACCTTGCGGCTGGACCAGTCAATTTCACTGAAAGGGTCCCGATAGTCTCCTCCGAGCGCCTCGTTTAAATCCATTAAGAATTCCAATTCTGAAATGGGCTCATTGTCCTGCTGCGTTTGGGCCAGAGCCTCTTGGAGAGGAGGAGGAAGCAGTCCGGGCCAGTTGGCGAGCGCTTGAGCGAGTTTTTCGGCATGGGCCATTCTAAAGAATGCACACAATAAATCGCCTTGGCTAAGCTTGGAATTTTCGCGGCAATAGGCATTGAATCGGGAGAGGATATCCGGATTTTGAAACAAGAAAATGGCAAAAACAAATTTCAGGGTCTCGGGCAAATCCTGTAAAGGTTTGGGAAGCGTCGTCGTCTCCAAAAACATTTTAACCCTGAGACGCGTTTTTAAGGTTTTGGAGGCATCTACAATGTCTTGGGTATAATCCTGTAGCCAACTTTCATTATAATGAGAAAAAACCGTTAGAATGAGAAGTTCGGCCTGGGGATCCTGAATGGTGGGAGCTAGGGAATCGACATGTATAAGTAAGGGCTTACTTGATTTGTTGTAATAACGAATGTATTCAATGAATTTTAGATTTTTTAAAGATGACTCCGGAATCGCTGGAGAAGATTCATCATACAAGGCAAACAATTCATCGGGGATGGGAGAGGCAAATTCCCCGGCGACGGCCTCCAAGATACGATAGAGGTTTTGCTGAGAGGCCGTATTTTTTTTAAAGAGATGCTCTGCATAACTTCCCAAATAGCCTGCTACAATCAGGCCTTGAACAGCCATGGCCCGAACCTCAGGACTTCCAGATTTCAAAAATATTTCCCTTAAAAGGGGAGAAAAGACCTGGGCCCGCATGGAGTCGGGAGGCTCTCCAATCAAGACCTCACGAACCCTCTTAGGATTTTCTAGGAATGAGTCGAGAGGCCCATCACTTGAAGCGGTCATCTTTCCCCTCAAAACTGCAAAGCTCTTTAACCCTGTTAACTCATCCAAGGAAAGACGAGTGTAGAAAGATATATTTATATTAGATTGATGAAACCCCTCCAACTGCATTTTTAACTTAAGCGCCTCCATGGCCTCTTCATAAAGATTTTGTGATAAACGAGTTATTTCAGATCCATCTTCGGCCGGAAATAAAACATCCAGGGCCTGGCGAAGCGCTTGATTTTCGGGCAGCAAGGCCTGATAGGCCTCTCTTTTCCCGCTTTGCAAAAGCTCTGGATGAGATTCTTCAAGCCCCCTCACCAAAGGGGCTAAGGCTTGAACGCCACCCTCAACTAAGTTGGGATAAGTCGCTTTCAAGTCATCCAATGCCTCTGCCAAATTTTTGAGTAAAAAAGCCTCTGAGCGTGGACATTTTCCATCCCGAACCGCCTTTAACAAAGGCTCAAACCCACGAGCTACTCTCGCCAAAGAACTGATGTCTCCTTTGGCTAAAATGCTTTCTTCCTCGCCGATCACGGCCTGAGCATATCGTAAAATCCAATCATCTTTCTCTAATGGAGAGAGTGAGGCATTCAAAACGACTTGGACAAAAGAATTCTCCTCTTCAAAAAATGTTTGAATCGAACTTACGATATTTTGTTCTCCCTCGATTTCAAAGCCCGATCTTGCCCTGACTTGTACAATCATTCTTTCAAGCACCTGAATCAATTCTAGATTCCAATGGGCTTGAGACAATTCTCTAGCCATGGCCAAGAACTGGCGATAGCTGTAATCTTTAAATTCACCTTGGGGCGCTAGTCCCGTCGTAAGAGCCTGTCTCGAATTTTGTTGAATGGCCAGCTTTGTTCTGTAAACGGCCTGACTTTTTTGATAAGTCATTTGGAGATGCTGTAAAAGGGCGTCCGACTTTTTGGGTTTATTGTTATACCTGGAATCTCTTGCTCTAAAATCCTCCGAACGCATCAAGCGATCCATCTCTTGAACATAATTATAAGCCGCCTGCTCACAGGCTGCTCTTTGACGAAAATCCCCCTCCCGCTCAAATGCCAAAGCCAAATCCAATAAAAGCTCAATCCACTCTGAAACTTGAGCGGCGGTATGAAGTCTTTGAGAGGGGTTTGAGAGAATGTCATAGGCCCTATTGAGAGCGACTAATCCTCCAGATCCCTGTATCCCATCTAATAGCCAGGCCTTTGCAATCCAAAAGCCTGTATGTTGTGAGAAAAAATAAGTGTTAGTGTCGTAATCACCTCGGGGAGACCAAAATGCGGCAGCAGATTTTGACTGGACCTCTTCCAAAATTGCCCCGGCTTTTGCTTTGAGAAGAGGATCCGAAGATTTAAGCCATCCTTCAGCCAGGGACAAATGTAAATGCATTCCCTCGGGGGATTGTAAGAAAGAGGATGCAGACGAAAGACTTTGATAGGCAGAGGAAAGTCCTTGGAGGAACATCTGCTGATCATAAAATTTCGTATATCCCTGATAGTGAAATCTCGCTGACAGCCGATGAGCTCTTTTCACCCATTGTTCCCACACTTGAATCAAACGAGCCGCATCAGACTGTGGCCATTGATCCAGATTCTCTCCCACCCAAGTAAAAAGAGGGGCGTGAAAGAACAAGGGATCTAACTGACTCAAAAATTTCAAAACATCCTTAAAAGAGCAGAAATGCTTTAGATTTTCAAGATACGGGTGAGACGAGGAAAGACTTACCATGGTAAGTTCACTATGAACATAATTTGAAAAACGATCCTCACCCAATTTCAAATCCTGAAGAGGAGGAAGTCCCTGATAAAAATCGGGGGAGCCAAAACCCGATTGACTCAATTTATTCCAATCACTTTTCGAGGCCATCGCCAAATGAGATAAATGACCCTTGAGGCGAGCCCTTAATTCACTGACCGCTTGCGAAGAAGCTGAGGATAGGGACGGTTTAACTTCTAAATTTTTAAGAGCAGAATCAAGGGATTCTAGACGTTTAAAGGAATCATCAGAAATCAGAAAATTTCGATAATGATCCTTCGGCTCCCATCCCAATATTTCATGAATGCGCTCTGGATTCATTGCAATCCATGAATGATCCATGACCTCCTTTCCATGGGCCCTTAATTCATCGACCTCATTCTCTTTAAAAGGCCTCCGTAATATATATCTGAAAGTATAAATCCAATCATCCAGACCCCTTCTTTCGACATATTGGGTCAAAAGAGCGATCACCCTCTTCCTGCCTTCATCATTTCTTCTTTGGTCAAAAATCTCTAGCAACTCCAGCAAATGAGAAAGAGAACGACCGCCAACTCGTAACGGAAAATTCTCAGGATGCTGAAAGGCCCTCTCAAGCAATTCATGGCTCGCCTCTAAATAACCATGAGAGGCACCTATTTTAGCCACGTGATACAATTCCAGAGGCTCTGTCTGGACCCTTTCATAGAGATCGCTCAAAATTCTCTTTTGATCCTGTGAGGAGACAAGTGGCAAAAGGGCTTCCATCACCCCTACAGAATCTAAAACAGAAGCCAAAATCTTATACTGCGCCAAAAACTGCCAACGGGCCAGATGATTTTCGGCTTGAGTCTCATCCAAGGTCCCCTGACTGGACTCATACCAGGATTGTGAAGGCTGATTAAAAAGGGGATGAATCACTTGTTGAGAACCCGAGTCCACTTTTTCTGAAGAGCTCTCCGTTTCAGGAACCGGTTCCCCAAACAAAACCCCGACAAAGGTGACAACCTTGTCAAAATCATTTCTCAAAAAATCAATGTCCTCTAGCTCTAGGGCCCCAGTTCTTTTTGAAACATCCCAAAATTTTCGGATGGCCCTTTTCATTCCTGGCTGACGAGACAGATTTAAAACACCCAAGGGATTTTGAGTGAGTTGAGGCCGAAGGGCATTCCAAAGTTCTTCAATCAAATCCCTTTCTATTTTTTCGCCCCCTTGGCCCAAAGGCTCTAGGTTGGTCATGTCTTTATCTAAAGCACCTGCCCTGAACAAGGCCGCCATTTTGAGCGCTTGAAGCTTATAAGTGAGATAATGACCTCTTTCCAGCCAGGTCTGAATCCCCTGGCGACCTTGCTCATCATAAATAGCTTCAAGCCCGACCATCATGGACTTGACACCCGATTCAGAAGGCAAATCCCACAGGCTCTGGTTTCTTTTTTCTTTAAATTTTTTGGCAAAGAGAATCTCAGCCTCAAACGCCTGAACCTCATCTGCAATTAAGCGCCTATAAATAGATTCAAAAAGCTCAGCAAAGGAGCCGCCTGTCACAAAGGCTGGAAGGGGTTCCCTGGGATCTGCATGGGCATATTCGTGAGCCAAAACGCTCAAACCGACAACTTCATTTTGATTGATGATCACTCTTCCCGATTGTCCCAGGAAAAACTGACGGCCTGTTTGACGTACACATGCTAGAGTCCCACCCGGCAAGGCTTCAAAAGCATGCGCCATCCCAGCACAAGTTTCATAATGTGATTCATTCTCCGGATCGATCTCGATGAGCAGATTTTGATAAGCCCTAAGATTAGAGGGAGATAATGATTGAGCAGGCACACGAACACGCCTGGACCAAAACAATCTAATCCCCATATAAAGAGGAAGCCCCAACACCAAAAGAGGAATCAGGAGAGGTAAAAGCAGTATATATTCAACAGCGACCTGGCCCTTCTCTTCTTCATCTCGCAAATTTTCGTTTTCTTTTATAGAAGGGGGAGAAGCACTTTGCCCCACAGCATGTATTGGGGAAAGAGAGGTAATATAAGTATTATGCGCCACAATTCCATTCCCAATAAAATTGTGAGTTCCTTCCACTTCAATGTCGTAAACCCTCTCGAAGCCAGTCAATTCTATGGATTGAATACGGTCCCAGAGGATGTCTGTGTTGGCTTTAGATAAGCGCCTAACATCAAGTTCTCTCTTTGACCGTGATGCAGGCAATGTGCTATAAGTATAGTCAGTAAAAGCAATGAAAGGAGAAGATGCGTATGATGTCCCAGCCCCTACCGGCCCAGCTAGAAGAATTGGCCAAGCTCCGTCATGAAACGCCATTGGCTGTGCTAACGGAGGCATTGGAGTTGGGCTTGGCCAAGCTCTATCAAGATTCCGTTCTTGAACATTATCTTGCAAAGCGACTCTCCCGCCGAAAAGCCATTCGCCTTCTGGGTCATGAACTTGTTCAACTTGCTGAGAAACAAGATCAGGCTGTTCAAGAAGATGTCTTGTGGGGTCTGAATGCATAGATGGGTCGTCGACGCCGGTCCACTGATCCATTTGGAAGAAATAGGTCGTTTGTCCCTTCTGAAGCACCTCTCTCACATCATGATCCCAGTGAGTGTCATCGAAGAAACAGCTCGACACATTCCTCGTGAAAGTCATCGTGTCATTGAAAAATGGGCCAATGTAACAATCGTCTCCACCCCTAAATCTGTCCCACACACCTTGGAAGCCGCCCTTGAAAAGGGTCATCTTCATCGCGGTGAAACTGACTGCTTGACAATAGCTCTTGAAGAGAGACCCTTGATCCTCCTCACTGATGATCTCGCTGCTCGAACTATCGCTAAGCAATTGAGAATTGAGGTCCATGGAACTGTTGGACTCATCACCTACTCTGTCAAACACAAATGGCTCACTTCGTCCGAAGCAAAAAAAGCGCTCGAAGACCTCTATCTCCGAAGTAGACTGTTCGTAAGCTTTGCCATCATTAAACGTGCGATCCAGAGACTCGAAGAAATCTAGACGAGCAAGTTTTGGCACCGCAATCTTATCTCCAATATGAAGCCGACTCACGGGGGTCCAATGAGAAGCGGATAATGGATGATAGATCGTGGAGGGTGGAGTGGATAAAACGGATGATGGATCTTGGATCGTGGAGGGTGGATTTGAAGTGTTTTTGTCTTTTCTATCATCCATCATCCATGATCCATGATCCTTTTCTTGTCCATGATCCATGATTCTCTTTAAATACGGATGATTCGCCGTTGTCCGAATACTTCTTCCACTGGCGGTGGTGAGCCGAAACACGGGCTTAACCCCCATGTCCATCAGCCCCATAATCCTGTGCAGCTCAATTTTCCCCGTCTCTTCATTGAGCGAAAAAACATAATCATCAGGCCGAACCTGGACAATTGGAACAACCTGATGAATAAAAATAGGCATCTCCTCT
>JACPWU010000014.1 GCA_016196885.1 Chlamydiota bacterium | reverse complement strand
CGGACAAAACCACAAGCCATCTACACGCTCTGACAACTGGCCTAAATGCGTAGGCGAGTATCTCTGAAGAGCCCGATGCGATAATTTCGCACGTCGGGATCTGTGAGGGGGCGGCTGGGCAACTGGCCGTCCTACCTCGATCCTTCCCCCTTGCGGCCTCACTGCGATCGGCCTACCCCCATCCTATCCTCTACACCCCTAGTGCACTCTCATTTTTGGGCCCCTTCTCGAACTTCCCAAAAATGAGAGTGGTAAGGAATAGGATTAAGAAGGGGGAAGGAAAGGAGATTAGGGGAGGCGAGAGAAGAGGGCAAAGCCAGTGGCAGCGAGAGAGCGACGTGGCCGACACTCCGAAAGAAGCCTCGGAGTGCACGCGGGGGAAAAGCACGAAAAGCAAAAGGGTTTGCTAAAAGTTTTGTCTCGGAAAAGTTTTTAGGACAAGTGAAGTTAGTGACTCGCCTGTTCAAAAACACATCTGATTTAAAATCACAAAATATGATCTTGAAAAAATCTAACTCCTAAAAACCCCTTTCACATCGAATCCAAAATTTTTTTTACCTGGAGTTGCCCAATGAATTTTTTTAGAGTCGCGAGTCACTGAAAGCGGAGCATTTAAAACTGAACGAGCGAAATCTCTTAGCAGAGAAAATCAAGCGAGCCACGGGCGTGGGATGAGTCTTGGGCTATGTCGAGCAAAAGAGGAAAGAGGGCTTCGCCCGGGTGCGATGTCTCCGATGCGACATCGGAGAGCTGACGTACTCTGACCTCAGTCAGAGTTTAACATAACCTCAGTTATGTTAAAGGCAGCATGGCCTGGCCCCGCAATGTCGCATAATGCGCATTATGCGCCCCTTGTGGGCTTGACGTTGCGGAGCTTTAGGCCAGGCCATCATCGCACCCGATAAAATAAGACCTTATAAACTTTATAAAACATTACAAGTGATAGGGCAGGTGCTAAAAGCTCAATGGCATGGACTGGATCACAGACCCTGGGCTAAGAGGGGATTTTGCGGGGGCAGAAAAAAAGTGGCGAGCGGATGTGATTGGGGAAATATTGCGGAGATTATTTTGGGACGGGTGATTCCTGCTTATTATTATCCAACCTTTATTTTTTGTTGAGCTGCTTTATGAAGAGACGGGATTTTGGAGGGTTCAGATTGAGGGACTCTTTGGAGAAGAGCTTCCAAATGATCCAACAAGGCTTTTTGATCTTTTTTTGGAAGGAGCTCTGCCTTTCTTAATTTTTTCCAGAGGCTCTTTGCCTGGGGATTAATATATTCCTTAAAGTTCTTAACTCCTAAAAGTTCTTCCACAGGAATTTTTAGAATTTTTGTCAAAGGGATTAAGAGATTGGAGGGAACGTATTGGGTTTGAGCCTCATAGTATGCAACCATTCGATTGGAAATCCCCAACTCCCGAGCGAGGTCTCTCTGACTAAGTCCCCTAGCTTTACGGATCTCTGCCAATCGTTTTCCGAAATCTTTTATCGTTGATGTCATGTGTCTCATGCAAAGAATTATAACAATCATATAGAAATCCCTTGACGAATAGCTACGCCAAATGTAGCATATAAACATAAAAATGTAGCGGCCTTTTTGCTATTGACACACTTTTTAAAAACCGTCGAAAGGAGCCATGAACAAATCCGAAATCCTACACATGATTGCCAATAAACTAACGCTACCCGTGGCGGTATTGGAGACAGTGAGTCAGGCGGGGTCAAATTGTCGAAAAGCGCAGGACCAGATTAAAGAATTAATCCAAGAGCTTAAGAAAGGAATCCCTGATGAGACTACTCACGAATGATTTATATGAAGGAGCGTGGCTTTTATCCAGGGGGATGACACTCGTGAACCTTTGGATGGAGGCCAATGGGAAGAGAACGGTGGTGTTTGAATTTGAAGGGACATCCATTGAAGGGTTGAAGGAGGAGTATAAACATGGCAAGGCCCAGGCCAATGTTTATCAATTGAAGGTAGCGATGAGTGAACTGAGGGACAGGATGTACGCACTCATCAGGGAAAAGACAGACTCACCACAAAACGGACTAAGACTAAGAAAAGGGGGACAATATGTTGGGGCTTGCCAAACGCCATAACGGGACACATCCAATCATTAAGATTGTAGATCATCACAATGATCTTGAAGAGCTAAAGCGACGAGACCTCACTGAATATTTATCCAACCTTGGAATCTCTTTCAAGAAAAGCGGGAATGGATGGGTAGCCCTGTGTCCACTGCATGAGGAAACAAACCCCAGCTTCAATGTCAAGCAAGTCGAGGGTGGGATCTGGCTATGGAACTGTTTTGGGTGTGGTCTTGGGGGAAGTGTCATTGATTATGTAATGAAGAAGGAAGGGGTGGAGACGGGAGAAGCGATTAGAAGGCTGAAAGAATCAGAAGACAGAAGTCAGAAGACAGCGGAGCAGTCCTTTAGGGCAGAAGTCAGAAAAACACTCCCAACGGTTCTACATCAAAGGTTGCTCGACAAGACTTGTGAATACTATCAACACACGTTCCATGATGACTTAAGGGCGAGGAATTATTTATCAGAAATCAGGGGTCTTATCGACCCCAAGCTTTACGAAATCTTTAGAATCGGATACTCGAATGGGACAATCTTTAAGACAGTGACTGAAGAGGGGGAATATGGGGATGCTTTAAGGGGGTTAGGCATTCTGACTAGCGCCAACCGAGAATTTTTTGAAGGATGCGTTGTGTTTCCGTTATTAGATGAAGAGGGACGGGTTGTCTCCTTCTATGGAAGGAGACTCCAGGGGCAAGGGGCAAATCATCTATACTTAAAAGGCCCTCATCGAGGCTTATTCAATGGTCCCTCCTTAAAACTTTATCCCGAAATCATCCTCACAGAATCCATCATCGACTCACTCTCACTTTATCAAGCGGGGTTCAAGAACACCATTCCCCTTTATGGATTGAATGGGCTCACATCAGATCATCTCATGGGCTTTAAGCGAAACAACACCTCACAGATTATTTTATTGATGGACGGGGATGAAGCGGGGAAGAGTGGGGCTTTGAGATTAAAAGAAAAACTTGAAGAATTAGGGACCCCCACAAGAATCGCTAACCTACCAGACGGTGAAGACCCCAATAGTTTTTTAAAGAAGCATACAAAAGAAGAGATGGAGAAAATCTTATATCCAGAAATCCGCTTGGTGAGTCTCAAGAGGGACGACGGACGATGGAGGAGGGATGAGAGACGACTCATCGAAGATGGTTTCTGTGTCCAGTACACAAGCCGCACCTACGAACTCAGAGGAATAGAACAAAATAGTGCTCGTCACCTAAAAGCAAACATCAAGGCGATCAGTAATCACCGCTTCACGATCGACACCATAGACCTCTACAACTCCAGAGCGAGGAACTACCTTACGCGAGAGATAGCGCTCTTCTACAGCGTAGAAGCGGATTTAATTGAGCAAGATATTGAAAAACTGATTATCGAGTGCCAGGAATACTTAAAGAAAGTCCATAGTCGACAGTCGATGGTCCACAGAATAACAGAACAAGAAGAAAAAGAAGCATTGAGATTGGCGAAAGATCCCAAGCTCACCGAAAGAATCACGCAAGACCTCTCCACACTGGGCCTTGTCGGAGAAGACACGAACAAACTGCTTCTCTATTTATCTATGAGTTCACGCAAGATGAGCGACCCCTTAAGCGTACTCATCTTATCTGGCAGTGGAGCAGGGAAAAGCATCCTACAGGATAAAGTACTTTCACTCTGTCCCGAAGAAGATTTAATCAAGCTCACCAGTCTCACCAAGCAAGCCCTCTTCTATAAAGACGCTTTAAGCATGGTCCATAAAGTCTTGGCGATAGAAGAAGAAACAGGGGCAGAAGATGCAAGCTACCCCATACGCAGTCTCATCAGCTCCAAAAAAATCGTCATAGAATCCACCATCCGGGACCCACACACAGGAAAAATGACCACAATGACCAATGAAGTACTAGGCCCCACAGCGGTGATGAAAAGCACGACACAGCCCAAGCAAGATCAAGAGACAAAAAGTCGCTTTCTGACAGTCAGCATGGATGAAACGAGAGAACAAACAGAAAAGATATTAGCTCTCCAAAGAGAAAGTGAAAGCCTGGAGGGATTATTGAAGAAGCTAGAGCAAAGTGAAATTGTAAAAGCCCATCAAAACTTTCAAAGACTTCTTCAAGCGATAGAAGTCGTTATCCCAAAAGAGATAGAACTCTCTTGGTCGATGAAGGCCTTAATGGCGAGGCGTGACCATCCAAAATATCTTTCTGTCGTGAAGGCCATCACCTTCATTCATCAGTTCCAACGGCCCGTGAAAGAAATAGAACACAATGGAAAGATCATCAAAGTGATTGAAACTGAAAAGAGTGACATCGCACTTGCCAATCGTCTAGCCGAGAAACTTCTATCACAGAATCTACAAGAACTCTCCGAGCCAGGAGAGACACTGCTCCATCATCTTGAAAAAATGAAAGAGGCGAAAATATTAGAGGGAAGACCCGCGGGAAAAATCATCTTCACGAGACGTGAAATCAGGGAAACGCTTCTTTGGACAGACTATCAGGTTAGGACTTATCTTAAGGAACTGGTGGATTTGGAATATGTGATTGCTTTAGGTGGAAGGCAGGGGAGTTTAATCCGCTACAAAATTTTACAAGATCTTATAGTCCCCACGGGACAAGATCTTATAGTCCCCACGGGACAAGATCTTATAGTCCCCGAAGGGATAGTCCCTGCGGGACAAACTCATAGAATTTTAACCTTGAGCACAAAGTTCGTGAAACCTCGTGAAACTTCGTGAAAATTTTTCACGAAGTTTATTAAGTGAGACGGAAGAACTTACATCCAAAAAAGCCAACTTCGTGACTTCGTGAGGGGTACGTATATATATCCAAAAACAGGAGACGTTGTAAATGAAGTTTGAAGAGGCACTGCTTGGCTTTGAGAAGCGCCTGAGAGAACTAAACCGCTCTCAAGCGACGCTAAAAACTTATCTACGCCCCATAAGATATTTTACGGACTGGCTCATTTTGAAAGGGATTGAGCATCCGGGACAGATCACACCGGAGCGTTTAAAAGAATATCAAAAGGACTTTGATGAACGCTCAAAAGAAAAGGAATACTCACCTGAGACTCGGCAGCATTACCTCAGAGGAATCAAACGGTTCCTAGAACATTTAGAAAAAACGCATCAGCTCCTCATCAACCCATCTGAATCACTTTTGATACCCCGTCTCGTGAAGCATCGAATCGTAAAGGAAATCTTAACGGAAGAAGAAATCACTCGAATGATTGAAGGATGGGACAGAAGCATATTGGGTTTGCGTAATCGAGCGATCATGGAGCTCATGTACTCCACGGGAGTGCGCTTAAGTGAGCTGGTGGGACTGGACATGGAAGACATAGACATCGAAGGAGGTTTTATAAGAATACAAGGGGGCAAAGGAGCCAAAGACAGAATACAACCGTTGGGGAGGAAAGCGACCCATCCTTTAAGAGACTATCTCAAAAATGCAAGGCAAGAGCTCATTCAAGAAAAAGACGAATCGGCCTTATTCATCTCAAGCCATCATCGTAGAATATCTCATTGCCGAATCAATCAAATCGTGAGAGAAATGGCCCAAAGGCTAGCCCTTGCAAAACCTGTCTCCGCGCACACTTTCAGACGCACCTTTGCGACACATCTCTTACGCAACAACGCACATCCTTACTACGTCAAAGAGCTTTTAGGCCACTCTGACTTAGGGAGCCTGGAGCGATACCTCAAAATAGCGGGTAAAGACTTAAAAAAAGAGCATACAAGAACACATCCAAGGGAAAAGAAAAGATCAAAGGTTCAAAAGATTAAAAAACTATAGAGGGAAAGAAAATGTGGCACATAGAAAAGTACCGAGCGTGGATGGATCGAAAAAACTTCAGTCCTAGGACGCAGGAAACATATCTATGGCATCTCACAAAGTTCATTGAATGGGGGATCTCGCAGGGAATCTCTGGAATAGATGCAATCGTACAACACCATATCCAGGCGCACCGGAAAACGCTCAAAACCTACAAAGCAAGAACCATCAACATCGTAAGCGCCATTCTAAAAGGCTACTTTAAATGTCTCAAGAATGAGGGACTGATCGCACTAGAGCCTAAAATAGAATACATCAAAGAACCCAAAACCTTACCCCGTCTTACCTTACCTGATCAAATCATCCGAAAAATCTTAGTGGCCCCGGATCCTCATCACTTATTAGGCTACCGAGATAGAAGCATCCTAGAACTTCTTTACACCACAGGGGTAAGAAAACAAGAGCTATTGAACCTAGACCTAAAGGACATAGACATCCAAGAAGGATACTGCCGCATCATGAGGGGCAAAGGAGGAAAAGACAGAGTCGTCCCCATTGGAAAAACAGCGTGTCAAGTGCTAGAAAACTACCTCAAAGGAATAAGACCCATTCTCACCCAAGGAAACACCCAAGAAAAAGCATTATTTTTAACACACAGAGGAACCAGACTAGGAGGAGAAAGCTTAAGAATGCTCATCCGAAGAGCAGCGTTCAAGGCAAGAATCGAAGGGCCCGTCACCCCGCATGTTTTTAGAAGAAGCTGCGCCACAGGCATGATCCGCAATCATGCAAACCCCTACTACATCAAAGAGCTCCTAGGCCACGCCAAACTCTCAAGCTTGGAACCCTACTTAAAACTCACCATCATGGACTTAAAAGAAGTTCATGCTAAATGTCATCCAAGGGAAAAAGGGGAGCCAAAAAAAATTTGAGAACGGAAAAACAGTATGATAGAATAAACCCATGACGAACACAATGAGACTAGAACTATTAAGCACCGTTAAAAGCCTGGACCCCAAGGAATTTTCTGAAATCCTAGACTTTGCCCGCTACCTCAAAATGAAGCATATCATTGATCCAGAGCAAGCCTATTTCTGGACAAAAGAATGGCAAAGAAAAGAGAAAGAGATAGACGAAGCTAAGAAAAAAGGTGAAATCCTAGGTGATGGAACAGTCAAAGGCCTCTTCAAGTCAATCAAGAAAGCATCGTGAAAGTTCACTACTATAAAGGCTTTGACAAATCTTTTCTTCAACTCCCCCAGCACATCCAAAAGAAAACAAAACGTCAAGTTAAGCAACTCTCAGAAAATCCAATGCATCCGTCCCTACGCACGAGAAAAATCCAAGGAACCCCTGATCTTTGGGAAGCTCGTGTAGACATCCACTATCGAATGAGCTTTGAAATGGATAAGGACACGATTTATTTGAGACTGGTTGGCAACCACGATGAAGTCCTAAAAAACCCATAAAAGATTTAGATACTTCTCCCTCCAAGTGGTACAATCCAAGCCAGTCTGGTTGATGGGGGGCAAATGATTAAAATCCTATCCAGTGTTCTTGCAACGCTACAGATCTTTTTATCCATCCCCATAGAAGCGCAAGCCCAAGTACAAATGCAGCGTATTCTTCAAACTCCCGTGCAAAATTTAGCAGAACTTCAAGAGAACTTGTCATGGACTCAAAAAGCGAATGAATGCCAAAACACGCCTAGGGGCCCCATGGGCATAGTGTTTGAAAACCTCTTCAACCAACTCATAAGCTCCATACAAATCATCACAGAAGAAATAGAAGGGCATCCGACCAAAACAACAGAAATTAAATTCAGCGATGCAATCTATAACAAACTCGGACAATTACAAGCTTATCAAGAGCTCCAACAAACAAAGGTAGGAAATGAAGAATCGATTAATCTAAAAGAAGTAAGCAGTCTTCAATACTCCATTCTAGGTCTTCAGGTAGGAGCCATAGAAAGTCGCTCGGAGGGATTGAACCTCATCCATCAAGAAACAAAAGAAATCTTGAACCAAAGCTACGATGAAGCGGGGCGCCTAACAGGAGACAAAAGCAAAACAACACTATCCACAGGTGAAGTCATAAAATCTCAAAAGACAAACATCTCTTATGACAACTATGGAAACATCACATCGTTTAATGAATCCGGTCACTCAAATGCCAGCGGTTCATACTCATTCTCGCGTTCACAAACCTTTAATGCCTTAGGAGAAACCACATCTACTGCAGAAGAAGGAACAAGATCAAACGGTGGATCGTATCAATCAACAGAAACAAACATCATATATGATGAGCTCGGGCGAAAGATCTCATTCAAAAGAATAGAGAAAGACAGTCTAGGAAAACACATCACAGATAGAACTTCAACCAGCTTTGACGAACAAGGAAGAGTCAGTTCCTATGAACAAACCACAGAAGACCACTTATCAAACGGACATCGTACATCTAACACAGAACATCGAACAAACATACAATACGATGCACAAAACAGAATGACAAAATGGACCAGCCACACATGGGGAACCAACGCAGAAGGAAAATCATTCAACCAAACGACCACTACACATGTCCTAGACTTTGATCACGCAGGCAGAGCCACTCAACTAAAAGAAAGTTGGAACAACCACACAGAAGGTAAGAGTGGAACCAACAATATCACGCAAGGGTATAATCACCAAGGACAACTTGCCTGGAAAGAAATCCCTGATGAAAAAGGAGACATCGCACATCACACCTATACTTACTCATCAAGCGGAGCACTTGAAAAAGAGGAAATATCGCATCCTGACTACATCATTACCCTTGATGCCTACGGAACCCAGCAGTCCTTCAAATATGGCCCTAGACTTGCAGCGCAAATAAAAGAAGCAGAAGAACAAGCCAGACGTGCCCAAGACCAGGCTCGAAATGCGCAAAAGGCAGCCTCCAAAGCGATGAGCATCTATAAGAAACAGGTCACACAAGAACTCTTAAAGCAGGCAGAGAAAATAAAACAACAAGCAGCCATACAAATCTCCAAAGCCCAACAAACAGCATCACAAGCTAAATCACTCGCCCAACAAGCCCTGCGAACCGCTCAGCAAGCTCTGCAACAAGCGCAAACTAAAATACAACAAGCCAAGAGCACAGCCGAAAGAGCCAAAGCCGAAGGAGAGAGAAAAATAGCTCAAGCCCAAGTCAAAGTAGCTCAAGCCAAACTCGCACTTCTTCAAGCAACAACACAGGCCGCAAAACAAGCGGCACTCAAAGCCCTTGAAATAGCTAAACAAGAATTGGAGAAAATAAAGAGTCAAGTAGCAAGTGTCAAGAGTCAAGGAAATGCTGTCATTCTGAGCGAAGCGAAGAATCTAGTCGTTAAATTCTCCGGTAACCGTGCCTGGGTCCAGGACGAAAACGGAAACAAACTCGCCGAAGCTGTCCTCAAAGGCAACACCATCAAAATAGACAACCTCGTCACCGGTCACCACGTCGACATGAAACTTGGCCGCTACGGCATCGAAAACATCACCGAAACAAATGGGAGAGGATTAGTCGTCAGAACCGAAAGCTACAAATACGACGCAAAAAATAGAACGTATACCTATTCCATCCACGACACTGAGCCCACAACGATTGAAACATCACAAGGAAGCAAAACAGTAAAGGGTAAAGGAACATACGTTGCCAATGGCGTAGTGAAATACGACTCCAAGAACCGAATCATCGCATCCGAAGAAAACAAAATCCTAAAGTCAGGCAACAAAACAATTTACTCCTATCACGACAAATTGGAAAACGTCACGTTCGACAAAGTCGGAAACACCGTCAACTTCCACAAAGAAACATCCGAAAAGGGAATGGGGATTAAGAAATATTCCACAACCATAGACCGAGCTGGAACCGTAGACGACAAGGGACTGCTCAACTACTATAAAGAAACCGAACACACCAAAGTCAAAGGCTCCAAAATCAGTCGCACCTATGAGGCTCATCCTGAATATGGCGCTAACAATGTCCTAATAGATGAACACCGTGAGATGACGAGTGAAAAAGTAAAATCCAGCGGGGGATTCCTCAAGAAATTTCTCATGCCTGCGATCTCGATCGCACTTGGAATCATCCTCGCCCCCGTCACAGCGGGGATCTCAACCATGCTCACCACATCCTTCGCACTAGGCGCCACCGCTGCAACAGCCCTAGCAACAGGGATCACAGCATTTGCATCGAGCTTCTTAACATCCATCGCCATGGGAGCAAAACCCATGGACGCCCTCAAAGGAGCATTGGTCAGTGGCCTAGCGGCAGGGATCGGCTCTGGAATATTCCCTGGGGCAGGCTTACCTAGCCTGGACAACTTCAGCATCATGAAACAAATTGTAAAACCCATTCTGACCAGTGTCGCGTTCAACACCGTCTCAGAAGAAATTGGGGGAACAGTGGGGGTGGTTACAGCCACCATCGGAACAGGGCTTGTGAACACCGCCTTTGGAGGAACCCCCACAAGAGCAGACTTCATCGTCAAAACATTAGGCTCGACCGCCCTCACCGTCGCCACAGAAACCATGAGACGAGACGACGGCTCAATGCCCTT
>JACPWU010000063.1 GCA_016196885.1 Chlamydiota bacterium | reverse complement strand
TTCGTCTTCTGAAACACCCTCAGCAAAGCCAATGATACGATCTGCGGAATGGGCTGCAAACGTTGTAAATTCCCAACTCGGATCAATTTTTAAAACTTTGTTAAAAGCCAGCCAATGAACAAGCTCATGTTTCAATGCCACCCTCAGTTGCCGAGCATCCCAGCCCTTGGTCACACTTAAGTGTACAACACCCAATTCTCTATCTGCATCCGCTTCAGCTGCTCCGACATTGATTGTTAACTGGGCAAGTCGAGCTAAAAGTTTTAAGTTTTTTTCTTTATCTTGAAAATCATAGGTTGTAAACGTACCTTCTGGAAATTGATTCGCCAATGCATGGGTTTTGATTGCCTCCAAAATCTCTGGACGCCACTTATCCCTCTTATCTTTATCATCTCCAAAAACAGAATTTATTACCTCCTCAACAATTTTAGGAATCTCCTCTTGCATCAAAGCTGGAAATTCCTCGACTCCCAACTCTCTCATTTCCATCACGACTTGAGAAAGGTTAGACAACTCAAGTGCTTTAATAATTTCTTCTATTTCTTTTTTTGAAGAACCTCCTGATTTAAGATAACTTACAACTGCTTCAATATAATTACGATACTCAAGTCTATCGGCCATCAACTGAACCAAAGTCTCTTGAGAAATCTTTTGAATACCACTGCCGGCTAACTCTCCAACAACTTCCTCCAAAATCTTATACTGCGTTTTAGCCAACGCTTCATCGCCTTCCTGCACCGCATCAAATAAATCTTTTTTAGCAGCCAAAAATCTTTTCATCCCCTCCTGAACTTTCGCTAAATCAAATTTTTCTTCATCATACTCCCTCCTCACCGCCGCCCCCACCTGATTCGCGAGTGTATGCACATCATCCCCACGTCCCAAAACAAGATGCACCAATTCATGGGCAATAATCTCTAATTTCTCTCCTTCCGTTTTCTTGTCGAAGGCAGGAGAAGCGATGTAAATATTTTGTTCTTGGTCGGGCCCTGGCAAAGTTTGATGATGCCCAAAATGCGCATCTGCATGAAGCGCAAAATCTTTTCCTCCTTGTACTTCCCCTCCCTCGATGGGAGGGGACTGAGGGGAGGGTGAAATGAGAGCTGCAAAATCATCATAGCCATTGGGCGGTTTAAAAAAGAAGGCCTGAATTCGCGGCAGGATTTCCATCAATCTTTCTTTTAATGCATCTTTACTCGAAGCCGAACCATTGCCAACCTGCGCCAGCACACCCTCGTCCATATCCAAAGCCGCCAACACCTCCGGCACATAACGCGCAAGAAATTCTCGATACTGTTCCACTTGCTCCTGATACCGTGCACTCACATCCCCATCCGTCCCAAAAAGGGATTTAAAGATCCCATGCAAATCCCCCTCGTACTCCGCCGTCCAATTTCCCGAGGCCACGTTGCCGCCTGCAGCTGAAGTCGTTAATACCCCTAAAGCATTGACAAAAAGCCTTCCTTTACCCAGAATGGATCTACCCCCTGTATCCGTCATTCCCGCAAGCTTCAACGAAGTAGCCCCAGAAAGGGGTAAGCGGGAATCCAAAAAAACATGGATCCCCGATAAAAACACTCGGGGATGACAACTTACAAGCATCTTGAGCATGTAATGGAAAATTCCGATTGGGAAGGAGAATAAAAGATGAAAATAAATTATGACAGCCGGGCTGATGCCCTCTATATTCAGTTCCAGAAAAAGTCTAAAATCAGTCAGACGATTAAAATTCGAGACGGAATTCTGTGCGACATCGACAAAAGGGGGAGGCTCTTTGGTCTCGAGATCCTGGATGCCAGCACCCGTTTGCCCATCGAGGAGCTCGGTAGGGTAACGATCGACATTCCTGTCACTGCTGCTTGAATCTGGGGTCAAGTCTTGACTTCTGACATTTTCCAAAGCCGCAAGGCGGAAAAATAAATTTCGATTGACTTGTGACAACCCTGAAATTAGAATCCTTTCCATGAATGAGAAAAATGAGAAAAAAACTCCGAAACCCATTCCCACTCCTGAGGAAATCCAGCGGTATAATTCCGTCATCATTGAGGAGATGCGAAGCCAATTTAAGGTTTTTGGTGAAGGCTTAGTCGGATTAAGAGAGCGTGTGGATCGGGGATTTGATGAGAGCAATGAAAAATTTGAAAAAATTGACCAAAGATTTTCCAAAACGGAAGAAACCCTAAAATTTCTTTCGTCTGGACTTCTGGAACTGAGCGACGGCCAAATCCGAGCCCAATTCCAATTTAAGAAGTTAGATGAAAAGGTTTCAAAATTAGATGAGAAAGTTTCGCACCTAGATGAAAAAGTCGTTCGAATTGAATCCAGAGTCGCTAAAATCGAAGAAAGCAATGTCCGCATCGAATCCGACATTCGCATCATTAAGAGCCAAATAAAAGTTAAAGTTGATCTGGAAGAATTTAGCCTTCTTGAAAATCGGGTGGTCGTTGTCGAGAAACGACTTGCTGCTCTTGTCCCCTGAAAAGATAGAGCTTCAGAAGTCTCCTGTCCTCCCATCCCCCTCTGCATCTCTTCAATATTTTTCTCTGCCCGTCCAGATAGTCCAAGATTTTTAACAATCGCTTCACCAGAATCCACCTCATGCGGAGGGGCCATGTGCTGATTTTTATTCTCTTCAGGAATGAGGATTTCATCATCCATCATGAGGTCTACATAAGGGGTCAATTCCTCTACATGCTTTAACTGGGGCGCCAGAACAATAAAAGAAATTCCTTTCTCTTTAAGATTTTCTTCTAAAGCTGAACTATGGAATCCACCCACCACCACCGCCGCCTCTTGAATTTTTTCCTTCTCCATTTGATTCATTAAATTAGCAAATAGAACATGATCTCGCTTGAGTGCGGCTTGGTAGAAGGATGCCGAAGACTGAAGCCCAGCCAGGAGATTTTTGATTTTTGATTTTTGATTTTGAATCATCAAATATTCAACATCCTCCCTCACCTTCTGAACACTTCCCCATTCTTTATCTCGATATTCCTCAAACCCATCCCGTGTAAGTTCCAAATTCAATATTTTCCCAATTGCCTTAAATTGTTCCGACACCTTATACAATTTCTTCTCTTCTTCAGACTGCATAAGCTTATCTCTCACTTCATCTTCAAGTTTTAAAATTTCTTTTGACAGAGCTGGCCAATCTAATTCTTTTTGAATCAGCACCGCCTGGATGTATTTTTCAAGATTGGGAAAGGAGCCTGAAACCTTCTTAAGATAAGGGCTTAAAGTCTCATAATATTTCGCCTCGCTCATGCGACCCAAACGAAAGAGCAAACTGTCCTTTAAAACATGGGCCATTTCTTCCTTCACCCATTTCTTTTCTAAAGATTCCAAAAACGTTTTGCGCTCTTCTTCTACTTTTTTAAGATCCAAATTTTTCTCAAGAGAACTGATTTGAAGAATGAGAGATGTATTTACATAATCTTGAGTCCACAGTCCATAGACCATAGTCCACGGAAAAAATAAATTTATCCCTTTTGAACTATCGACTATCGACTGTCGACTATCGACTGTTTTTAAATATTCCACCCACTGATCTAGGGGCAACTTCCCCTCCTCATACGCCCACGCCTTTTCCTCAAACTCCCACAACTCTTTTGAATAAGTTTTCTTTTCCAATTGACGAATCTCTTGGATCCATCCTTTTAAGTCCTCCATCACTTTTTCTCGAGCCCTCACCGTCTCTCTAAAATATTTTAGATTCTCCCGATAAAGTTCGACATCCTCAATTCCCCAGAACTTCAAACCCAATTTTCCATCCTTGATAATGGAAAGCATTTCAGGACCTGTTAGAATTCCTCTCTTTAAATATTGATGCGTCACTTCCTCTTTCTTCTTCAAACTGGCCTCGACCTTCTCAAGCCGGGAAATATCGAGGGGCCCAGAAGCACCTTCCACCCCAATCCAATGAACGCCATAATCCTGGACCAAACGCTCCATCATCCAGGCAATGTTCTTCTGGGCCTCAGGCTGCACGTGAATATCCTGGACAATCACCACTTTCTTTTCTTGGAAGGCGTTTGGTGAAACCCATCGTCTTTGAATCATCCCGCTCTCTTCAGAGAGATCCATGTCTAAAAAAGAAGGAGTTGAGTAAGCCTCCATGTTGAGGGGCTTAGAAACCAAGCTTTGAGCAAAAAGGGGTTGAGAAAGAAGAGAAGGATCTAGAACCAAAGAGAGCGAGAGAGGCAGAAGAAAGCTAACACGTATCAGCGCAATAAGTTGAGAAAGAATTTTCTGTGTCAAAACTGCCCCCTGTACCTATAGAAATAAATGAAATAAACCCTGGATTTCTCTAATAAAGACACGGATGGCAAGTGAAAAGTAAAAAGTAAAACAATTTGAGTTAATTTATAACTATTTCTTAATCAATTAGTTATATACAATTCTTTCATTTCTCTAAAAATATAAGGTATAATAATCAACATAGGATCATTCCAAACATATAGGGAGAGATGAACTCAGGCTTTTGGCTTGATTCGATGAAAAGGCCCATCAAAATTTTTTTGGTGGCCCTTCTCTATTGTGCGATTGCAAAATTATCCCTTCTTCTTGCAATCCCTCCAGGCTACGCGACCGCGATCTGGCCCGCAGCAGGATTGGCACTTGCGGGGGTACTCAGATGCGGGTATGGAATTTGGCCAGGAATTTGGCTGGGTTCCTTCCTTGCCAATCTGGGAACTTCTCTAGACCTCACAAGTGGAGCGACCGTCTTAAAATCCCTTGAACTTTCTCTGGGCATCGGCCTCGGAGCCAGCATTCAAGCCATGACAGGCGCTTTCTTCATCCGTCGCTTCGTGAAAAATCCATTTTCCTTACAATTTGAAAAAGATGTGATTAAATTTCTAATCCTTGGAGGCCCCCTCAGTTGTCTCATCAGTTCGGTTTGGGGTGTTGAAAATCTCTTCTTTTTCAATCAAATTTCACCCTCGCAAATTTCCTCCCATTGGCTGACCTGGTGGACAGGAGATACGATCGGAGTCCTTATCTTCTCGCCCCTGGCCCTAGCCTGGAGTCATCCCCCCTTGGAGCCCCATTGGCAAAAAAGACGTCTTTCTATTTCTCTGCCTTTCCTTGTCACCTTCATCTTCATCGTCATTGCCTTTGTTCAGGCGAATCAATGGGAGAATGAAAAAAGAGAGCTCGAATTCAACCTAAAAACAAATCTTACTTACCACGAGACGGAGGACTGGGATTCTTTAATGGGAGGCCTTGTTTTG
The DNA here is from genome assembly GCA_016196885.1 of Chlamydiota bacterium. Classification (GTDB taxonomy): domain Bacteria; phylum Auribacterota; class JACPWU01; order JACPWU01; family JACPWU01; genus JACPWU01. The sequence goes on along the minus strand of JACPWU010000063.1, from coordinate 31,990 downwards.
ACCCTGCTACTCAGCGCATTCATTCTCATCTTGACCGGTAGAACAAGCCGCATTGAGGACCTCGTCACGGAAAGAACACGGGCACTCAAAAAGGCCAATCAGGACTTGCAAGACCATTTGATTGTTTATCAAAAGACAGAGCAGGCTCTTCTCGAAAAAACCAAAGAGCTGGGGCGCTCCAATCAAGACCTTGAACAATTTGCCTACGTCGCCTCCCATGACCTTCAAGAACCTTTGAGAATGGTTTCAGGCTATGTTCAACTCTTGGCCAAACGCTATAAAGACAAACTGGGTCAAGATGCCAATGAGTTCATTCATTTTGCGACAGACGGCGCCCAACGCATGCATGAGATGATCAATGACCTTTTGGAGTATTCACGCATTGGAAGAAGTGGAAAAGAAAAAGAAATTGTAGATTGTGAAAAACTCCTTGAAGAAATTCTTTTAAATCTTAAGGAAACGCTTGACCCAAGCAAAGCAGGCGTTTCTCACGATCCCCTTCCTCAAATTCAAGTAGAAAAACTACAAATGAAACAACTGCTCCAAAATTTGATTGGGAACGCAATCAAATACCGCAGCGATCAACCTCCACAGATCCATATCTCGGCAAAACCTGAAGATCGTGCATGGCTTTTTTCTGTCAAAGACAATGGAATTGGGATTGATCCTCAATACCATGACCGCATCTTTGTGATTTTCCAAAGACTTCACAGTCAGAGTGAATATCAGGGGACAGGCATCGGACTTGCCATTTGCAAAAAAATTGTTGAGTCCCAAGGAGGAAAAATATGGGTTGAATCCCAAGTAGGGCAGGGCTCGACTTTTTATTTCACAATTCAAAAATGATGTTAGAATAAAACAAAGAATAGGCATATGCACTTGATTCCCCTCAGATAGCAAGAATTTGTAGTCGCCCCATTTATGGGGCAGCCTTGTGCCCCTTGCATGGATTGCCCAATGAATCGGGCGACTACTAGGGGAATCCTCAAGTGCATATGCCTAACAAAGAGAAAGGGAAGATGATGGGTACCTCAAATATCGTCGGAAGACCCATTGAAATTCTTTTGGTTGAAGACAGTCCCGCCAATGTCAGGCTCACCGTTGAAGCTTTTAAGGAGGCCAAGGTCCATAACCGCATGAATGTTGTAGAAGACGGGGTTGAGGCCATGGCCTATCTGCGAAAGGAAGGAAAACATAAAGATATGCCCAGGCCGGATATTATCCTACTGGACCTCAATCTTCCTAAAAAAGACGGCCGAGAAGTGTTAGCCGAAGTCAAACAAGATCCGGATTTGAAGCGCATCCCTGTTGTCATCCTAACGACCTCTAAAGCCGAAGAAGACATTTTGAAAAGCTACAATCTCCATGCCAACTGTTACATCACCAAACCTGTAGATCTTGAAAAATTTATCGAAGTGGTGCAATCGATTGAAAATTTTTGGCTGACCGTTGTGAAACTGCCTCCGGATTAGAATAAAGTGGGAATCCAGTTTTGAAATAAAATGGATCCCCGACAAGTGCACTCGGGGATGACGGCAGGAGGTAGTTTCGAGAATAACTTGAGAGTACTTATGCCTGAAAAACCCTTGCAGGTTCTCTTGGTTGAAGACAATCCAGGAGACGCTCGTTTCCTCCAGGAAATGCTCACCGAAGCGGATATTCACGATCTATCCCTTCATTGGGTAGACGAACTCAAAAAGGCCTTAGCTTGTCTCCATACTGGAAACATAGACGTCGTTTTATCAGATCTCAATCTTCCTGACAGCCACATGCTGGATACTTTTCTTGAGCTTCAAAAAAATGCGCCTTCTCTCCCCATTGTGATCATGACGGGAAGTTTTGAAGAAGAGCAATGGGCCGCGGAAGCCTTGCGTCAAGGGGCACAAGATTATTTGATTAAGGGAAAGATTGATGCACACATGCTTCTACGCACCTTACGCTACGCCATCGAGCGAAAGCGTCACCAAGAAGTTCTGAAACAATATTCCACAAAACTAGAAGGAGCCAATCACTTAAAAGATTTATTTATGGACATTATGCGTCATGACCTCATGAATCCCCTGGCCGTCATCAAGCAGGCTGCTCAACTCCTGAAAGACACTTCAAAGAAAGAGGAAGACAAACAATCGCTTTTGGCCATTGATCAAAGCATCAACAAAATCACAGAGATGATCATGGGTGCTCAAGTTTATGCAAAACTGGAGGATGTCCAAAAATTAACCCGAAAAAAAATAAGTCTCACGGAGATTCTCAGAAATGTTGTTCATAACTTTCAAGTCCAAGCTAAAGAAAAGAAAATAACAGTAGAACTGAGGGCAGTCGAAGACATTTTCTGCATGGCCCATTCGATGATCGAAAATGTTTTTTCCAATCTCGTCAGCAATGCCATCAAATATTCTCCGGAGAGCAAAAAGGTTGAGGTGGGTCTTACGGAGGAAGGACCCCTGTTGAAAATCTATGTCAAGGACTGGGGATGTGGAATCCCCAAAGATGTCAAACCTAAACTCTTCACACGCTTTCAAAGGGCAGATAGACTTGGGATTAAAGGAACCGGCCTGGGACTTGCCATCGTTAAACGCCTTGTTGAACTCCATCAGGGCAAGGTCTGGATTGAAGACAATCCAGAAGGCGGAAGTGTTTTTTGTGTGGAGATTCCCAGGTAATAAGTGCGTAACCAAGTGCTTAAGTAAAAACAAATCCTTCCTTATAACTTAATCACTTAGACACTTAAGCACTTAGACATTTAATCACGCCCCCAAATACGCCTTCTTCACCTCTTCATTCATAGCCAACTCACGTGCAGGACCTTCAAGAACAATTTTACCTGTCTCTAATACATACGCCCGATGGGCCAATTGCAATGCAAGATGCGCATTTTGCTCTACGAGTAAAATGCTTAGACCTTCTTGATTGATTTTTCGAATGGTTTCAAAAATTTCTTTTACCAAAATGGGTGCAAGACCCAATGAAGGTTCATCCATTAAAAGGAGTTTGGGCTTTGCCATTAAAGCACGGGCAATGGCAAGCATTTGCTGCTCTCCTCCGCTTAAAGTACCTGCATTTTGGGTCACTCGCTCTTTCAATCTTGGAAAAAGTTGAAAGGCTTTATCAAGACTTTCTCTAACTTCACGCGCATCCCTTCTCAAAAAAGCCCCTAAATCTAAATTTTCAGCCACGGACAAATTCGCAAAAACCATTCTCCCTTCCGGGACTTGAGATACACCCAGCCTCACAATTTCATGGGGAGCCATATGATTTAAAGAACTATTTTTTTCATTTTTAGAATAATAAATCGTTCCCGAAACGGGCGCAATCAATCCCGAAATCGTCTTTAAAAGAGTGGTCTTCCCTGCCCCATTGGCTCCGATCAAAGTCACAATTTCCCCTTCTTTTACTTCAAGGGAAACTCCTTGAAGGGCCTTGATGTTGCCGTATGAGACGATTAAGTTGTTGATTTTTAGCATAAGAAAAATAATTGATAATTAGCAATTGTTAATTTGTTGTCCTAAATACGCCTCTATTACTTTCGCATTTTTCTGAACTTCATTGGGGGTTCCTTCCGCAATCATTTCGCCATGATCCATCACCATCACACGATGGCAAATCCCCATCACAACCTTCATATCATGCTCGATCAGAAGAATACTCACCTTTAATTCCCGATGAATACGCTCGATCAATTTCATCAATTCTTCTTTTTCGAAAGGGTTCATCCCGGCCGCCGGCTCATCCAGAAGTAAAAGATGTGGCCGAGTGGCCAGGGCACGGGCCATTTCCAAACGCCTTTGTTTTCCATAGGGTAAATTATGCGCCTCATCCGCCTCATCTTGAGAAAGCCCCACCCAATTCAATATTTCCCTGGCCTTCTTGAAAACCTGCTCCTCTTCTTCATAAAACGACCGTGTTCTTAAGACCGTCCGCCAAAGGCCCCGATTCAAATAAATGTACTGCGCCACCCGAACATTGTCCAAAACTGACATGTTTCCAAAAAGACGAATATTCTGAAATGTTCTGGCCACTCCGAGCCTGCAAACTTGAGAAGGCCTTAAGGAGGACAATGAGGAATCTTTGAAAAAAATATCACCTCCGCTCGGCGCGTAAATTCCCGTCATTAAATTAAAAACCGTTGTTTTCCCAGCCCCATTAGGACCAATAAGTCCGACCAACTCTCCCTCATTCACATTCAAATTTAAATGGGAGACGGCCGTTAAGCCGCCAAAAGATAAAGTACAATTTTTGAGTTCTAAGAGGTTCATATGCGTATTACTAACTAAGTGTCTAAGTGCTTAAGTTAGCAAGGAAGGATTTTTTTACTTAAGTACTTTTCCATTTTTTAGCCCTGGCCAACATCAAAAAAATTAAAACCAATGAATAAACGACCATCCGATATTCACTGAAAAACCTTAACACCTCCGGTAAAAGAGTCAAAACAATGGCTGCAAGGGCTGAACCCACGAGACTCGTCCCACCCAACACTACCATCACCACAATTTCAATGGACCTTAAAAATGTAAAAGAATTCGTGTGCAAATACCCGACTTCATGCGCCAAGAGGGCTCCCCCCACTCCTGCAAAAAAAGCGCCGATCACAAAGGCCCCTACTTTATATTTCGTCGTGTGAATCCCCATGCATTCCGCCGCCACCTCGTCCTCCCGAATGGCTAAAAAGGCTCGGCCCTTCGTTGAATGAATGAGGTTTCCAATCACCATCCAAGTCCCATAAACACAGAGTCCCAACCAGAAGACATTCGTATAGATAGGAATGTCGGTAAAGCCGCGTGCCCCACCCACGACATCCATGTTTAAAATCATCACCCGAATGATTTCGCCAAACCCAAGCGTCGCGATGGCCAAATAATCTCCGCGCAATCTCAAAACGGGTAACCCTACGATAAAGCCCGCACCCGCCGAGAGGCACCCCGCAATCACCAAGGCAAAACCAAAAATGAAAAAGGAAGAGAAAAAATCCGGGAACGCGAGCACGTGCGTGAAAAAAGAATGAAGGAGAGGTCCCACCCGATCAGTAAAAAAAGCACTCGCATAGGCCCCCACCGCCATGAATCCAGCATGCCCCATTGAAAATTGGCCCGTCTGGGCATTCACCAAATTAAGACTGATCGCCAGAATCACATTGATCCCGGCATAAATAAGGATTTGAAGGTAATAGGGATTGAGGTAAAGGGTGAGGAAGTGATTGAGAAAGAAAAAAAAGCATAAAATAGCAACACAGAAAAGAACTTGTCGAATCGATTTCATAATTTAGCGGACAGCGGACAGCGTATAGCGGACAGGAGTGATGCTGGTTTTTCTGTACGCTGCACGCTAAACGCTGAACGCTATAATTTCTCCGGTCCCGTCTTCCCCAAAAGTCCAGACGGTTTATAAAGCAAAATAAAAATTAAAATAAAAAAGGCGAAGGCGTCTCGATACGTGCTTGAAATGTAGCCGGAGACGAGCACTTCAGAAATCCCCATGATCAAACCCCCGATCATCGCACCCATCATGTTTCCAATCCCGCCCAATACCGCGGCCACAAAAGCCTTCAGCCCCGGCATAATCCCCATGAGAGGCTCCACTTTGGGATTGGAAAGACTCACCAAAATACCAGCGGCCGCAGCCAAGAGAGAGCCTAGAAAAAAAGTAAAACTGATCACCCGATTCACAGGAATCCCTACCAAACCCGCCGCATCATGGCTAAAAGACACGGCCCGCATGGCCTTTCCCATGCGAGTTTTCATCACAATCCAGTGAAGAAGGAACATCAAAAGGAGAGAAACCGCAAAGATCATCAGTTGAATGTTATTAAGAACAATTTCGTGAAACCTAAAAATTTCTCGGGTGTGAATGAGGGGAGGAAAAAATTTAGGATCGGCCCCAAAAATCAACTGTCCCCCATTTTCCAAAAGAAGAGAGACTCCAACAGCCGTCATCAAGGCCGCGAGGCGGGGGGCTTTTCTCAAAGGACGATAGCAAAATCGTTCAATGCCGACCCCGATCAATCCACATCCAAGCATGCTGATCAGAACAACAGACAGCACTCTCACACCAGAGGCATGTTCGGCCACACCGAGAAAGACCGCCACATAATAGCCAAACATAGCCCCCAGCATGTAAATATCGCCATGGGCAAAATTAATCAGGCGCAAAACCCCATACACCATGGTGTATCCCAAGGCGATCAGGGCATAAATGCTTCCCCAGCTGATGCCGTTGATGAGTTGTTGTAGGAATTGCATGTATTTGTCGTGAGGGGTGAGTCGTGAGGGGTTAGTTTTAACGGAGTTTTTTTTTACTCACCACTCACGACTCACCCCTCACAACTGCCTTTACGGTTCAACCCTCTTAAAAAACTTCACCCGTCCATTTTCGATTTTCAAAACCACTGCTGCTTTTCGCGCGTTACGGTTTTGATCTATCGTCACTCTTCCGGACACCCCTTCATAGCCTTTGGTTTGGGCCAAAGCTTCACGAATCTTTGCCCCCTGGAAAGAAGAGGCTCTGTGAATCGCATCCGCCAAAACTCTAGCCGCATCATACCCCAAAACGGCCATGGCATCCGGAACTTCTCCGTACTTCTCCTTAAAAGAGCGGATAAAATCTTGAACGACGGAGGCAGGATCATCAGAGGCATAATGATTGCTAAAAAAACATCCCTCCACCGCACTGCCTCCAATCTCTACTGTCTTCGGTGAATCCCATCCGTCCCCTCCCAGCAAAGGCCCTTGAAAGCCCAGTTCTCTCGCCTGACGGGCAATGAGGCCCACTTCTGTATAATAGCCCGGAATAAAAATAGCCTCTGGTTTCTGACTCTTGATCGTCGTCAACTGTGCCCTAAATTCAATATCCCCTTCCGAATAGGATTCTTCCCCTATTATTTTTCCACCCAACTCAAGAAAAGTTTTCTCAAAATAATTCGCCAGACCCACACTGTAATCATTTTTGACATCCGTAAAAACAGCCACTCTCCTCAAACCTAAAGTCTGATAAGCAAATTTGGCCATCACCTCTCCCTGAAAGGGGTCAATGAAACAAACGCGAAAAATATAATCTCCGATCTCTGTGACTTTTGGATTGGTGGATGCCGGGGTCACCATAGGAACTGAGGAACGTTGACACTCAGGAGCCCCCGCAAGACTCCGGGAGCTCGCGACCTCACCCAAAACCGCCACCACTCGATCGCGTTTGATAAGTTTCACCACAGCCGTCTTTGCCTCTTCAGGTTTACTCTGATCATCTTCCACAATCAATCGTACCTTTTTTCCCAGAAGTCCACCCTGAGCATTGATCTCTTCAAAAGCCAATTCAATTCCTTTGCGCATGGACTCTCCAAAAGTCGCCGTATTGCCCGTCAAAGAAGCATAAACACCTATTTTGACATCATCACTTTTTTTACCGCAACCCATCACCAGCCCCATACCCACAGCTAAAACCAAAAGAAACTTTCTCATTACATTCCTCCATTTTTAAATTCAAGCGCGAGGGGTGAGAGGTGAGTAAAAACAAATGCTTTTAAAACTCACCCCTCACCTCTCACCATTGTTATGCTACATTTCTTTTCGGAATCTGAACATAAAAAGTTGACCCCTTCCCCATTTCGCTTTCAACCCACACTTTTCCTCCATGTGCCTCGACCACTCTCTTTACAATGTTCAAGCCCAGACCCGCACCTTCTCCCGGCTTGTTGCCATCCACATCATCGAGCCTGGCAAATCGCTCGAAAATACCCTTCACATATTCCGCAGCAATCCCAATCCCCGTATCTGCCACTAAAATTGAGACCGTCTCGTCTTCTTCACCCAATGCTATTTCAATCCTCCCTCCCGGGTGGGTATATTTTAACCCATTGCTCAATAAATTCATCAAAACTTCTTCCAATCTCTTTCCATCAGCATAAATTTCAGGAAATGAATCTTGGGCTTCCCAAATCAAAACAATATTTTTCCGATCGGCCTCGACCTTTGCAAGATCCACCACCTTCTGAATCAAATGGTTTAAACGGACAGAACCAAATCGTAAATAAAACTTACCTTCTTCAATGCGGGCCACCTCCAAGAGATTATCAATCAACGCAATCAATTTAAAAACACTTTCTCGAATCACCCGAAGGGATTTCTCCTGATCCTCAGAAAGACCCCCGACTTTTCTCATCAAAAGTAAATCTACATATCCCCGAATATACGTAAGGGGCGTTCTTAATTCATGAACAATATTTGAAGTCAATTGCAAACGCATGTGCTCAGCCTTCTTGAACTGAGAAATATCCCTCAGCGTCAAAATGCCAAAGCTCAAATGCCCCTTTGAATCCACCAGGGCACTGTAGCGAAGTTCTGCCCACGCCTGAGCCCCATTCTTTGTCAGAAGCATTCCTTCGCACACAGCCTCTCTCGAGGCCAAAGTACAGGCCTTCTCCAAGGGACAATCGGAATGACAAATCAGATGACCCTTCGAATCCCTCACCCGAATGACTTCTCGACAGAAGGCCTTCCCAATCACCTCTTCCACCTTCCATCCCGTCATCTCCTCACCCTTCTTGTTCATGAAAAGGACTTTCTTATCGTGGTCCAGACACAGAAGGGTATCGCTTGCTGCATTGATAATCCGATCCAACATCTCCTTTTCTTTTTCGTAGAAACTCTGGAGCTCAAGCTGCTTCAACTTCAGCGTCACTTGACTGCGCTTGACGAGAAAGACATACAGGAGGGCAATGAACAATGCGAAAAGACTAAAACTGAACACAAAGGGCGTTATCATCACCAAAATCTTATGAGACTCTTGAAAGAAGTGCAAATATAAATTAAGCTTACAAGGATGAAAAAATTCGTTCTTCCAATCTTCTACTTTCTCTTTTGCTCCTGGACGCCGATCTCTTCAAGCGAGAACGCCTCGGGCCTTCCTGAAACGTGCCTGGGTTACATCTCGTTCCAAAATCTATCGGACACCCTGACTCACATAGACGCCCTTTTATCACCGATCGGCCGATCGAGCCAAACCCTCACGGGACTCATTTTCTCCATCTTTTTCAAAAACACAAAAATGGAAAGTTTTGATTTATCCCAAGACATTCTCTACATCCGCTTAGACCCTAAAACCCATCCCAACCCCTTTCTCTACTCTGCCCACTTGAAGGACAAGGCCCTTTTTCTCATGGGATTTGGAAAAGGACTTTTTGGAGGGAGTGGCTTTACACGTAAGGAAGCGACCCGAGATCAACCGATTGAGGAATTCACCGAAGAAAGGACCCAATTTGACAGAGAAGCCTATTTAAAAGCTCTTGAAAAAGACCCCAAGACAGATGTGATGCAATTCCAAAAGAAAGTGCTTTTTCAATATTATGTGGCCTTTCGAGGGAGTCTCGTCATCGTTTCAGGAGATCGGAACATCTTGAAAGGATTTCAACCTGAGATCTTCCTTTCATCCCAGACAGGCCAAGCGTCTTCAGAAAAAATGGACTGCGAAATGGTTCTCAACACCCAGCAGGCCTACGAAGCCTATCATGAAGATCTCGAAAGCCTGAAAGTGAAACTGAACCCCATTCTCTCCTCTGACAAATCGAAACTGCTGAGTCTGGCCCTTGAATCCCTAGAAAACAATCTCCCCCAAATCCGCCATATCGTCACAAGATTTCATTTTGAAAATAATAAATTGGACCTGAATACACAAATCGAACCCGTGACAAGATCTAAATTAGAATCTCAATTTAAAAATTCTGTTCCCACTCAAAATCTTCTAGAAACGAACCCTCCTGAAAATGTATTGGGTCTGATGAAAATTTCATTCAATACACCCGTCGAAATTGAAAAGGTTCTTTCCATGGAAGAAAATGCTGGTCCCCCTGCCCTCTTCCGAAATTATCTGGCCCACATTCAAAATCTTGTCAGTCTCTATTTTTTCCCTGGAGAGAAAAAGGCAAAGGCCCTCGTGGTCGCCACTCTAAAAAGGGAAGACGGGACAAAGACAAGACTAGATTTCAACCGCTTTTTCCAAGAGGCCGATCAGGCGCAAATCTCAAAAAGGGAAGGCAGCTCGTGTGATCAAATTCAATGGAAGGAAAAATCCTTGTACAGCACTTTTTTAAAAGAATCTCAGAATCAAGAGGAACAGCACTGGATAGGACTTCAATTTAATTCAGAAGAAGATTTCCTAAAGGCCATAGAAAAAACGAAGGAAAGCAAGGTCTCCTCCGATTCTGAATTTTCAAAAAGGACCGCCTCTTTTCCAAAAAGCCTGAATTTTCTCCTCTACGTCCATCCCGACAACGAGATAAACATCCTCGCTTATGGAAGAATGGACCAGGGCAAGCTCAACATATCTGCAAGCTTTGATGTGAAGAACTGGCTAGAAAAAAACAATGAAGAATGAAAAGTGAAAAATGAAGAACGCAACCTTCCCTTGTTTTTCATTTTCTACTCTTCACTTTTCATTCTTCATTCTTCATTCTTCATTGTTTTCTCATCATTTTCGTCAGCAACCTAACCCCCACACCCGTTGCCCCTTTTTGGAAATAAGGCTTCTTTTCTTCCGCCCAGGCCGTCCCTGCAATATCCAAATGCGCCCAAGGATAATTCACAAACTGCTTGAGAAACATGGCTGCTGTAATCGTCCCACCTCCTTTACCTCCCACATTTTTAATCTCAGCCACATCACTTTTAATCTGATCAAAATAATCATCCCAAAGAGGAAGTTCCCAAACGCGTTCTCCCGAAAGCTCACCGGCCTCCTTAATTTTCAAAATCACTTTTGGATCATTGCCCAAAACCGCTACAACCACTGTTCCCAAGGCCACCACGCAGGCCCCAGTCAATGTGGCCAAATCCACCACCATTTTAGGCTTATACCGCTCGGCAAGAAAAAGCCCGTCTCCCAAAAGCAAACGTCCCTCGGCATCCGTATTTAAAACCTCTACACTCTTTCCTGAACCCATCCAAATCACATCTCCAGGCCGATAAGCCGCCCCACTGGGCATATTTTCAGCCGCAGGAACAATTCCTACTATATGAACATCTAAACTTAGTTTAGCTGCCGTTCTCAAAATACCTAGCACAGCAGCGCCTCCCGCCATATCATATTTCATCTTTTCCATTCCATCACTGGGCTTAATCGAAATCCCGCCACTGTCAAACGTAACGCCCTTGCCTACAAAGGCAAAGTCTACCGGCTTCTTTGGATCTCCATACTCCAGAACAATCATTCGAGGCTCCTGAACACTTCCCTGAGAAACGGCGAGAATCCCCCCCATTTTCATTTTCTGAAGTTCTTTTTCATCGTAAATCTTGATTGAAATATTGCACTCCTTCGCCATTTGAGAAGCCCGGTCCGCTAAAACACGGGGCGGAAGTTCATTGGAAGGGGTGTTGACCAGGTCACGGGTAAAATTGACACTTTCAGAGACTGTTCTGCCTATTTCAACGGCCTTGAGCGCTTTCGTAACGTCCTTGCCATCGCGAAAGATAAACTGACATGTTTTTAAATCTTTCCTCTTTTGATCCTTTGGCTTAAAGGGATCAAAACGATAAAGGGCCAGGTCAATAACCTCTGCCATTGCCTCCACACGATCCGTCAGATTTCCTTCCTTCGTTCCAAAAGAATCAGCCAACACAGCAACATTTCGATGGACTTGGCCACAAACAAAGTCGACCGTGTGCCCACAAGCCTGGCGAATATTTTCCATGGAGGGCTCTTTGGAAAGAACCACTGTGTAAATAATTTGTCCATCCCCATCAAAAGAAAGAATGTCGTTTTTACGAATGGGGGCTCCTGCTCGGGTAAAATATTTTTCAATCCTTTTAACAAGATTTTCACTTAAGAAATCGCGAAGAAAACCTAAATCTTTTTTACCCTCCGTCACCCCCAGAATAATCGCATCACATTCTTTGATTGCACTCTCTTTTGTACTGACACATTCGATTTGCATAGTTTTTCCTTTTCATAAAGCGTTCAGCAAACAGCATTCAGCAAAAACTCTGCTTTCCCTGTTAGCTGAATGCTGAAAGCTGAAGGCTATAAATTATTTCCTTGTATTCATACCATAAGATTTTTTATATTGTCACGTGTTTTTGACACGCCTTTTCACATTGAAAGGGTTTCGATAAGCAAATTTCAAGGCCGAATTTTCTCAAGATGAGCAATTTTTAACAAGGATTCAAAGAAAATTCTTATAAAAAATTGTTTTATCATCCCAGAAGCGTCTCTTGGTACAATTTTTGCTTAATATAAAGTGGTGTTTTTGATAAGTTTGTCTAACCATTGATTAAGGAGGGGGAATATGAGGAAGTTCGCATCGTGTTTGACTGTTCTGGCTTTCCTTCTCTCCTTGCAAATTCGACCCGTCTCGGCAGAAATGACGAATGATGCCTTGATGCAAAAGGTTGAGTTCTTGGAGAAAAGGGTTGAACAACTTGAATCTCAGATATCTGCTGGAGCTCCAGCACCTGCCGAAGGGGGTGCCGTGGCCTCTGTAGTGAATGGCATTGAAATCAGCGGTGGAATCTCTTCCAGTTCTGTATGGAATTTTGATTCCCCAGATGATCGAACCAATGCATTGAGGGTTTTTGACTCAAACGCAAACACATTCAACGTCGAAATGGTTGAATTGGCCGTTGAGAAAAACTCTGAAGCACTGGGTTTGGGCGGTCGGGTAGATCTTGATTTTCTCGAAACCGCTGAGGTCATTACTCCTGTGGGCACCACAAGAGATGATTTCGACGTTCAGCAAGCCTACATCTATTATAACTTTCCTTGGATCGAAGGCCTCACCCTCAAAGGTGGAAAATTTGTCACCCTCTTGGGCGCTGAAGTGATCGAACCTTGGGACAATTGGAATTTTTCAAGGGGCTTCTTATTTGGTTATGCCATTCCTTTCACACACACGGGTCTTTTGGGTTCTTACACCTTTACAGATTACCTAGGTGTAACGGCAGGCGTTGTGAACGGTTGGGATAACATCGAAGATAACAATGATGGAAAAACATTCTTGGGCAATTTAACCCTTGGCCCTTGGGAATGGTTGACACTGGGAATCAATGGAACTGTTGGACCTGAACAAGATGACGAAGATGGCAACATCCGCGGAATCATTGATGCAGTCCTCACCGTGAAGCCCACACCCTGGCCGCAACTGACCTTCCTCTTTAACTATGATTATGGAACGGAAGGGGATGTGCCTGTCTTTGCAGAAGATGCAACAACAGGGGAAGAATTCATTGCCAGCACCTTCGATGCCACATGGCAAGGATTTGCAGGCTATGTGAAATATGATTTCACGGACCGCTTGTATCTGGCCATTAGAGGTGAGTGGTTTTCCGATGAAGATGGCGCCAGAACAGGCACTGCTCAGGATTTGTGGGAAATCACAGCGACCGGTGCTTACATGATCGTAGAAGGCTTGTGGGGTCGTCTGGAATATCGGCATGATGATTCCGATACCACATCTTTCTTGGACGGAGACACCGCAACGGATACTCAGAACACCCTTTCAACGGAACTTTTGTATCGGTTCTAGTTTCTGTTGAATGGTTTTTTAAAAATAAAAACGGCCCTTTGAGCAATCAAGGGGCCGTTTTTTTACTACAAGTACTACAACCGTGAGAGTGAGGAGTGAGTCATGTCTCACCCCTCACGACCCTGGAACTTAAAATGCTTCACCAACCTCTCCACCTCTTTCACGTGCCTCACGCCAATAGGTATAAGAATATTCCATGGTCAAATTTCCGCCGATTTCTATCGGAAACATTCGCAAATGCTGAAAGCCTTTCAATTTCTTGGCCCCCTCCCGAAGAGACTTCACATAACTTTCAATATAAACAGGCATCGCAGGCCTCTGATCGCTCATTCTTATCACCCGTCAAGATGCAGGATAATAAGATGAAAAACCATATTCTGGTACTTCATAAAGGTGTTTTGAACATGATTCACCAAAAATTCTTCCGAGAAAGCTCGACCCAATGAAAGAATAAAAATAAAAAGGATAAATATTTTTTAGGCATATGCACTTGATTCCCCTCAGATAGAAAGAATTTGTAGTCGCCCCATTTATGGGGCAGCCTTGTGCCCCTTGCATGGATTGCCCGATGAATCGGGCGACTACTAGGGGAATCAAGTGCATATGCCTAATATTTTTTTCATATGTTTACCCATACAAACGCATTCGTTTTTGCCTCAAGCCAAATTCGCTTGATTTAAGTTAGAAACTATTTCATACTAAAAAGCGAGGGCAACATCAAAAAAGAATGAAAAAGGCAAAGATCAATTCACTCATGCTCATCCCCCAAATCGGACAATATGTGATTGTTTTGGAGGCCATTGAAGATGCACGATTGGTTCCCATCTGGATTGGTGCCTCCGAAGGCAGTTCGATTGCCCTTCAACTTCAGGGGGCAGAACTGCCTCGCCCCATCACCCATGATTTGATTGTTAATCTTTTTAAACTTTTCGAAGTCAAATTAAACAAGGTCATTGTCTCTGATTTAAAAGACAATACTTATTTTGCCATTCTCGAAGTTGAGGCAAACGGCAAACGTTTTGAAATTGACTCCAGACCTTCTGATGCCATTGCCATCGCTGTACGCATGCAAACCCCTCTTTTCATTGACGAAAAGGTTCTAGAGAAATGTCCCAAAATCGAAAGACCCATTTCAGAAGAAGATGTTGAAAAATTTAGGAAAGACCTCCAGAACATCAGTCCGGAAGAATTTTTTAAAAAGCTGGAGGATAAAGATTAAACCCTACATACGACTGACAATTTTTTCAAACGCATCTATCACCGACTTCAAAATCAACAAAAAGAGGACAACTTGAATTAAGAAAGCTGAATTGTTACCATACACCCCTATGTCTCAATATTTTTTCGTTGGAATGGCAGGGACAGGAATGAGTTCTTTGGCTCATTTCCTAAGAGCCCAAGGGCATAAAGTCATGGGCTCAGACCGATCCTTTGATCAGAAGAAATCTGAATCGCTTCAAGAACAATTCAAAAACTCTGGAATCGTTGTGGTTCCCCAAGATGGAGCCCATTTGCCTTCAGATTTAACGGCTGTTATTTATTCAAGCGCCGTTGAATCAGACAACCCTGATTTTGTCCATGCCCAGAAGCAAAAGTTCACTCGGGTCACCCGAGCCGAAATGCTGGCCCAAATTTTTAACCAAAAAGAGGGAATCGCTGTTTCTGGAACCAGCGGGAAAACAACCGTGACAGGCATGATGGCTCACATTTTAAAAGCCGCAGGCTGGGATTTTTCCTTTCTATGCGGAGGCCAGGTGAAAAACTTTCCAGAGGAGGGAAAAAGTTCCAATTGGCATTTTGGAAAAGGGCCTTGGCTTCTGGCAGAAGCAGACGAAAGCGACGGGAGTCTCGTTCATTATCGCCCTAAAATTTCTGTGATCACAAATATTTCCAAAGACCATAAAGACTTAAAAGAGCTCCATGATCTTTTTCAACATCTCGTCCTCCATACGGGAAAAGCCATTGTCATTAATTCAGACTGTCCTGAAACAAAAAATTTATCTCTTCCCAAAGAAAAATCTTTTTATTTCGGAAAATCAAAGGCCGATCACATTCGCTTATTGAAGGAAGGATCTCGTTTTGAAGTGGATGAAGCCCCTTACCATTTAAAAATACCGGGCGTTCACAACATCATGAATGCCCTGGCCTCCATCGCCACGGCCCAAATCATAGGGATTCCCATCCATCACATTCAAAGGGGCCTTGAAAACTTTCAAGGCGTCGAAAGAAGACTGGAATTGATTGGAAAGACAAACAACATTCGAGTGTATGATGATTTTGCTCATAACCCCGCCAAGATTGAAGCGACGTTAAACGCCCTTCAAGACAAAAGTGATCGGGTGATTGCTGTCTATCAACCACATGGGTTTGGCCCTTTAAAGCATCAATGGCAAGAACTGATTGAGATTCTTTCAAAGATGATTCGCCCTCAAGACCAACTCTATCTCCTACCCATTTATGATGCGGGTGGAACAGCAGATAGAAGCATCAGTTCAGAAAGTTTTGTGGAAGTTCTAAAAAAGAAAAAAATCCCCACTTTTTTTTGCCAAGATCGTGAAACACTTCTTCAAATACTGCGAAAAAAAGCTAAAAAGGGAGACAACATCGTGGTGATGGGAGCGAGAGATCATACGTTGACAGAACTGGCGCATCAGATAGTTAGGAAAATTCAAAAATGTAGATAGTCGTGAGTCGTCTGTCGTGGGTCGTGAGTTCTAAAGGCATTATTTTTTACTAACGACTCACCCCTCACGACTCACGACTGCTTTCTGCTCCCCGGTCTTAAAAGTTCATTGATATCCAAAAGCATTTCTTCCCGACTGTACGCCGCTATATTCATGATTTGGGTGTCCATGCGAATCGCATCCTCAGGACACACCTCCACGCAAAAACCGCAATAAACACATTTACCTAAATCAAGATCAAAGCGCTTTGCCACTTTTTCAACGTTGGGATCAGGATGCTCTCCTGCAATGATGTAAATACATTTGGCAGGGCATACTGTTTCACAAAGCATGCAGGCTACACATCGAGGACTTCCATCGGCTCGAGGAACCAGGTGATGACGTGTTCTCAAACGAGGCGCGTAAGGCCTTATTTCATCAGGGTATTGCACAGTCACAGCTGCACTTTTATTTTTTAACAAGCCAAAAAGATGAGTGGTATGCAAAAAAAGATTCCAAAAAAAATGACGAGAGGTGAGGAGAATGCCCTTCAGGGCTTCGAAGATATAAAGGCGTTCAATAAAAGTTAACTCACTTCTATTCATAAAAGCACCATCACTAAACCTGTCACCAAAATATTGATTAATGAAATCGGCAACATGATTTTCCAACCCAGTCTCATCAATTGGTCATAACGAAATCTGGGTAAGGTCCATCGAATCATCATTAAAAACCAACAGAAAAAAATCACTTTGATGCTAAATGCAATCACACCTAAAAGAATGACCCAGGGTTGGGCCATGATCCATACAGTCCCCCAAGGGAAATGAAAGCCATCGTGAAAAAGATAGGGGATTTGCCAACCTCCTAAAAAAAGGGTTGTCAAAAGCGCCGAGGCCAGAACTGTCTCCAAAAAATCTGTCAGAAAGAACATGCCGAATTTCATTCCACTGTACTCCACAAAATATCCAATGATCTCAGACTCTCCCTCGGGAAGATCAAAAGGGGTTCGCTTGGTTTCGGCCATGGCGGCTGTCAAAAAAAGAAAAAAGCTCACCGGCTGAAGAAAAATGCCCCAAAGCGGTAGATGATGCCAATACTGACCCTGCGCCTGAACAATATTTTGCAAATTTAATGAGCCATCCATCATGACGATTCCCATGATAGAAACTCCCATGGTGATCTCGTAAGAAATCATTTGAGAAGAAGCCCTCAGGCCTCCTAAAAAAGAATAATTGTTATTCGAAGCAAAGCCCGCCAGCACGACGCCGTAAACCCCCATGGACATCACGGAAAGAATATAAAGAAGCCCCACATTGATATGGGCCACCTGCAAATGGATTGCGTGGCCGCGCCAGGCAAAATCATTGCCGATGGGAATCGCGGCAAAGGCAATTAACGCAAAAAAGACAGACACAAAAGGAGCCAGGGCATGCAAGATTTTATGGGCATAGCGAGGCGTGAAATCCTCTTTGAGAATGAGCTTCAGCATGTCCGCCAGGGGATGAAAAAGCCCCAAAATACGCAGCCCAAAGAGAGAGGCTCGATTGGCCCCGATCCGATCCTGCATCACGGCACTCTGCTTACGCTCCACCCAGGTGAGTAAACCCGCCAGGTTGAGGGCACCGCCTAAAACGACCCCTGTTAAAATAATTTTTATGATAATGTCGAAGTACATGTTTTTATTTGTAGTCGCCCCATTTATGGGGCAATGGATTTGCCCGATAAATCGGGCGACTACACGGTCAAGTTTATGTGAATTCCAGCCTGTCGGGCCATTTCTTTCAAAATTTCTCGTTCAGACTTAGCCATTCCCATAGGAGGAAAGGCTTTAGAAATTTTTTGCACCCTTCCCTCAAAATTTGTAAAAGTTCCGTTTTTTTCAGCGTAAACTGCCGAAGGCAAGGCCCAATCGGCCAAATTTATACCCTCATGGGCATGAGGGCCAAGAATCACCAAGGTCTCGAGATGAGACCTCATTTTTTCTGCCTGATCTTTTCCCAAAATTTCCATCAAGTTATGCCCAAAAAGGAAAAGGATTTTAATTTGACCTTTTTCGATTTGTTCATAAATCTCTCCTGATCGGTCTTCAAATCCTAAGGCTTGAGCTCCTCGGGTGTTCGGCGTTTTATCCGCCTTCATCAGGAGCTCGTCTTCTTTACCCGATTTTCTTATCCATTGATAAGCAACATTTTTAACCTTGAGCTCGCTGACAAAAAGCTGCTGGGCCATCGCAAGATCTCCATTCGTCATATCGGTGGAGACAATCACTCCCATTTCCTGAGGTCTTAAAAAAAGACCCGACAAAGTGCCGAAGGCCTCCTCCCAAGAAACCTCATGGGGAACACCTCTCCTTTTTTGCATGGGTTTCAAAAGCCGGCCCTGGTCTATCCAATGGTAATTGTAACGACCTTCATCGCAAATCCAGAATTTATTGACGTCTGCGTTGAAACGCGGTTTCAAACGCATGACCCTCTCTCCCGGAGTTTGATAAGGTCTCTCTTTATTCCAATGAATTTCAATGTTGCAACCTCGACTACAGCCTGGGCATACAGAAGGCGTTTGGGCCAAAAACCAAACACGACATTTAAATCTAAAATCTTTGTCTGTAAGCGCCCCGACAGGACAAATATCCACCACATTTCCTGAATAGTCATTGTCTACCTCTTTACCCGGGGCAACTTCAATTTCCGCACGATCTCCACGATTCACAATCCCCATTTCATGGGTATGCGTGACTTCATCACAAAATCTCACACAACGAGAACATAGAACACAACGCTCACCGTCTAGCATCACAGTTGGACCAATAGAAACGGCCTTGTGTTTCTTGACCTTATCTTCCATGAGGCGGCTGTCATAGAGACCGTATTTCATATAATAATTTTGAAGCTCGCACTCACCTGATTGATCGCAAACGGGGCAATCGAGAGGATGATTGACCAAGAGAAATTCGAGAACGGCTTGCTGCGCGTCCTTCACCCTTTCACTTTGCGTGTGAACAACCATGCCCTCAGTCACAGGCGTATAGCAAGAAATTTGAAGCTTGGGAAATTTCTCAACTTCGACCAAACACATACGGCAATTTCCAGCAACGGAAAGCCCAGGGTGATAACAATAATGAGGGATTTCGATGCCGGCCTTTTTTGCCGCTTCAATGATAGAAGTTCCGACTGGAACTTCTATGTCTTTTCCATCAATTTTTAATATTGGCATACAAAATCACTTTCGTTACTCAGAATACAGAAGACAGAATTCAGAATAATAGGGATGTTATTTATTTTTTTATTCTGACTTCTGACTTCTGTCCTCTAAATCACACTTCCCATGCCGCACATGATACTCAAATTCTGCTCTAAACTTCGTGATATAACTGATCACCGGAGTCGGCGCCGCATCCCCAAAGGCACAGATGGTGTTACCCATCATGTTTTTTCCAATGTCTAATAAATTATCCAAGTCTTGAGACCTCCCGTGGCCCTCATAAATTCTCTCGATCATTTTCAGAACCCAGCCTGTCCCCTCTCGACAGGGACTGCACTGGCCGCAAGATTCATGGGCAAAAAAACGAGCCGCCACCAAAAGGGTTGTGACCATGCATGTGGTCTCGTCCATCACCACCACACCCGCCGAACCCAGCATGGAACCAACTCGGGCCAGTGAATTAAAATCCATTTTGATGTCAACTTCATCCGACCTCAAAATAGAAGCAGAAATTCCACCCGGAATCACTGCCTTGAGCTGACGTCCCTTCCAAACACCCCCTGCATGTTCCTCAATGATTTCCCGCAAAGGTGTTCCCAAAGGCAATTCATAAAGGCCCGGACGATTCACATGGCCACTGACACTGTAAAGCCGCGTCCCCCCATTTTTCTCGCACCCTAATTTGGCAAACCACTCGGCCCCGAGATTTACAATAGGAGGCAAACAGGCCAAAGTCTCTACATTATTGATAACGGTGGGGCATCCGAAAACACCTTTAACTGCTGGAAAGGGAGGCTTCAGACGAGGAAATCCTTTTTTTCCCTCAAGAGATTCTAGAAGCGCCGTCTCCTCTCCACAAATATAAGCACCCGCCCCCTGATGAATCACAATTTCAACCTCGTAACCTGTGCCAAAAACATTTTTTCCCAAAAAACCCTTTTCATGGGCTTCTCGCACGGCCTCTCTAAAAATACGAATGGGCTCCACATATTCCCCTCGAATGTAAACGAAAGCTTTATGGGACCCAACGGCAAAGCAGGCGATGAGAATTCCTTCGACAAGGGCGTGCGGATCCTTGCACAAAATATAGCGGTCTTTAAAAGTCCCCGGCTCTCCCTCATCCGCATTCACCACCACATAATGCGGCCGCGTTGAATCTTTCGGTATAAAAGCCCATTTCATCCCCGTCGAAAAACCAGCCCCGCCCAATCCTCGCAAATTAGATTTTTTGACTTCCTCAATCAACTGCTCTGGCTTCCAAGAAGTATAGACCTTCCGAGCCGCCTCGTAACCACCGCCAGAGAGATAGACCCCTATGTGTTGGGCATGAGGAACCTCAAAATTTTTTGAAAGAATTTTGGGATAGGATTTCATCACAACTCCTTAGAGCTCACAAAGCGGGTGACCCGACTGGGGGTCCCCCACCGACTGCCAGCAGGTGGAGTCCAGCATATTACATTCCATTCCCGACTTACCCGACACCGATGCCATCGGTGGGGGTGAGGAGGGGCAGGACCCGCCTGCTCTAATTATTAATTTCAATTTCCTTCAAAATCTGGTCTATACTTTCTTTCGTCAAAGGCCCCACATAACGATCGTTCAATTGCATCATCGGAGCCATTTCACAAGCAGCGAGGCATTCCACCGTTGAAAGGCTGAAGCAACGGTCTTGAGAGGTTTGACCGTCTTCCAGTTTCAGCCGCTCTTTTAAATATTCTATCATTTCCTCACAACCTCTCAACATACAGCTCATGTTGCGACACATCTGAAAATGATGTTTTCCTTTTTGCTCGGCATGAAAAAGGGTATAAAAACTCACCACTTCTCTCACTTTCATCAACGGAAGTTGCAAATAGTCTGCGACCCAGCTTTCAATCTCCGGAGAAATAGAGCCATATTTTTCTTGTGCCAAATTCAACACAGGCAAAAGTGCGGCTTGTTTTGTCTCGTATTGGGAGACAATCTTATCTAGTTCTGTTTTCAACTCTGAAGACATCTGAAATTTAGCTTGCATAGTCCTTTGAACCTTTGAACTTTTAAACCTTTGAACTTATCGATCAAGCTCCCCTGCAATCATATTCACAGACCCAAAAGTAGGGACCACGTCGGCCATCATGCCCCCTTCCAATACTTTTCCAATGGCTGCCATAATGGGAAAGCAAGGGGGCCGCACCCGCACCCGATAAGGCCGCTCCGTTCCATCACTCACAATGTAAAAACCAAGCTCGCCATTGGCCCCTTCCACAGGAAAATAAACCTCCCCCTTGGGAGGACGAATCCCATGTCCGAACATCACCCATTTAAAATGATTCATGAGCCCCTCGATATTGCCATACGTCGCCTCTTTCGGAGGAAGAACTGTTTTTTTGTCCTCCACATTCACCTTCTCATGAAATCCCTTTGTACTCCCCTGAAGTGTTGGATCCAATAAAACATTCCGCTGGGCAATTCCCGCAATGCGCCCCATTTTAGCCTCGTCCACCATTTGGGCAGCCACCATCGGCTCCCCTTGCTCATGGATCCTCACAACCCCTGGTGGAATTTGATCCAAGGCTTGTTCGATCATGATCATGCTCTGTTCCATTTCTTCCATTCGAACATAATAACGGTCTAGATTGTCTCCATTTGTTCCCAGAGGAATTTCAAATTTCAAGCGATCATAAATCAAATAAGGTTGGGCCTTACGGACATCGTAATTCACCCCCGTCGAACGCAAAAAAGGGCCGGTGATCCCATAAGCGATTGCGTCTTCTTTCGAAATCACACCTACCCCTTTCACCCGATCCACAAAAATCCGATTTCGGGAGAGAAGTTTATCTACCTCTTTTAAAACCTTTCGAACTTCTTTCAAAACCTGCCGCGTCTGGTCCGCAAAGCCTTCCGGTAAATCCGCCTTCACACCTCCCACCCGTCCGTAAGAAACAGTCAGGCGAGCACCCGTCACCTGCTCCACCAATTCGTATAAAAATTCTCGGGCCTTCATCATGTATAAAAAAGCCGTGAACGCCCCCAACTCCATTGCGGTGGCCCCAATGCAGGTGAGATGATCCGTCACACGTGAAATCTCGCTCATGATCACGCGAATGTATTGACAGCGCTCTGTCACTTTAAGCCCCATCAATTTTTCCACTGCCAGGCAATAGGCAAAATTATTGATTAAAGGAGAGACATAATTGAGGCGATCCGTATAAGGAATGGCCTGATTGTACGGGCCCACCTCGCACATCTTTTCGAAACCCCGATGGAGATATCCAATTTCTGTATCCGCACTGACAATCGTCTCTCCATCCAACTCAAAAATAAATCGAATCACGCCATGCATGGCCGGATGACTCGGGCCCACATTTAAAAGCATGTGACGTGTTTCTGTCTGTTTTTCTTTTTCTTGTGTTTGCATAGAGAATTACAAGTCAGTTCATCGGAACAGGTTTTACAAGGGGTTGGCGCCGATTGACCGGATAATCTTTACGAAGAGGGTGCCCTTGAAATTCTTCGTACATCAAAATCCTTTTCAGATCGGGATGCCCCTTGAACTTAATCCCAAACATGTCCCACACCTCTCGCTCATACCAATTCGCAGCAGGCCATAAAGAACTCACAGAATCAAGAGAAGAATCTTCTTCACCCACGTCCACCTTCACTCTCAAGCAATGATTCTTTGACAAAGAATAAAGATGATACACCACCTCAAAGCGTGAACCCTCTCGCCCCAAGTAATCCACCGCCGTTAAATCCATTAGAAAATTAAAATCTAATTCAGGCGATGTTTTGAGATAAGAAAAAAGGGGTATCACACCCTCTTTTTTGATCACAAGGGTCGCATCACCACATTGGGAGTGGGTCTCGATCACATATTCTGAGAATTTGGATTTTAATTGATTTAAGATGTCCATATTTTCAAAAACAGTTTTAAACTTTGAATTTTTAGTTTTGAATTACAAAAACTTAAAACTAAGAACTTAAAACTCAAAACTGTTTTTATACTTCTTGTTTCTGCCTCTGAATCTTCTCTTGAAGTTTCATCAGTCCATCCAGCACATTCTCAGGTCTGGGAGGACATCCCGGAATATAAACATCCACCGGAATAATCGTGTCAATCCCCATCACCGTTGCGTAATTATCATAGAACCCGCCCGTACAGGTGCATACGCCAAAGGCCACCACCCATTTGGGCTCACATATCTGATCATAAATTTTCTTTAAGATCGGCGCCATTTTCTGACTGATGGTCCCCACCACAAAAAGCACATCGGATTGCCGAGGCGAAAATCGCACCAGACCTGCCCCAAAACGATCCATGTCATAATGAGAAGCAGCCGTCGCCATGTATTCCATCCCACAACAGGCGGTTACAAAAGGATATTGGAAAATAGAATATTTCCTCGCCCATCCGATGGCGTCTTGAAGACGAGAAGTAAAAAAACCTGTTGCTGATTCCAACATTTTCATATTTTTACTCCCACTCCAATGCCCCTTTTTTCCAGGCATAAACCAAACCCACGACGACAATACCCAAAAAAGCGATCATTTCCAAGAGACCCATCGCTCCCAACTTCTTAAACACAACCGCCCAAGGAAACAAGAAAACCAATTCTACATCAAAAATAATAAACAACATCGCGACCAAATAAAATTTCACTCCGAAGCGGCCTCGAGGTAAAGTAATAGGATCAAAACCGCATTCAAAAGGCTGTTCCTTTACTTCGGACTTCCGCCTCGGACCCAGAATACTGGTCAGAAAAATAAGCAGGCCCGCAACAAAAGCCGCAAAGGCAAAAACAATCAATAAACTCGCGTATTCCATCATTGAATGGGATCCTTCGTGTCGCCTTTTTAGAACCGCCATTCTACGATCGTGCATACGCACTGTCAAGTAATCATAGTCCCTGGTTTGACCGTCAAAATCATGCTATTCTACACCCCATGCAAGAAAAAAAACCGGTTCTTATCTACTGTCCAAAATGCCAGCAAGAGACCCCTCTTAAAGTTGAAAAATTATTTGATGATTTCTTCAACCTGATCGGAGAGAAAAAGATTTGCTCTTTTTGTAAACTTGAATTTCAAGAAGGAGAGATTCCTTATAGCCAACGGAAAGGCCAGGACATTTTTAATCCGAATGAGGAAAGAAAAATTTGTCAATACTGTAAGAATTATGTTGTTAACCCTTGGACCCAAAAGTGCATCCTTTGGAACAAGGAGGTTACAGCAACAGACACCTGCGAAAGATTTGAAAAGAAGAAGGAGATCAATCTCTCATCTTCACACTAAGGAAGCCTATCTCTCTTACATGGATAATCTTGCTTGTTATAGTCTTGAGTTTCCTTATCCTTAGTGCTGTCGGAATGTTAAAAATAAAACTTAAATGAACCGACTTGTGAGATGAGAATAAAAACGTTTTAACAACCACCGATGTCCCGGTAAATGTTTCAAAATCCATATTCTAAAATCTAAAATCCAAAATCTAAAATGTCTTGCTGGGAGGGGGATTTGGCGCCTACGGTCTCGGCCTTGAGGACTCGACCTCCGGTCGGCCACCCGGCCCTCTTAGGGACTTGCAAATCTGCCACTGGCAGATTTGCTAATATTAGGTCAGGCCTCCTGTTCAAATCCCCAAGCCCTTGAAAGGACTTTTTGCTCGTTCAGTTCCTCATCCTTTGAAAGTTTTACATGCAATTGCTGGGAGGGGGATTTGAACCCCCATACCCTGTAACGGGCGCTAGCCCCTCAAGCTAGTGTGTCTGCCAGTTCCACCATCCCAGCTTCAAATTCTTATCGAATCCATTAAAAAAAGTTTCGGTCAATATATCAAATCTCTAAGGCATTTGACAATGTAATGTATGATCTATCGCTAAATCCCATTAAAAACACCCAAGAAGAATATCAAAACAAATATCAGGGAATCCCCTAATATTTTTAAGGACCATTTCCTATCATTTTCTTGACAAGCCAGGCCTGGCCTATCAGAATGGGGTCATGAGTCTCAAAATATTAATGATTGCTCCTACTCCGTTTTTTGCAGATCGGGGTTGCCACGTCCGAATCTATGAAGAGGCGAGAACCCTTCAAGAAATGGGACATCAGGTGACCCTATGCACCTACTCACTCGGCAAAAACATTCCTGGACTGGATATCCAAAGAATCGTAAGAATTCCCTGGTACAAGAAGTTGGAGGCAGGTCCATCCTGGCATAAATTTTATTTAGACGTGTTGTTATACCTTAAGGCAAAAAAGATTCTTCGAAAAAAGTCTTACGATCTTATTCATGCCCATTTGCATGAAGGTGTTTTCATTGCAAGCCGACTCAGAAAAAAGTTTGGGATTCCTATCATTGGAGACTTTCAAGGTAGCCTAACGGACGAGATTCGAAGTCATCGTTTCGCTGGTAACAACCTCTGGATTCTTAAAATATTTCAATTCTTTGAAAAGAAAATCAATCATATTCCGGATATTACCATTCTTAGTTCAAATCGGCTTGCTGAGCTTTTTGAGAAGCAATTCAAAGTGCCTAAAGATAAAACCCGTGTTGTACCAGACGGCATCTCCTCACAATCTGTTTCACCTGGTACACTAAAGTCCTCTCAACTCAAACAAAAATTAAATATTCCCAATCATGTATTTGTGATCGGTTATCTGGGTCTGCTTAACAGCTATCAAGGAGTTGATCTTTTGATAAAATCAATTCCCCACGTTATCCAAGAAATAAAAAATGTTCACTTCCTCATCATGGGCTACCCCCATGAAAAGCATTATCAGAAAATTTGCGACAAAAAAAATATAGGAACGTACGTGACCTTTACCGGAAGAATTGAGTATCAGGACGTTCCCAACCACCTTGGAATCTGTGACGTAGCCGTCTCTCCTAAGCTCTCTCAAAGCGAGGGAAACGGAAAGTTAATGAATTACATGGCAGAAGGTCTTCCAACGGTTGTTTTTGATACGCCCGTCAACCGAGAAATTTTGGGAGATCTGGGAATTTATGTTTCCCCATCTACTCCAAATGACTTTTCGAAAAAAATGGTGGAAATTTTAAAGAGTGAGCCCCAACGGCAAAAAATAAGTCCTCTCCTCAAAAAGAGAGCCATTGAACATTTTTCTTGGGAGCAAAAGGGTCATACCCTTTTTTGGATTTACGAGGAAGCACTCAACGCTCAAATTTTTCAAGATGAACGTTTAAGTTCTACAGCAACTTCTCGCAAATTCCAGTTCAGAAAAATTCTGACTTGGTATCTGCTTGCAGAAAGTTTGGACATTTTATTTGATTTTCTCTAAATACTCCAAGCATAAAATTTTTTTACCTCTTCAATTTCTGACCGAATTCTCGCTGAATCCCAACCCAACTCCAAAGCCATGGTTTGCGCACAAAGGTCAAGAATAGAATCCTCAGGACATCCCGCTGTCCCCCATTCTGTCCGACGTAAAACCACATCCACTAGCTTCTGAGCCATTTCTTCCTGAATCGCATGAATCACCTCGTGCCTCATCAAATCCTGAGGGCTTGAGGCCTTTATTTCAGAATAAGAAGAGCCATAATTATAAACAAGGGAACGAACCAAATTCTCATCCCATCCAGCTAAGCGGTTCTTAATCTGATCCTTCAGGAAATCATCGAATTTTTCAATCTGCCCTCCGTAAACCGGAGTGAATCGAGACAAAGACTGCGGGGCTTTATCTCCCCGACATTCAAAAACATGATCCACCACTTTTTCGGCCACATCTCGAGCCGTCGTGTATTTGACACCTATGACGGAAATAAGCCCATTCAAACCATCCGTACGGTGATTGATGATACGATACTTTTTTGAGATTTGGACATCCCCTGCTTTTCCACCCAAACCCGCACTGGGTAAAAACCCGCGATGGACAAAGGTCACCTCTTCTGGTTTTAATTTTGCTTGAGGACAAGCCAAATTAAAATCCTCCAAAAATTTTTCAATCTCTTCAGACGTCACCTTCAGTTCATCTGGATTACCTTCAAAATAAGAAAGCGCTGTTCCCACCACAGAATGATTTCTCCAAGGTGTCACAAAAAAAAGTCTCGTTCCTTTATTCAACAAAGCATCTTGATCCTGATAGGAATTTTTTCCGTAAAGACCAACCGCATACTTCTCAAAAAGCAAACGGGTGATCACATTAAAGGACTTCACCAGGGGAAATTTCACACGCGAGCGATAAGGTTCTAAAAGAGATAAAACGCGATACAACCAGGGTCCTGAGGCGTTAACCACCGTCCGAGCTTGTACGGGGAAGGTAGATCCCGTTAAAGCATCACGACACTCGATCCCTGTGACTCGATCCCCCTTCTGAATAAATCCGATGGTTTCAACATAATTGGCAAGGTTTACCCCTTTTTGCTCAGCTGATTTTAAGACAGAAATAACTAATCTCTCTGAATTGTAAACAGTGGCGTCATAAAAAACACCTGCGCCCGTTAATGCTTCTTGAGGAAAATTCGGGAGCAGTTGAAGAACTTTCTCCTTTGAAAAAATCCGTCCTCTTGGAATTCTTTTTTCGGGATCTGACAGTTGATTGCGGTCAAAACCGACTGCATCATACATCATCAGAGCCATTCTTAAAATTTCTTTGCTCTTTATTCCGTGTCCATACGTTGGAACCAAAACAGGAAGCGGGTGAATCAAATGAGGGGCAATTCTCATCAAATTCGTCCGCTCTCGAATGGACTCCCTCATCCGCTTAAAATCGCCATGCTGTAAATAGCGAAAACCCCCGTGAATAATTTTCTGGCTGTTCGCAGAAGTAGCGCCGCTAAAATCCCCTCTTTCGACCAGAGCGACCGAAAAACCTCGCAAGACCGCATCCCAGGCAATGAAGGCGCCGTAAATCCCGCCTCCAATGACGAGGAGGTCATAGATATTATTATTAAAAACGGATACATCTCTTTTCATTCTGTCTTGCTCGATATCTCAACACAGTCCACATAAAGATCCTCTTGACCCTCTGAGAGGACCGTAAATTCTAGGTCATGAATCTCTTTTAATTCAAAATTCAAATCAAAAGATTGATAACCCAATTTTTGATTTAACTCTTTAAGTGAAATTTCTTTTTTAAATAAGACCTTATTTCCACTTAGAGTTGTTACAAGTAAAGTTCCAGCTACTTGATCAGAGGGTTGTTCAACGCCTTCAGAAGCCTTCAAGTAAAATCGAGCGGTATAACGCCCGTCATCATAGAAACGATAAGGGCCAAAAAGAATATTACGTTTCTCTCCAAGCTTACCCATTCTAATAACCTCACCGCCAGATGCACTCTTATCCTCTAAAATTTCTCCCTGATGAAACAGTTCTTCTGCCTCTAACACATCTTTGCCTTCAAATTTTTGATCAAACCCCAACAGGATCCGGTCCAACCAAACAGGCCCTCGTCCCCCATATCTTATACGAGGCTCTACCTCTCTATAACGATCGAGTTTAAATGACACTTGAAACTCCTGAAAATCCTTTGTCTCATTAAAGTCTTCTATCTTTAAAACGCGATCCGCCAAAAGTAAATTTTTATCTTTATCCCAAATCTCCAATTCTACAGCCTCCCCTTTTCTTTCTCTGAGGAAATCACCCTTCATGCGAAAAGATGCAGTGAAAGAACCTTTTGTCAAGCCACACGATTTCCCAAAGGCCCACCAACCCAAGGCCGGCTCGTCACAAACATAAAGGGCCTGCCCCATGGAAGCTGCTTCTAACTCCACGACAGAGCCCATCCTCTTTTTCAAGCTTTCCCCTTCTATGACTGTCATCATCGGACTAACGGGGGCTCGTCCCAAATCTATTTGACTTGTCTGACTCAGCACTTCAAAAAGGTAAGTGCTTTGATCATTCATCACATTCTTTAGAAAAGGAGATTGTCTAAAACTTAAAGTTGTAAAATGGGGAGGGAAAGAACTCACCTTTTTAGGGAAGGCCTCTTCATGAACCAAGATAAATTTTACATTCCATTTTTTGAGAAGCTCCCATTCTTCAAGTCCAAAATAACCAGCATTCAAGGGAGAAAGAGGTTTAAAAACATGGCTCACATAATCCGATGAAATAACGGGGCGATAGCCATTGAGCATGGGGGTTCGATAAAGGGTTGCATTGTATTGATAAATCGAAGACCAGGAGCTTTCGCCCGGCCAAATAGGAACTTCCAAAATTCTTTCATCTAATTTTAAGTTCTTCTGAACATATTCATAAATGGGATGAACTCTGGGCATTAAACTGATACCGGGTCGATAAACAGGAAAATAATCTATTCCTATGCCTATTAAAACAAGGCAAGCGACGCCTGCCGTATGACCTGTTTTTTTGCTTTGAAGCATTTTAAAACCATAACTTGCCAGCAAAGACAAAAGAAAAAAGCTCAAATAGAGAATCCGGCTGGGAACGCGGATATAATCAAAATGAGGGACATTGGTATAAAATAAATTGTAGAGAGGTAAGGTAGACCCTAAAGAAAGCAAATACGTTAAAATAAAAAGACAGGCGATGACGGCAAAAATAATTTTATCGCGACTGGAAATTTTCTTACGAAAATAACGGGTGTAAATAAAGAATCCTAAAACGAAGAGAAGAATGGGAACGACTCCAGGATAAAGCAAACTTTCCATGTTATTCTGGGAACGATTCCAGATATCTGATAAATGGGCAGAATATCCCTTCACAACAGATAAAGAGCGCCCACCGCTAACCACAGATGAATCCAACTTCGTACGCTTTTCGAAAAAGAGCCATGCAAATAGAAGAATCATGGGAATGACAAAAGAAACAAAAACCTTAAAACGCCCCCTCACCCCTTTGACAGAAAAACCTGATCTTTTTAAAATTTCTTTCCTGTGTTTCAGAAGTTGAAAAATTTTGATGAGACCCATCGCTACCAAACAACCACTGAAAAGACGTGCACCCAATGCCGGAATATCAAAATAGAATTGAGCGATGTACGCCGGTAAAAATACAAAGGGTGCATAACTGATGACATCTTCCTTCAAGGCATTTTTCCAAGAGATTCCTGTCAATCTTGTATAAAACCAGCCATAACCTATCCAGAAAAAATTTAAAAAAAGTCCGCCAGAAGGGATTAAAAGCCATATCCATATTTCTTGAACCCGACGTAGAAACCACAAACTCAAGAAAAGGCCGAGTAAACTACCTAAAAATGAAACGATCGCAACATAAGGAACAAATTCTTTGCGAAAAATACCTTTCGAGACATTAGATAAAGAAGGCCAAGAAATGGAAGAGGATAATTTAAAAGTGTATTGAAAAAGTGGGAGCACTAAAAATATGCCTAGGAAAAGAGGCAAATAATAGGCAATGTGAAGCTCATCCATTCCAAGCCCAAAAAATGAGAGACCCGCAGCCAACCCCCAGACCCAGCTTTTCCGCTCTAAACCGATTGCGTAAAAATAAATGAGCCAGGGAATAAGAAAATACATAAATCCTCCAGGATGCCCTCCCAAAAGATGGGCCACGCGAAAGGGATAAAGAACATAAATCGTGGCTCCAATCAGACTCCCCCAGCGTGACTTTGTCCAAGCAAAGGCTAAGAGAAAGAATCCCAATCCTGCTAAGGGAAACGTCATAAGAACCAAAAAGTTGTACCCCTGTATATCTCCTAGAATTGAAGCGAAGAGTGCATAGACGGCAGATAAAGGAAGGTATTGATTATTGAAACAATCCTGCATGCCATATTGAGGAAGATTTAGTTGATATGGATCTCGAAAAAAAGGCGTCCCCCCCTGAATCGCATCCTTAAAAAGCCACATCAAATAAAAGAGCTGAATGTAGTCTCCTTGGGCCAATTGAACCAATTCACATTCTTTAGAGGGGGCGTGTGCATAAGGCATCCCCCGATCGAAATATCGAATCAAGGGGTAAGTCCAAGCAATGCCTAAGGCTAGAAAATAAAAGAAGAGAGCGAAGTAAAGCAATGATTTTTTCATGATTATCAACAAGCCTTTGACTCACTGGATATAAATGGAGACACCGGCAGGGTCAAGATACAAGAGGTATGGGTCAAGAAAAAGCCAAACACCTTTAAATCCTTGACCCTTGACCCTTGACTCCGATTTTAAAAGGAAGATACACCAAAGAGAACAGCTTGAAAAGGCTAAAAGAATTTCACGAAAGACTTGCCAAGGATGAATGAACCTCTTCTGAAGTCAGATAACATCCGGGATCTTCTGCCCAAGGGTCACCAAAGGCAAGATGGGCACGCGTTCTTAAGCCCCCGCCGCATTGATTCTTCCAATCACACAACTCGCACTTTCCTTTTAATAAGGGCAAGCGATTCTTGAGACCCCGCAGAAGTTCATTGTTAAGATCCATCCAGATTTGACTGAAAGGTCTCTCTTTTACATTGCCCAAGGTGACCCCCATGGAAAATTGATCTGGATGAACATTCCCATAAAAATCAATACAACCTAGCCCCACCCCGGATCCAAATTGGCCTCCCCCGTTCAAGCTGATTAAATCTAAAACCTCCTGCGCCTGAACTCCTTCTTTTTCTTCTTTCAACTTAAGATAAAGATAAACTCCATCCACAGGATTTCCAACGGTGAGAATTTCTTTTTCAAAACCAGATTCTTTTAAAGAGCGTGTCCATTTTAAAATAATATCCAAAGCCATACGCATTTCTT
>JACPWU010000016.1 GCA_016196885.1 Chlamydiota bacterium | reverse complement strand
GTTCATGTTTGCCGGAAGAGAATATGATGTACAGACGGGGCTCTATCATTACCTTTATCGGGAACGCGATCCAAACACAGGAAACTTTTTGTCCAAAGATCCCCTGGGATTTGACGATGGGCCTAACGTTTACACGTATGTTGGCAATAATCCGGTTAATTACATTGATCCATTAGGTCTTTGGGAAGTAAAGACTCGAAGATTAGATAGTAAGACTGGGGCTAAAGGTGCAGATTATTTTTACGGGAAGAATGATCCCAGTGGACAACACTGGCAATTGTTTTATAACGATGGCACTAACATCGGCTATTTAGGAGATAGCGGGAATGAGCCTAATATTGGATCGGATGACCCCAGTGGCTATTCTAAGAATCCTACTCTAAAGGGAGATGATGATGACCTAATGCGAGAAGCTATTGATGAGGCTAAGGATTACTGGAAAGAGCAATATAAAAAGGGGCAGAGATATAACCACCCTTTATTCAACGATGAAAAGAAATTTGACTGTCAAGAATTTATTTGGGAAGCAGACCGAAGATATTGCCAGAAATTGAGAGAAAAGAAGAAAAGGTGCAAATGAAAAAGCTAATATCTCTTCTACTCTATGTCACTTCATCAGGTTATGTATTTTTTACATTTTCGACTTATTCAAGCCGATTTTCGATTATGCCATGGTACGAACCCGCTCAAATGGGAATTCAGTTGGGATTAGGGATAATCCGTCTTTTTTCTGCAGCAATTCTAATCTTATTATGCGTACTTCTTTTGTTCAGGAAACAATTAGGGGTGATGCTTAAGATTCTTTTTCTCTGCGTTGTCACTGCGAGTTTACCGGCGTTTACTGAGAGAGTATTGAGCATAAGATCAATTGAATATCTAGGGTCGGGCGTTTGTATTGTTCTCTTCATCATCTCCAGTCTTATCTTTTTTGGTCAGATGAAGCGAGACAATTAATCTATGCCCGCTGTAAGAATGGCCTGGCCAAAATACGGCAACGTTAAAGGCCTCAAGTTTTTCATCGAATGATTCTTAAAAAGTTCTGTTCTGAAATCAATGCGGAATCACTCCCTCCAAAATAATCGCCAGATGACTCCTCCAATCAAATCCGCTCGCGGTTTTTTTCTCCACCCCAAAATCATCTGGTCTTATCCCCATTGATAACGTACGTGAAAAGAGTGAAAAGAGGGACATGACCCTAGCATTGTGTTGGAAGAATTAAATCACTACTTCCCCTTTCTTATGATCAGAGTGTGGGAAAGCACATTTAAGGAGTCGAAATTCTCTACTATAATGGCCTGATTTTGGACCAAAATATAGGGGGTTGGATCGCTTTTCTGTTGCTTCAATGGTTTCGGTTTTCCTATACAGGAAAAGCAGACGATTTCTTAAACCAGGCCACCTATGCGGGTTTTTGCGATATGACCATTTCTCTTTCTCTCGCTTATCCCATATTATGCTGCATCAGTTTTAAGCCGTTGAAGCACTTTATTCCCAGGGTGCTTGCCTATTTTGGCCAAATCAGTTATGGTATCTACCTGTATCACTATTCTTAATTTTAGAAACAAGTTGTCGATCACTCACTCATGAAGAACATAGGGTTACCCTAGAGAGGGATATGATGGGCTCATTCATTCACGTAGACATTGTTGGAATTATCATTATCATCGTTTTGACGGGTTTGTCTGTTTATGGCTGGGCGATTTTTCTTCATAAGCTTAAACTTTTAAGAGCTATTGAAAAGGGTTCAACTGTTTTTTTGGAGAAATTTAGGAGGGTTGTGGAGCCAACGGCCCTTTTTCGTGAGAACTATTCACGATTGGAAGATCCTTCCCCCCTTATCAAAATATACAAAGGGGGATGTAAAGAGCTGGATCATTTATTGAAGGCAAGCGAGACGGGATCTCCGGTGGCTCTTAAAGGAACTCTGCCTAAGATTTCTATTCTGGAATTGGAAAGTCTTCAGAAAATGCTTCAGAGAATTGCCTCCGAGGAGATGATGAATTTGGAAAAATCTCTTTCGGTTTTAGCGACCGCCTCTTCGGTGAGCCCTCTTTTAGGTCTTTTAGGAACTGTTTGGGGGATCATGGTGGCTTTCATTGGAATCAGCCGCAAGGGAAATGCCAGCATTGCCGCTGTGGCTCCGGGTGTGGCTGTTGCTCTGATCACAACCGTGATTGGTCTCTTGGTGGCCATTCCTGCCCTGGTCGCGTATAATTTTTTTCAGACGCGCATCAATACCCTCTCTCTCAAAACAGATAATTTCATTTCTGAATTTTTAGGAGGGGTTGAACGTAAATACGTCATTCGATAGCATGAATCCTCATTCCCGCAAAAAAGTGGTTAGTGAAATCAATGTCACCAATTTGGTGGATGTCACCCTGGTGCTCTTGATCGTTTTTATTTTGCTCACCCCCATGATTGAGTCGGGGATTGACCTCAATCTTCCAGAGGCCTCCGCCCAAAAAGTGGACACGCCTCAGGATGTGGTGACGCTCAGTGTGTCAAAATTCGGAGTTATTTTTTGGAATCGGGAAAAAGTAGAATTGGAAGATCTTTCGCAGCGTATTCGCTCTGAAAAAGAGCGTAAACCAGATCTCGCTGTCCTTTTAAGAGGGGACACAGATGTCCCTTACGGACAAATGGTCAAAGTTCTGGACATCTTGCGCAATAGGGGTGTCAATCAATTGGATATAGCTACTCAGACGGAAACAAAATAAAAACACAGTCGACAGTCCGAGGTCCATAGTCTATAGAAATAAATGATTCCTTTAAAACTGTGGACTATCGACTATGGACCGTGGACTTTCCTTCATGAAGACTGTACTCATCACCGGGGCCTCTCGTGGTTTAGGCGCTCAATTGGCTCACGCCTTTTCAAAAAGAGGGTACGAGGTGATCGGAATCTATCGCCGGTCTAAAAAAGAGGCTTTGCTTCTTGAGGAGCAAATTCAAGGACAAGGGGGAAAAATAGAATTGATTCAGGCGGATATTTCTCTATCGGATGACGTGAATCGCCTTTTCAATCTCATTCGTGAGAGATGGGGAGAGGTCCACATGCTTGTCAATAATGCTGGAATTGTGCAAGATCAAAATATTGTTCGAATGTCCGAAAACGATTGGGATGAGGTGATGGCGGTCAATCTGAAGGGGCCTTTTCTTTGTACGCAGGCTTATGCCAGATGGATGGGATTTCAAGATGTGGCGGAGAAGGCCATTTTAAACGTTGCCTCCTCCGTGGGGCTCAGGGGAAATGTTGGACAAAGCAATTATGCGGCTTCCAAGGCGGGTCTTTTGTCCTTGACCCATTCTTCAGCGGCAGAACTACGCCCTTATGGAATTCGAGTGAATGCCGTTATTCCTGGAATACTTTCTACGACGATGACTCAAGGAGTTCAGGATTTGAAAAAGAAAGCGGAAGAAAGACCTCTTGGAGAAATTGCGAAGGCCATTGTTTTTCTTTCGGGTCTGGGTCAAATCACTGGACAAATTTTCACATTAGAAGATAGAGTGTTGAGTCATGAAAGCTTCTATCCATTCTTCACGTGTGGTGGTGACAGGCCTTGGGTTGAAAACAGCGATGGGAGAAAATCCCCGTCAGGTTTTTCAGTTCTTGAAGGACTCAAGGTCCAGCATTCACTTTCTTGAAGAAAATGGCCTAAAAATTCCCCTGGCTAAAATTCCAGAAGAAACGAGCGAATCTCGAAGCGGGAAATTTGCCCTCGATGCTGCACGTTCTGCCCTCTTGGACTCTGGTGTTTCGCTTGAGAATGAGAACCCCGAGCGTATCGGTCTTACGGTCAGTACCAGCAAAGGGGATCTGGCTCGCCAAATCAGAAATCCCCAAGGATTTTTTCTCGAAAAAATCAATTCTTCATTGATGAATTTTTTCGAAATCAAGGGACCCTGTTTAAATTTGGTTTCAGCTTGCAGTACAGGTCTCCAGTCTTTGCAATGGGCCAAGCGATGGATTGAAGAGGGAAGGTCCGATGTCGTTCTTGCAGGGGCAAGCGATTCTGTCCTTGATCCCTTTTTAATCAAGGCTTACGAAAGGGCGGGCATTCTCGCTCGCCCCCAAAAGGGGGAGTCTGCTGAGGTTCTTCTAAAACCTTTTGATCACAGAAGATCGGGAACTGTTTTAGGCGAGGGGGCTGGTGTTTTGGTTTTTGAATCTTTTGAGAGGGCCCGAAAAAGAAACGCCAAAATTTATGCAGAAATTTTGGCTGTAGAAAATGTAGCGGATGCATCTGGCGAAATCAAAATGGCTTCTCACGGTGAAAGCATTCAGCGTCTTCTTCAGCTTCTTTTTAAGAAGGCGAACATTGCTTCTTCGTCTATAGATTATGTTAATCTCCATGGAACTGGGACGGTCTGGAACGATTGGGTTGAAACCTGTGGGATCAAAAGTTTTTTTAAAAATGATGTCGATCATATTTCATTCAGTTCTACCAAACCTTTCACGGGCCACATGATGGGCGCCAGTGGAGCGGTGGAACTCATTTTAAGTTTGATGTGTATGCAACACAATTTTATTCCTCCGACGCTTAATTTGGAAACACCAGACCCCCAGTGTGATTTGGATTACACGCCTCGTTGGGGGCGTGAGAAAAAAATGAGCGTTCTTCTCGGCTTGGCCTATGGTTTTGGAGGCCATGTGTGTGGGGTTTTGGCGAGGAAAATGTAAATGCAAATTTTAGAATTTGAAGAAGAAATTAAAACTCTCAAAGATAAAAATCGCTATCGATCCTTGAGAAAAGTGACCCAAAATAAGGGTCCCTTGATTTCCATGGGTTCTAAGGCATATATTAATTTTTCCTCGAACAATTATTTGGGTCTTGCCCAGGATATTCGAGTGAAATGGGCCGCCGTTCGGGCGACCCTGAAATATGGGTCGGGATCCGGGGCATCGCGTCTCATCAGCGGGAACACCTCTCTTCATGAGTCCCTGGAAGAAGCGATTTCAAAATGGAAAGGGACTGAAGGCGCCCTTGTGTATCCCACAGGTTACATGGCCAACTTGGGGGCTATTTCCGCGCTGATGAATTCGGACGACTTGATTGTTTTGGATCGCCTCAATCATGCCAGCATTGTGGAGGCTTGTCGTGTGGCTCAATCTAAACTTTGGGTGTATCCTCACCAAGACATGAATCGCTTGGAAGAAATTTTAAAAAACGGCTCCGACAAAAATTTTAGAAAAAAATGGGTTATCACGGAAACCCTTTTTAGCATGGATGGAGATATTGCACCTTTGCCTTTATTGCTCGCGCTTTGTGAAAGGCATGGTGCGCACTTGATGATAGATGAAGCCCATGCCACGGGGGTGTTGGGCGAGAAAGGGAGAGGGGCTTTGGAGTATTTTGGATTGGATCCCAATAGAGTGGCTGTTATCATGGGCACTTTTAGCAAGGCCCTCGGATCTTTGGGAGGATTTATTGCAGGAAAAGAAAGTTTAATAGATTATCTGCGTAACCAATCAAAGAGTTTTATTTATACTACAGCCCTTCCTGCAGGTGCTTGTGCTGCGAGTTTAAAGGCCATTCAAATCTTGGAAAAAAATTCTGACAAGGTGAAAAGTCTAAGAAAAAATGTAGAATATTTTTACAAGGGTCTCAATCATATAGGACTTAAAATGCCCGAAGATCAAACGCCCATTTATCCATGGATCGTCGGCGGGGATGAGGAAACTTTACGAGCATCTGAAGTTTTAATGAAAGGAGGAGTTTATGCCCCGGCCATTCGCCCGCCAACGGTTCCAGAAGGAGAGGGGAGAATTCGGTTTAGCTTGATGGCGAACCATACGAATAAACATTTAGATAGGGTGTTGAAGGTTTTAAATTTTGCAAAGCAGAATTCAGAATTCAGAATCCAGAATTCAGAATGATAAGGATGTTATTTGTTTTTATTCTGACTTCTGAATTCTGAATTCTGGTTTCTCAAAAAATGACAAAAAATTCTAAAACATTACGTTTACAAGAACTCGACAAGCTTTACGTTTGGCACCCTTTTACCCAAATGAAAGATTGGGTAGAAGATCATCCTCTGATCATTGAAAGTGGCGACGGAGTCTTTTTACAGGATACGGATGGTAAAAAATATTTAGATGGTGTTTCATCCCTTTGGGTAACGGTGCATGGGCATCGGAAGAAGGCATTGGATCGCTCGCTCACAAGGCAGTTAAAGAAGATTGCACACAGTACACTTTTAGGGTTGGCCAATGTTCCTTCCATTGAATTGGCAAAAGAATTGATTCAAATCGCTCCCAAAGGACTCACCAAGGTTTTTTACTCCGACAATGGTTCAACGGCGGTCGAAGTCGCTCTCAAAATGGCCTACCAATACTGGCAGCATATAGAACCCGGATCGCAGAGGACAAAATTCATCAGTTTCCGTGAAGACTATCATGGCGATACCTTGGGTTCAGTAAGTGTCGGAGGTATGGATCTTTTTCATCGCATTTTTAAGCCGCTTCTTTTTGATGTGATTCATTTTCCTTCTCCCTACTTTTTTAGGAACAAGGATGCAACAAATCCATTGATTCAGAAAATGGAAGAGGTGATGGTTCAAAATAAAAATAGGATCATTGGCGTTGTGATGGAGCCCTTAATTCAAGCAGCGGCGGGGATGCTCCTTCACCCAAATGGTTTCTTAAAGGCCGTTCGCAAGCTGTGTGATCGTCACAACATTCTTTTGATTGTGGATGAGGTGGCCACGGGCTTTGGACGGACAGGAAAAATGTTTGCTTGTGAGCATGAGAAAGTTACGCCTGATCTCATGGCGGTTGCGAAAGGGATGACAGGAGGTTATCTACCTTTGGCTGCCACCTTGGTGAAGGAAAAAATTTACAACGCCTTTCTGGGAGAATATTCGCAGTTCAAAACTTTCTTTCATGGTCACACCTATACGGGAAATCCCTTGGCTTGTGCGGTGGCGCTTGAAAGCCTTAGATTATTTAAAAAGGAAAAATTACTCAAAAAAGTTCAGAAAAATATTGTCTTCTTGAAAAAAGAACTGGTTAGATTTAATAGGCTCTC
This sequence comes from Chlamydiota bacterium, assembly GCA_016196885.1. Taxonomy (GTDB): domain Bacteria; phylum Auribacterota; class JACPWU01; order JACPWU01; family JACPWU01; genus JACPWU01. The sequence continues at coordinate 16,765 of JACPWU010000016.1, read as the reverse complement.
TCATGTTAAAGAAATTCGTCAATGCGGCATGATGGTTGGCATTGAACTTGAAAAATTTCTTCTTAGAGAAAAAATGGGTATTAAAGTCTGTCAGCAAGCTAGAAAATACGGTGCAATTTTGCGGCCCTTGGGAAATGTGATTGTTCTCATGCCCCCTTTGGCTATTCAACAAAAAGAGCTCCAGATGCTTTTAGAGATGACTTGTCAAGCCATTGTGGATGTAATAGAAAGGGATTAAATGTCTTTTTCTAAATCTTGAAAATGTTTAAGAATATTCTTATACCCTTCCAAAGAAGAAAATTCCTGTAGATTTTTATGAATATAGGAATAGTCCAAATTTTCTTTTTGTTTTATTAAAATATTTTTAACGTCATCAATGTCTCTGGATCTTCCGGCAAACATTTTATGAATGATTAAATCCTCTGCGGAAGCGAATTTTACTTTTTGATTTTCTATCAGAATTCCTTTTGCTCTTCTAATCGCTTCCTCCTCATAAGGTAAGAAGGAAAAGATAAAATCGATGCGAATTCCTTCTGTTAATTCCTGGCATGGTAAAACGCTGGTTTTTCTAATAAAGTCACCCGTTGCCTCTTTTAAAGGCTTAATGTCTATCTTTTGAAGAAGAGTTGTGACCTCTGGGCAGCGATCGGATGTAAAACCTAAAGTGATATCGATATCTTCTGTCAGGCGCGGCTCTCCCCACTGAAGTAAGGCCTGACCCCCGATAACCATGTAAGGGATTTTTTTTTCATTTAAAACTTTTGCAATCTTAGCGAGGATTTTTTCGAACATAATCTGGATGATTCAGAGCCTTTGCGATTCTGAAGTCTTTTTCCAAGCCTTCCATCATGTTTTTAAGCGGGAGCTTTCCAAGATACACAGCTTCTTTCCACAGGGCTTCATAAATGGCCAGGGCTTGATGATAAGTTCTGCGTTTTTGGCGTAGGTATTTCTGATCCAGTTCTTCAAGCAAACGATGGTTTTTAATCATGTTTTAATCGCTCACAAAAACGCTGACGCCAAAAGAACTATTCCCATCTGCATAGCCGTAGGCGAAACCAAAGCCGGTGTAGCTTCCGCTGTAGGAGTAATAGCCGTCTCTATAAGTGTAATAACCTGCATAAGTATCAGCCCAGGGGGTCAGAAGATCCCATCCCCAGGGTTCATAAGCTGTGTAGGAGGCATAGCCATAGGGATAGTAATAATAGGAGCTGTATTGGTTGGCCTCGCGTTCTCTGGTGACCTCTATTTCCCTTTGCTGCGCAATATATTGATTTTTGGCTTCGATGTCCTTGTCAGCCGATTCTCGAGCCATTCTTTGCTGTTCAGGACTTGGAATAGAGGGGCTCGCCACACTTTCTCCGCTGGCGCTCCACCCAGGAGGGGGCTCGACATACGGGCCCGATTCTCCTGGAGCTTGCTCAAATTTTTCTTTTTTTGCCTTCATTTCTTCTGCTTCTTTGGCCATCCCCAGTTGGGTATAGAGATCAGAAATCACCTGGGCGCCCTTCGCATTTTGAGTGGCTTCTACAACTTTGCGAGTGTCCGCGAGAACTTGAGACGCATGAGAAGTGTCGCCCACATGAATCAGGCCCTTGGCTGCTTCCGTCAGTCCAATCCAGTCATTTTTTTTGTTCGCCTCTTCGGTCGCAGAAGAAAAGGCCTGAATCGCCGCCTCTTTCTCATGGAGGTCTGGGGGAAGACTTGCGAGGGCATAGCCTGAAGCAATAGAAATTCTCCAGTCATTTTTAGATTGTCCTATTTGAAAGGCTTCATGGAAAAGGGGAGCGGCATCTTGAGGGGATCCCAATTTCAGAAGCGCATTTCCTGCATCCAAACATCCCCGCCACTCTTGAGCTTGAGTGGCGTCATTTCCTGCTTTTTTAAACCAAGTAACGGCTTCCTCTTTATTCTTTGATTTAACAGCCTGGAAACCCCTTCCAAAAGCATCGTGCATGGATTGCAGCGTATCCTCGGCAAATGCAAAGGCGCTTAAAAAGCAAACAATCGAAAGTGAAACAAGAAATTTTTTCATAAGCATTCTCCTCATTAAATTCTGGAGCTAATGATATCATTTGAATAGAGTTTTTACAAGATTGTACTGCTCAACTTAAGCGCTTACGAACTTAAACACTTATTTTCACAATTGACATCACCTCCTTCCTGTGGTTGTATAGTCAGCAAAATTCTTGGGTGCTTGACATGGCTAAAACTTTATCGGGGACAAATACAGAATCAGGGGGAAAAGGGCCAGGTTTAGGAAAAACCTGGATCTCTCTTTTGAGAATCTATCTTGGAGCCTATTTTATTCACGCCAGTTTGGGGAAGTTTACGGCGAGTTACATTGGAGAATTTGCTCACCTTGTTGCCCGATGGGAACATAACAGTCCTTATATCTGGTATCAGTTATTCTTGAACCACTGTATTGCTCCGCATGCCAAATTTTTTGCCTATTTTACGGCCATTGGTGAATTTTATGTCGGGATTTCTTTGGTGATCGGTTTTTTGTCGGGTCTTGCGGCTCTTTTTGGAATTCTTCTTTACGCAAATTATTATCTGGGTTCACAGGGAGGAGAATCCTTGTGGCATTCAGGACTGATGATGGTCTCTCTTTTAGCGATGCTTTTCACAAATGCGGGAAGGACGCTTGGCCTCGATAAATATTTGTCTAAAAAAATATTAATCAAATATCTTGTTTAGACCCCTCATGACACTTGAAGAAATTAAAAAATTGGTTGAGCCTTTATCAGGATCTTTATGGGCCGTTGAAAACCGCATTTTTCAAGAAGCGATTTCTTCGGACTTTGATTTTATCAACAGGGCAGCCCAACACATTGCCCTGGATGAGGGAAAAAGGTTGCGGCCGATTCTGGTGCTTGCGGTAGGAAGGGTTTTGGGCTCTGTCACCGAAGAGCACGTTTTATTTGCTGTGATTTCCGAGCTTCTCCATACCGCGACCCTTCTTCATGATGATGTCTTAGACGATGCCCAGGTCCGCCGGCATCGCAAGAGTGTCAATTCCGAGTGGGGAAATACGACCTCCGTTCTTTTGGGCGACTATCTTTTTGCAAGGGCGTTCATGCTTTTATCTTCTCTTCAATCCTATCGTCTTTTTACCTTGGTTTCTGAAACCACGAAGGATATTTGCGAGGGTGAGCTTTTACAAGTGAATAGCTCCCATCGTATGGATTTGACTGAAGGTGACTATTTTCGGATGATTCAGAAAAAAACAGCTTCTCTCTTTGCCTCGAGCTGCCGGGGTGGGGCCATCATCGCGGGTGCGCCTGACGCTTGGGTTGAGGTCCTGGGACAATATGGGGATGCCTTGGGCCAAGCCTTTCAAATAGGTGATGACATTCTAGATTTGGCTGGCAATGTAGAGACGGAAGGAAAAACACTGGGCACAGATCTCAAAAAAGGGAAATTAACACTTCCGATGATTCATCTCTTGCCGCATCTTGAAAAAAGTGCAAGAAAAATTTTGGAGGACATCATTACGGAAAAGAGAGAGGATGTTTCTGAGCTTGAGATTCAGGGTTGGTTAATGAAAGGACAAGGGCTTTCAGAAACTCTTGAGGTCATGACCTCGTTATGTGATCGGGCCCAGGCCTCTCTTGACTCCCTTTCCAAGGATTTAGATCTTACCCTGTTTCGTACCCTTCCAGAATACATCTTGTCTCAAGCCAAGCTCCGTCTTTCCTCTTTTGATCTTGCATTGAGATAAATTCCAATTAGAATTTATCTCATGAAAGAAAAATCCCTCACACGAGAAGAAGTCCGCATCAAAATTGAAAAGCTTCGTAAAGAGATCGAGAGGCACGATCAAAAATATTTTTTGGAAAATGCCCCGGTCATCAGTGATTATGAATATGACCGATTGATGAAGCAGTTAAAAGATCTCGAGGCCCTTCATCCCGATCTTGTAACGTTAGATTCTCCGACCCAGCGTGTCGGAGAAAAACCTCTTGAAAGCTTCTCCTCTGTTAGACATGCCATTCCCATGTTAAGCATTGAGAATACTTACAGTCACGAAGAGGTTTTGGAGTTTCATCAACGCATTCAAAAGGTGTTTCCGAATGAAGAGATCCATTACGTGGTTGAGCCCAAGATTGATGGTCTTGCGATTTTATTAAAATATGAAAATGGAGTTTTGACTCTGGGGGCAACCCGCGGGGATGGTTTTACGGGAGATGATGTGACCTCCAATATCAAAACCATTCACTCCATTGCCCTGAAACTTTCTGGAAAGAAATGGCCTTCCCTTTTAGAAGTGAAGGGAGAAGTTTATATGGATCACTTTGGATTTAAGAAATTTAATCAAGAACGCGAGAAAGCCAGTGAAGCTCCCTTTGCGAATCCCCGCAATGCAGCAAGTGGTTCTCTAAAACTTTTGAATCCTCGCGAAACCGCTCAAAGGCCTCTCACATTTTTCGCTCATGGAATGGCCCGCTGTGAGGGCCTTCAATTTGAAACTCATTCCCAGGCGCTTCGGGCACTTCAATCTTATGGTGTTCGCGTTGTGGAACATTATAAGAAATGTGATTCCATTCAAGAAGTTTTGGCCTGTTGCGATGCTTGGGAAGAGAAAAGGAAGGAATTGCTCTATGACATTGATGGGAGGGTCATCAAAGTGGATTCTTTTCGGATTCAGAATTTACTGGGCAGCACCTCCAAAAGCCCCCGTTGGGTGATTGCCTATAAATATCAGGCCCAAAGTGCTGTGACGCTTCTTGAAAATATTGTGCTCCAAGTGGGGCGCACAGGAACGCTGACACCTGTGGCCCAACTGACACCCGTCGAACTTTGCGGGACCACCGTTAGCCGGGCCACTCTTCACAATCGAGATGAAATTGAAAGAAAGGACATTCGAATTGGAGATAGGGTCAGAATCGAGAAGGGGGGAGAGGTGATTCCCAAAGTCGTTGGCGTCGTTCTTGAGAAGCGTCCTTCGATGAGCAAACCTTTCAAATTTCCGACTGCTTGCCCTGAATGTGGAAGTCTAGTGGTCCGGGATGAATCGGAGGTTGCGATTCGTTGCCAGAACGCGTCTTGTCCTGCACAGCTCAAGCGAAGTCTAGAACATTTTGCATCTAGGAAGGCCATGGATATTGAAGGGATGGGAGAGCGTCTGGTGGATCAATTGGTGAATCAGAAACTGGTTTGCAGTGTGCCTGACCTTTATCGTTTGAAGTTGGAAGATTTGATGCCATTGGAAAGAATGGGCGAAAAATCTTCTCAAAATTTGCTGGAGGCCCTTGAGCAAAGCAAGAAAAGATCTCTTCATCGCTTCATTTTTGGACTGGGCATTCGTCATGTGGGGATTCACGCCGCAGAGATTTTGGCCATGAAATACCGTGAAATGGAAGCTGTGATAAACGCCTCTTGCGAAGATTTAGAGGCCACGCATGAAATTGGGTCTGTGATGGCCAAGAGTATTTTTTCTTTCTTTCATACGAAAGAAAACATTCAAATGATGAGTCGGCTTGAAAAATCAGGCCTTTGTATGAAGGATTATGAAATTGCGTCCAGAAAAAAAGATGAGACTTTAAGCGGGAAAGTTTTCGTCTTAACGGGGATACTCAAGAGCCTCTCAAGGGAGGAAGCAGGGCAACTCATCAAGACTTTAGGGGGAAGGGTAAGCTCAAGTGTAAGCCGAAGTACGGATTATGTGGTTGTAGGGGAGGATCCGGGCTCTAAGCTTAAAAAGGCCAAGGAATGGAAAATTAAAATTTTAGATGAAGAAGAGTTTTTAAAATTTTTCAAGAAATGAGTCTGGATCAATGAAAAAATCCTCTATTCAAAACCCAGAAGAAAAGAAACGCATTCTTCACACCCCTCTTTTTACTTCTTTACTCGAACATTTTATTCAATATCTGGCGATTGAAAAGGGTTTGTCTCAAAATACGCAAATTTCTTACAAGTTAGATCTCGAGCAATTTTTTCTCTTCCTGGAAAAGGAAAAAGTGACAACGGCTCATCAAATCACCGCACAGCATTTGACGGATTTTCTCTATTTTAAAAAAGCCCAGGGGGTTTCCGCAAGTTCTCTGGCTAGAAAAACAGCGACGCTGCGCACCTTTTTCAAATTTTTATTGAAAGACGAATACCTTTCTCAAAATCCGGCCGAAATTCTTTCGAGCCCCAAAACCTGGCATCTCCTCCCTGAGGTTTTAAATGTCGAAGAGGTTAAAAAACTATTGAAGGTACCTGATTCAAGCACTCCTTTAGGGTTGAGAGACAAGGCCATTCTTGAATTTATGTACGCATCGGGCACCCGTGTCTCTGAAGCGGCACATCTAAAACTTTTGGATCTGAATCTTCAAATGGGCTATGTCCGATTGTTTGGCAAAGGGAACAAAGAAAGAATTGTGCCCTTGGGGGCTCCCTCTTTGAGGGCCATTCAGAAATATATGAGCAAGGCAAGGCCGATGATTTTGGGAGAAAAGGTCTCAGAGTATCTCTTTGTGGGCTCTCAGGGAAGGCATTTGACCCGGCAGACACTCTGGGGGAGAATCAAAAAATGTGCCCGCTTGTGTGGAATTCGAAAAGAAATCACACCCCATACCTTGAGACATTCTTTCGCGACGCATCTTTTGGAAGGAGGGGCCGATTTAAGAGCGGTTCAAGAAATGTTAGGACATTGCGATATCTCCACTACGCAAATTTATACGATGGTAGATCGCTCGAGAGTTAAAAGTGTACATCAGAAGTTTCATCCGAGGGGGTAAGAAGCAGAATTCAGAAGACAGAAGTCAGAATAATAAGGAATGGTATTTATTCTGGATTCTGGATTCTGACTACTGAATTCTGCTATATTAACATTCTATGGAACGCGTTCTAAGCGGAACAAGACCGACAGATCGTTTACATCTGGGAAATCTTCTCGGCGCCATTGAGAACTGGAAGATTTTAGAGGGCCAGATTGGAAAAGTCTTTGACGAATGTTTTTTCATGATTGCGGATTGGCATGCCTTGACGAGCGAATATGAAAATCCTCAAGCTCTTAAAAACAACATTCGCGAAGTCGCCATTGATTATCTAAGTTCGGGTCTTGATCCTAACAAATCAACCCTTTTCATCCAATCTCATGTAAAAGAACATGCAGAATTACACCTTCTTTTGTCCATGCTGACGCCACTCGCCTGGCTGGAGCGCAATCCGACCTACAAAGAGCAGCTTCAGGAAATTAAAGAAAAAGACCTCAAGACCTATGGTTTCCTGGGCTACCCCGTTTTGCAGGCTTCTGACATTTTGGCTTATAAGGCAACGCGGGTGCCGGTAGGACTGGATCAATTGCCGCATTTGGAACTTGCGAGAGAAATGGTTCGGCGGTTCAATTTTATTTATAAAAAAGAGGTTTTTCCAGAGCCTCAAAGTGCTTTAACGAAAACCCCCAAGGTTCTGGGTATGGACGGGCGAAAAATGAGCAAAAGTTATGGGAATGCGATTTATCTTTCAGATACGGGGGAGGTTCTCAAAAAAAAGGTAATGAATACCCTCACGGACCCCGCAAGGGTGACCCGCAAAGACAAGGGGCATCCGGAGATATGCACGATTTATTCTTATCATGAAATATTTAGCCCGGCTGAAACCCAGACAGTTGCGCATGAATGTCGGGAGGCGCTTCGGGGCTGCACTGATTGTAAAATGCACTTGTTTGGAAACATGAAGTCGCGGCTCGCCCCCATTCATGAGAAACGAGCTGAATTAGAGAAAAACCCTCGTCATCTCAGTGAAGTTCTAGAGACAGGAACTCAAAAGGCAAGAAAATTTGCTCAAGATACACTCACAGAGGTCAGAGATGTAATGGGACTTTAGAACATAGAAGTCAGAAGGCAGAAGACAGAATAATAATGAGGAATTTGTTTCTTCTGGATTCTGAATTCTGTATTCTGTATTCCAAATTCTCAACGCCATGACTCAATATAAAGTAAAACTAGACATCTTTGAGGGTCCCTTAGACCTTTTGCTCTACCTCGTCAAAAAGAACGAGGTGGATATTTATCATATTCCAATGGTTGAAATTACTGACCAGTATTTGAAATATCTTGAGTTGATGGAAATACTGGATTTAGAGATTGCTGGCGAATTTCTGTGGATGGCAGCGAATTTAATTTACATCAAGAGTAAGACATTGCTTCCTCCGGATGAGGTTGTTGAGGGTGAAGAAGAGGATGATTTAGATCCAAGGCAAGAGCTGATTCGGCAATTGCTGGAATACAAGAAATTCAAAGAGGTGTCTGGAGTCCTTCAAAAAAAAGAAGAGGCTCGGCGGCTTTATTTTCCAAGGGAGGCGGTTCATCAGGCTGATTTCTCAGAGCTGCCGCTCGATTTAGGCGAAACACAAATTCTTGATCTTTTAAACGCCTTTTCTGAAATTTTAAAAAAAGTCCAGATTCGGGAAGATCTCAATCAAATTTTTGATGAGGAAGTTTCCGTTGAGCAAAAAATGATTTTTATAGAGGAGAGAATGTCTCTCAAGCCCATGCTTGAATTCAAAGAACTCTTTTCAGACCTTTCTTCAAGAATGGAAATGGTCGCAACTTTTTTAGCGCTTCTGGAATTGATTCGGTTAAAAAAATTAAAAGTGGTACAAGAAACCCATTTTCAAAATATTCAAATTCAAAGGACGGCTCTTTAAATATGTCAGAACATGTTTCGGCGGATGATTTAAAACGGATTAAATCCATCATGGAATCTTTGCTGGTGGTTGCCTCAGAGGCTATCACAGTGGATGAAATCCAGGAAACGCTCGAGGAGGGATTTCGTCTCACGCATCAAGACATTGCGGCTCTTTTAGAAGAATTAAAAATAGAGTATGTTCAAAATCAAAGAGGCTATCAAATCACTGAAATTGGCGGAAAATACCAGTTATGCACAGAATCTCAAAACGCAGACTGGGTGAAAAAATTTTTACAGGTCAAACATGCCGAGGGCTTGTCCAAGCCTGCCCTGGAATCGTTGGCGATTATTGCCTATCGTCAGCCCATCACGAAGGTTGAGATTGAAGGAATTCGTGGCGTGAATGTGGATGGCGTTCTAAAAAAGTTGATTGAAAAGGGCCTCGTTCGAACTCAGGGAAAAAAAGACATCATGGGGCATCCCTTTCTTTATGTCACCACAGAAAGATTTCTGGATTATTTTGGATTAAAAAGTTTGGACGATTTACCTCAGAGGGAAGAATTACGGCACGTCACATCTCACAAGGTGAGCCATGAACTTAAAGAAGTTGCGCAGCAAAATTGATTGTATTGATCGCAAATTGGTTGCCCTCATCCATGAACGAACTCAACTTGCCTTGGATATTGGGCATCAAAAGATCAAACAGGGTCAAAACATTTATTCTCCAGAGAGGGAAATGAATGTTTATGAAAACATTTTAGCCCATACAAAAGACTCTCTCTTGCCTCGAGGATCTCTCAAGGCTATCTTTCGTGAGATCATGTCGGCCGCGCTCGCTGTTGAAAAGGGGCTTCGCGTGGCTTATTTAGGCCCCATGGCGACTTTTACGCATCAGGCGTCCATTCAAAAGTTTGGCGCTTCTGTGGAATATGTCCCCCTTGAAAATATTTCAGACGTGTTTTTCGAAGTAGAAAAAGGAAGAGCGGACTATGGAGTCGTCCCCATTGAAAATTCAACAGACGGTGCTGTAACCCATACGCTGGACATGTTCATTGATTCCGACCTTAAAATTTGCTCAGAGGTTCTTCTTAAAATCAATCACTCTCTTTTATCTAACAGCTCCTTGAATCAAATTAAAAAAGTTTATTCAAAACCAGAAGTTTTTGGTCAATGCCGGCTATGGCTTAAAGAGCATTTACCTCATGCAGATCAAATCAGTGCCTCCAGCACTTCACGTGCGGCTGAAGTGGCTTCAAAAGAAAAAGGTGCAGCAGCGCTTGCAAGCAGTCTGGCTGCCCAATATTATCCCATTCGCATTCAAAGAGAAGGCGTGGAAGATTTTCAAACCAATGTCACCCGCTTTTTGATAGTGGGAACTCACGCAGCCAAGCGTACCGGCCGCGACAAAACCTCCATTCTCTTCTCTGTCCGGGATAAAGTCGGGGCCCTTTATGAAATGCTGGTCCCCTTCAAAAAACATCACATCAATTTAACCAAAATTGAATCTCGCCCTTCTAAAAAGAAAGCTTGGGAATACTATTTTTACATTGATTTAATCGGGCATCAGGATGATGCCCATGTGAAGTCTGCATTGAAATCCCTGGAAAAACATTGTCATTTTCTAAAAATTTTGGGGAGTTATCCATTTAATAAATGAGCGTACAGCGTATGGCGTTCAGAGGTCAGGAAAAAAACAACTCCTTATAAACTATCCGCTGTACGCTATGCGCTGAACGCTAGAAAGGGTTAAAATGATCATTGTCTTAAAAATAAATATCTCTCAAGAACAAAAAGAGCACGTCATTCAATTATTGGAAGAGCATGGCCTGAAGGCTGTGGTCAGCCATGGGGTCGAGAGAACCATTGTGGGCGTGATTGGTTCTGAAGAAAACGTGCTTAAAGCCAAGCCTCATGTGGAGGCCCTAGAAGGAGTGGAATCCGTTGTTCGGATTCTCAAACCTTTCAAACTGGTCAGTCGAGAATTTAAGAAAGAAGATACTGTCGTAGATGTCAGGGGAGTGAAAATTGGTGCAAGACGTGTCGTTGCGATTGCGGGCCCTTGCTCGGTTGAAAATAAAAAAATGATGTTTGAAATTGCCGATGAAGTCAAAAAAGGGGGCGCCACCATTTTAAGAGGCGGGGCTTATAAACCTCGAACTTCGCCTTATGCCTTTCAGGGATTAGGTCGCCATGGTTTGGAAATTTTGGCAGAGGCCCGTGAAAGAACAGGGATGCCCGTCTGCACAGAAATTATGGACACCCGCGACATTGAAGCCTTTGAAGAATTTGCCGATATTCTTCAAGTGGGTGCTAGAAATGTTCAAAATTTCAATCTCTTAAAGGAAGTGGGAAAATCGAAAAAACCCGTTCTTCTAAAACGGGGAATGATGACCACCATCACAGAATATTTAATGGCCGCGGAATACATTTTGAGCAATGGAAACCCAAATGTGATTCTTTGCGAACGAGGGATTCGCACCTTTGAGGACATGACTCGAAACACATTGGATTTAAGTGCCATTCCCTTAATCAAGTCGCTCAGTCATCTTCCGATCATTTCAGACCCCAGCCATGGAACGGGTAAACGTGATTTAATTCCTCCCATGGCCAAGGCATCCGTTGCTTGCGGAGCGGATGGTCTTATTTTGGAAGTGCACAACTGCCCAGAAAAAGCTCTTTCAGATGGAGCTCAATCTCTTTATCCCAGCATGTTTGTAAAGTTGATGGAAGAATTAAAGCCCGTTGCGCATGCAGTGGGGAGAGAAATTTAAAAGCAAGTTCATCTAAAAACAAGTTCAAAGGTTCAAAAGTTCAAAGGTTTAAAAGCTTTCCCTCCTTTGAACTTTTGAACCTTTAAACCTTTGAACGCGATAAGTGCATCTATGACTTTAAAAAAAGACAAAATATGTATCATCGGCATGGGCCTCATCGGTGCTTCATTGGCTCTGTCTCTAAAGAAAAACGCCTCCGTAACAAAAGTGATTGGCGTTGTCCATCATTCCCGTGACATCAAAAAAATCTTGAATAAAAAGATGGCCGACGTTGCCACGACAGATGTTGTTCAGGGTGTTTTAGATTGCGATTGGATTATCCTTGCTGTTCCCCCCTCGGCCGTAGAAAATCTTCTAAAAAAAATCTCGCCCTTTCTTTCTAAAAAGCAAATCGTGACAGATGTAGTCAGTGTCAAAGGGGAGGTGATGCAGTCTTATCGAAAGATATTGGGGAGAAAAGTTCAGTATATGGGGGCCCACCCCATTGCGGGCTCAGAAAAAAAGGGCCCGGACGCCGCGCGGGCCAATTTATTTGAAAAGGCTGTTTGCATCTTGACTCCGGATACCCACACTTCTGGCGAGACCCTTCAAAAATCAATTCGCTTTTGGAAAAAATTAAAAATGACTCCCGTGGTTAAATCTGCAGAAGAACATGATAAAATTTTTGCCTATATCAGTCATTTACCCCACCTCCTTTCTTTTTGTTTAGCCAAAACATTATCTGGGAAAAGGGATTATTTAGGCTTGGCAGGGGAGGCCTGGCGGGACATGACGCGGATTGCTCACAGTTCCCCAAAATTATGGGCAGAGATTTCCTCTTTAAACCAAGCTTATCTAAAGGTAGCACTTCATGAGTTTTTAAATCAAATTTCCCAACTCGAGAAAAAAATAAACAAGGGAGATCCGTTTTCTCTTCTTTCTTTTTTTGAGAAGGCAGGAAAAGTTCTTAAGTAAACATGGCATCCTCATTTTATCGCATCATTAACATTCTTGTTTACCGCTGGGGCTATTTTAGCTTCAGGTTTATTTATGATGTCCTTTTTCGACGCAGCGTCTATGGAAAAGAAAATATTCCTAAGAAAGGCGCTTGTATTCTGGCCGCCAATCATTCTAGCTTTTTAGATCCACCCATTGTTGGGACCTCCTCTTTTCGGAAAATGTATTATTTTGCAAGGTCCTCTCTCATGCGACACCCTCTGGCAAATCTTCTCTTTAAACTTTGGAATTGCATTCCTGTAGATCGAGATGAGCCCACTCCCGGAAGCTTGAAACAGGCGATTCGTCTTCTCAAAGGGGGGCAGGCCCTGATTCTTTTTCCGGAAGGGACGCGAAGTTTGGATGGAGAACTTCAAGAAGCCAAAATGGGCGTCGGATTCATCGCACACAAAAGTCAAGCGCCCGTTGTCCCCATTTATATTCAGGGTGCTCATCAAATCTTACCCAAGGGCAGCAAATGGCCCAGATTTAAAAAATTGAGGGTCATGATAGGCACTCGTCTTGATTTTCAAGAGCTTTATCAGAAAAAGGGGAGCGAGGAAATTTACCAAACAATTAGCAATCAAGTGATGGACAGCATTAAGAATTTAAAAAACAGGCTGCAATTAAGTATTTGACAAGCTTTTAGGCCAATGATACCTTACTCAGACTTAAGTCGAGGAATAATATGGGTAAGCCCCAGAATGAGGAGAAAAAGGTAGACATGGTGAATACAGAAGAAAAGGAACAACTTATTGGAGGAGAAGACTTTAAGAAATTATACGAAAGCACTTTTAAAGACCTTGAAGAGGAAAAGATTGTCAAGGGAACTGTGATTGATATTCGCAACAAAGAAGTCTTGGTGGATATCGGCTACAAATCTGAGGGCCTTATTCCCCTCGAAGAATTTCGTTCAGGGGGTATTCCTAAACTTGGGGATGTGATTGAAGTTTATTTAGAAGCAAAAGAGAATGATGAAGGGGTCGTCGTTCTTTCCAAGCAAAAAGCAGATAAAGTTTTGGGTTGGGAACGCATCATGGCCTCGTGTAAGGAAGGCCAAACTGTGGATGGCCGCGTCTGTAAAAAGGTCAAGGGCGGCCTCATGGTAGACATTGGAATGGAGGCGTTTTTGCCTGCCTCTCAAATTGATGTCAAGCCGCTACGCGACATTTCTCTCGATCAGTATTTGGGCAAGGTTTATACCTTCAAGGTGATCAAAATTAATCTCGAAAGAAGAAATGTCATTCTTTCTAGACGAGAACTCTTAGAAGAGCATCGCAAGGAGGGACGCAGTAAGCTCCTGGAACAAATTAAAGTGGGAGAGGTTCGAAAAGGCATTGTCAAAAATGTCACGGATTTCGGAGCCTTCGTTGATTTAAATGGTATTGACGGACTGCTTCACATCACAGACATGAGTTGGGGGAGAATCAATCATCCTTCAGAGATTTTGTCCGTGGGCAATGAGGTTCAGGTTTTGATTCTAGATTTTGACAAAGAGAAAGAAAGAGTTTCTCTGGGATTAAAGCAGCTTCAGCCCAGCCCCTGGGATAAGGCCGAAGAAAGATATCCAGTCGGCAAAAAAGTGAAAGGGCGTGTGGTGAACATTGTTCCCTACGGTGGCTTTATCGAACTGGAAAAGGGAATCGAGGGGCTTCTTCATATTTCAGAGCTTTCCTGGATTAAAAGGATTAATCACCCTTCTGAAATCTTGAAACTGGATGATGAAATTGAGGCGGTGGTTCTTGAAATTGATCCTACCAATAAAAAGCTTTCTTTAGGAGTCAAACAAACAGAACTGAATCCCTGGAACGTCATTGCTCAGAAATATCCCCAGGGCACTCGCGTGAAGGGTTTAATTCGTAATTTGGTTGCTTATGGCGCCTTTATGGAAATTGAGCCTGGCATCGATGGACTGATTCACATCTCGGATCTTTCCTGGACGCGAAAAATCAACCATCCCTCTGAGGTTTTGAAAAAGGGAGATGAAGTAGAGGCTGTAGTCCTGTCCGTTGACGCAGAAAATAAAAAGGTTTCCTTAAGTGTTAAAGAGCTCAAAGAAGATCCTTGGGTTCATTTGCCTGAGCAGTATAAGCCAGGTGAGATCATTGAAGGAAAAGTCACCAAGGTCACTGGCTTCGGAGCCTTTGTAGAGCTTGAGGGTGGGATTGAAGGCCTGATCCATATTTCTCAATTGACACGTCGCGATTTCAAGAAAATTGAGGATGTGGTTAAAGAAGGGGAGGGGGTCAAGGCCATTATCCTTCGAGTTGAACAGGCCGAGAGAAGAATTGCCCTCAGCATGAAAGACCTTGAGGAGATGGGTGCCTCTTCTAAGAAGTCTAAAGCTTAAAAAGCAGGGTCAAAAAAACAGGGTCAAGCGGCAAGGGTCAAGGGTCAAGAAATGGAAGATTTTTTCCTGACCCTTGACCTTTGACCCTTGGCCCTATCTTTTTATGCAAAACGCTCTCGATATCTTAAAACGCGGCATTGCTGATCTCATCTCGGAAGAAGAGCTTGAGAAGAAGTTGAGAGCTTCTGCCACCACTCGCAAACCTCTTAGAATCAAGTATGGAGCAGATCCCTCTGCCCCAGATATTCATTTGGGACATACCGTGGGTCTTCGTAAATTGAGACAATTTCAGGACATGGGTCACACGGTTGTTTTTATCATTGGAGACTTTACAGCGACCATCGGAGATCCTTCGGGTCAATCCAAGACCCGGCCCATTTTAACGCATGAGAAGGTGTTGGAAAACGCAAAAACTTATCAAGAACAGGTCTTTAAAATTTTAGACAAGGATAAAACAGAGGTTCATTTTAACAGCGAATGGTTTGGAAAAATGATGTTCTCGGATGTGATTAAACTTGCATCCCAATACAGCGTGGCTCGTATGCTGGAGAGGGATGATTTTGCGATTCGTTATCGAGAGAAAAAAACCATATCCATTTTAGAATTTTTGTATCCCCTGGTTCAGGGCTATGACTCTGTCATGGTCAAATCGGATGTGGAGCTTGGAGGCACCGATCAGACCTTCAATCTTTTGGTTGGAAGGGACCTTCAAAGGATCTGGAATCAAGAGCCTCAAGTAGTGATGACGCTTCCGCTCTTAGAAGGTTTAGATGGAAAAATGAAAATGAGTAAAAGTTTGGGCAATGCTATTGGAGTCAATGATTCTCCAAAAGAAATGTTTGGAAAAATCATGTCCATTCCGGATGCTTTGATGGTTCGATATTTAGAGCTCTTGACGGACGTAGAAGAAGAGAAAATTTCAAAATTTAAAAAAGAGATGGAGGAAAGGCATCTCAATCCGATGGAAATAAAAAAAGAGCTGGGTCGAAAAATTGTGACCCAATTTCATGGGTTAAAAGAAGCCCAGCACTCTCAAGAAGAATTCGAAAGGGTGTTTTCGAAAAAAGAATTGCCCACAGAAATTGAGGTTTTTTTTGTCAGTTCCCAGAGAAAGGGGAAAGACGTTTGGCTTGTCAAATTATTACAGGAAGCTGGTCTCGCAGATTCTGGCAGTGACGCTAGGAGAGCCATTCAACAGGGTTCCGTTGCGATTAATGGTGAAAAAGTGACGGATGAAAACAGGCATGTCGTTTTGGAAAAAGACCTCATTTTAAAGGTCGGAAAAAGAAAGATAAAAAAAGTTGAATTTTCTTCACTTCCTGCTTGACAGAAAAGGGGATGTGTCATATCATCACCCCACTTTTCACAGTGGGAAACATTCGCTCTTTGAAAATTGAATAGTGCGGTACATTCAGTAAGTAGTAATTGAGTTATCAAACTCTGAAACGGTTTCTTCAGCAATGAAGAACAAATTTTGTTTCGGAGAGTTTGATCCTGGCTCAGAACGAACGCTGGCGGCGTGGATTAGGCATGCAAGTCGAACGATCCGTCCTAGTGTAGCAATACATTAGAATGGGGAGTGGCGAAAGGGTGATTAACACGTGAGCAATCTACCCCCGAATTGAGGATAACCCCGCGAAAGCGGGGCTAATACCAGATGACACTTGAGAAAGGCATCTTTTTCAGGTTAAAGGCAGGGACCGTAAGGCCTGTCGTTTGGGGAGGAGCTCGCGGCCTATCAGCTTGTTGGTGAGGTAATGGCTCACCAAGGCTAAGACGGGTAGCTGGTCTGAGAGGATGGTCAGCCACACTGGCACTGAGACACTGGCCAGACTCCTACGGGAGGCTGCAGTCGAGGATCTTTATCAATGCCCGAAAGGGTGAATATGCGACGCCGCGTGCAGGACGAAGGCCTTCGGGTTGTAAACTGCTGTCAGGGGTGAGGAAATGTCGTGCGTGAATAACGCGCGATTTTGACATTAACCCCAAAGGAAGCCACGGCTAACTCTGTGCCAGCAGCCGCGGTAATACAGAGGTGGCAAGCGTT
>JACPWU010000010.1 GCA_016196885.1 Chlamydiota bacterium | reverse complement strand
TGAAAAGGAGCTTTGTTCTTTGGCAGGGGGTGAAGTCAGTGTTTTCTTACGGACAATGGAAGAACTGGAAGATATGATTAATAAGAATCCTTTTCGAAAAATTAGAGAAGATGTTTTGGCGAAGAGGTATGTTACTTTCTTGTCTTGTGAGCCAAAAAGTAAATTGAAACTTCCGTTTCTTTCTCCCAAAAAGGACATTGAGGTTTTAGAAATTAAGAATCAAACGGTGTTCAGTTTAGGATTGGCTTTTGGAAATGGAAGATTCGGTTTCCCCAATCAGTGGATTGAAAAAGAGATGGGAGTTTCAGCTACGACGCGGAACTGGACCACGATCGTTAAAATGCTATCGAATGCCTAAACGAGGAAGATAAGCCAAACCAATTTTTATACCTCTCTAAAATAGTATGTTCTTCATCTTACCATGATAGGAAAGGAGTCTTTCACCCTATGGAAAAATCATACAAGAATTGTCAAAGCTGTGGGATGCCTCTTAAGCGTGATGAAAAGGGCGGGGGAACGAATACAGATGGGAGCAAGAGCCAGATGTATTGCTCTCATTGCTACGAAAGAGGCAAATTTACTTTGCCCAATATTACGGTGGATGAAATGAAAAACCGAGTTAAGGACAAACTCAAAGAATTTGGTTTTCCTGGATTTCTTACTGGATTTTTTACAAAAGGGATTTCTGGGCTTGAACGTTGGAAAAACAAATGAAAAGGGTCGTTTATGAAGTTATCTTTGGCTAAAATCGTGTTATGATTTTACGTAGCTTTTATAGGAATCAGGAATCGGATGTCCAAAATTAATTTTTTTCCACTTTTTTTGCCTGAAATTAAAGAGATGATCACTCTACGCGATTATAAATCTTTACGGCATTTTTTGACCCAAGTAGATCCCGTGGATTTGGCAGAGGGGTGGCAGGCCCTGTCGCGTGAAGAGCAGTCCGTGATTTTTAGGCTTTTGCCGCGGAGGCTAGAGTCTCAGCTTTTTGAGGAGTTAGAAGTTGAAGAGCAGCAGGCTCTTCTGGACGGGCTTCGAGACAGCAGTGTTCAATCGCTTTTGGGAAATCTTCAGGCTTCTGAGACTTCTCAATTGATTCGGGAGCTTCCTGAAAAGGTGGTGCATCGCTTTTTGGGCCTTCTTAAAAAAGCGCAGGCAGATTCAGTGACTCCCTCTTTGCAATTTTCTGAGAAGTCTGTCGGGAGCTTGATGAGGACGCGCTTCATTACGATTCACAAGGATTGGACCACGCAGGAGGCCTTGGAACGCATTCGGGTGAACACGCGGCTTCGGCATGTGGATGAAATTTATTTGGAGACCATTTATGTTGCAGATGCCTCTGAACGATTGGTCGGCCAAGTCCCGTTAAAGAAAATCATCGTCGCTCCACGGGGCATGAAAGTTGATCAGATGATGGAGAAGAGAATTCATCAGTTAAATCCTGAGTCCGATCAGGAAGAGGCCTCGAATCTCTTCAAAAAATATAAACTGACGTCGGCGCCGGTGGTGAGTCAGGAAGGAAGGATGTTGGGTATTTTGCTCGTGAGAGATATTTTTAAAGTCATTGAGCAAGAAACAGAAGAAGATTTTGCAAAAATGGCGGGAACGCAAGCGGGGCTTCTTTCCAGGTCCATTTTTTTTATCACGAAGACGCGTTTCCCCTGGTTGATTGTCACGTGTCTCGGATATTTTGCAGTGGGTTGGGTGGTGAATCATTTCAGGGGAACCCTGGCCAAGGTGATAGGCCTGACGTCTTTCATGCCCCTCATTGCAGCCATGGGGGGGAATGTGGGGTCGCAGACGGCGACAGCGGTGGTGCGCGGTCTTGCGACCGGTGAGATTCGGTCCTTGAGTCGCAGGGAAGTCATCTTGAAGGAAATCTGTGTGGGATTTTTCTTGGGGCTTCTTTACGGGTCAGGGACAGGCCTTGCCTCGCATCTGATTTATGGAATTCAATTTGGCTGGCGGTTTTCAGCCGTTGTGGGTCTGGGGATGTTTGCCTCTATTATGGCGGCCTCTATCATGGGGGCGCTGGAGCCCTTCATTTTTGAGAAATTAGAAATTGATCCTGCGACTGCCACAGGGCCCCTCATCACCTTCTGTGCCGATTTTGTGAGCACGTTTACCTATCTTTCCGTTGCCACTTTTCTATTTATGTTTTGAATTTATACCGGTTGGGTTTGAATCAAGGAAAGAACTTCCTGGGGGGTTGTACATTCCAGGAGTGCATTTCGCCATTCTTCTTCTTTGACCATTCTTACAATTTGAGAGAGCACCTTGAGATAAAGGTCCGGGTTTTCCTGAGGTCCGACGATGAGAAAGAAAATTTTGACAGGTTGGTGATCGGAGGCTTCGCAAGGAATTCCCTTTTTTGAAATACCCAATGATACCGAAAGTGTTTTGAGCCCTGGGATTCTCGCATGGGGAATAGCTACGCCTGCGCCGCAGGCGGTCGAGCCCAGACGTTCCCTCATTAAAATGGCTTCTAGAACGGCCGTGCGGTCAGTAACCAAGGCCGCCTTCTCAAGAGAAGCGATCATTTCTTTGATGGCTTCTTCTTGGGTCGAGGTCTTTAAATCCAGCCCAATGGTCTCGGGACTCAAAAACTCAGCCAGACTTGAAAAATGATTGTTTTTCATGACGTTCCTCAAAAATTATCTCATAATATCTGTTTAGTCAAAAGAAATGAGAGGATTTTTTCAAGATAAACACGATTCTTGAGGTTGTGATGCAGGGAGAAAGAATTTTCAATCTTCTCGAACGATCCTTTGAAAAGCGTAAAAAGCTTTTTCAATCGACTAACGCCGTCCGTTTGGTAAATGGGAAAGGTGATGGCCTTCCCGGACTCACGATAGATCAATATGTCAGGCATTTTTTAGTAAAGGTGTTTGATCCTGCTTGGAATGCCCAACTGGAGGCCATTCGGGATTTTCTTTTGAATTGTTTCAATCCTCAATATTTGGTTTTTAAAGATGGCTCTCCAGAGAAAACGCGAGCTATTTATGAAAATCTCACCTTTGCTCAAACTATTTCAAAGACTGTGGTGACAGAAAATGGACTCCGATTTTTAGTAGATTTAGACGATCACCTCAATACAGGACTTTTCTTAGACATGCGGGAAAATCGTAAAAGGGTTGGGGGGCTTGCGAAGGGGAAAAGCGTCTTGAATACATTTGCATACACCTCATCTTTCGGCGTTTATGCAAGAGCCTTCGGGGCACGGGAAGTCACGAATGTGGATGTGAGTCAAAAATTTTTGGAATGGGGACAAAAAAATTACGAATTGAATAACATCCATTTTTCCGAAGGTGAGTTCGTGAGAAAAGACGCGAACGAATATTTGAAGAGGGCCATTCGGAGAAATTATTTTTTCGATGTTGTGATTTTAGACCCACCTTCATTTTCAAGATTTGAAAATAAAATTTTTTCTGTGAGAGAAAATTTTTCTGAATTGATTCGACAGGCCGTTCAGGTTTTGAATCCCCAAGGATATCTCTTTGTGGCAACCAATTTGAGCACGGTGTCTTTGGGTCTTTTAAAAGCTTGGGTAAAAAAAGGAGCCTTTCAAACAGAACGAACGTTAAAGAAAATGACTCCCTTGGGTCAGGATCGGGATTTCAGGGGGAGTGGAACCATGAAAGAGAGTTGTTTAAGTGCTCTTTTGGCGGATGTTGAGTGAGGTCTGATAGGAGTTGACTTTTTTGACCTAAAAGGTAAAATAAGTTATATCTATGCTTAATCGCTTTGTTTTAAAGGAGTTAGAACAAGAAATTTCTCAACCAGAAATTGATATTCTTCTGGGGCCTCGCCAAGTCGGCAAAACCACGCTTCTAAAAACTTTGGAAGAGTGGGTTTGCAAAAAAGGATATCGAACCTCTTTTTATGATCTCGAGCAACCTCAAGTCACGGCTGAGTTCAATCGTTCTGATGCCGAAATTGTTGAGAAAATTAAGAATTCGGGGGATGTTGTTTTCATAGATGAATTTCAGTATATCGCCCATGCCTCCAAGATTTTAAAAGCAGTTTATGACTCCGGTGCAAAGGTGAAATTATTTTGTTCTGGATCTTCTTCTCTCGAAATCCATAAGCATTTAAAAGAAAGTTTGGCGGGAAGAAGAATGCTTTTCCAAATTTATCCGCTTGAATATGCTGAGATGACAATTCATTTCCATGAATTTCCTTTGGGACAATATCTTATCTATGGAGGAATGCCGGGCTTGACACATGCTTCTTCAGAAGCAAGAAAACAGAAAATTTTAACAGAGCTTCTGAGCGCTTATATTCTGAAAGATGTAAAGTCTCTGGTGAAAGAAGAAAACATTCGAGCTTTTAATCATCTTCTTTATCTTTTAGCACAAAATCAAGGGTCTCTTTTATCGGTTCATGCCTTGGCCGATGAAGTAAAGATGAGTTCCAAGGGGGTCAATCGCTATTTGGATATTTTGGAACAAACGTTTACATGCTTTAGGATTTACAGTTTTTCCAATAATCTTGGCAATGAACTTAAAAAATCTTGTAAAGCTTATCTTTATGATTTAGGAATTCGAAATGCCATTTTAAGGGATTTTTCTGGCGTGCAAGGCCGTTCGGATAAAGGGGTTTTACATGAAACTTTTGTTTTCTTAAAGCTTCAGAGCTTGATGAAGCCCAATAGGGAGATTAAATTTTGGAGGACAAAGGAAGGGGATGAAGTAGATTTTATTCTGCTTGAAAATAGAAAACCTATTCCTATAGAGGTTAAAAGTCATCTTCCCCATTTAAAAATTCCAGGAGGAATGAGGCGTTTTCTCTTGCGTTATCCTCAGGTGAAAAAGGCGTTTGTAGTCAACGAAAGTCAGACGGGCGTTTTAGAATATGAAGGATGTGAAATAAGATTTTTAACTTTTGAAAATTTTGGAGAGGAAAAGGTAGAGCTTTAACGAATTTTCTTTGGATCTCTCAGTTCGCGGAGCGCATCTCGCGCGATCCATTTCGCAGGTTTTGAATTTTTTCGGCTAGAACGATGGCCCTTTTGTTTTTCGGTAACGTGTCTCCAGTCATCTATAAAACAGGCCAGGAGACGTGCTTCATGGATATCAGAGTCCCAAAGCTTTTGGACTAGCCCGCATTTCATCTGAAAAATAGTCTTTAGTTATTCTTATACAATAAGTTATGATGACTTGTAGTCGCCCGATTCATCGGGCAGCCCCATAAATGGGGCGACTACAAGGGTGATTTTCATCCCCCTTTGTGACTGAAAGTCATGTATGTTTCTCATCACATTTCTGCTGCTCTTCTCCGATTCCGCCTCGTCTCTCCGTGCAGACTCGGTCGGCCATGCTCAACATACTGTAAAGTATGCCTCGCATTTTTATTTTCCAATGTTATTTTTTTACAAATCCCTATAATAGGAAATCATGATAGCACTTTTGATTTTTTTAAGCACAATTTTAGGATTTTTAGGAGTGCATGCCCCTTATTGGAGTACATTTTTCCCAAGATTGGGGCTTTTCCCGATTGCACATTATCATTTGTTTCGATGGGTGACGCTGGGTCTTGATTTAGCCATGACACTCACGGCCTTTTTTCTTTTTCCAAGTTGGGGAACGGGGATAGCGCTTGGGATCGTATTTTTTTGGTGTGGTCTTGGAATTTTTTTTGTGTTTTCAAAAGTTTTTGTGGCGTTGGATCATCCCTTGCATATCGTTTCTTTGGAGGTGTCGGAAGAGGGGGTCATCGGTTTAGAATGGAAGGGTGAAGCCTGTGCCTGGCCCCTTCGAGAGATGGTTCTGCCGCGTCATCTGGTGCATGACACTTTGGGGGAAACTCCCATTCTGGTTTCCTATTGTGGGGCGTGTCGAAGTCCCATGATTTATTCAAATCTTGTGAAAGGGAAGGTTCTTCATTTCGAAGTTCAGGGGGTTTGGCGGCGAAATCTTATTATGAGAGATCGCGAGACAAAAACACTTTGGCAGCAGGCGACGGGTGAAGCTCTCTACGGTCCTTTAAAGGGAGAACAGTTGGAATTTTTAGGTGGGGAGCAGATTCGATGGGGTGTTTGGAAAAAAAACAATCCCAAAACTTTTTTGGCAATAGACCCGCCGGATCGTCCCTTTCATGGAAGAATTCCAAAGAGTTGGATGTGTTGGATTTTGGAACATATCGCGCCTCTTGCGACAAGTCCTGGTTTGAGCCCAAAGAATCAGGCGCTGGATATGCATGAGGAGGTGGCGGGGATTTCTTTGGGGGCTTTATCCAGAGCCTATTCATTGGAGGTGCTCAGAAAAAAAATTCTAGTCAATGATGTTTTAGGGGATTTATCTCTCACCATTTTTTATGATGAACCAGCAGATACGGTTCGAGCTTTTTTGAGAGACGATGAATTGCTTTATGAGGCCGGTCAGATCAGGAGTCAAGATCGGACGATGCGTTGGGATTCTTTGGGTCAGTCCCTTTCAGGAACAGATCGGGCTTTAGCTCGATTGAATGTGGATCGGCAATGGTGGTTGGGATGGAGTGAGTTTCATCCCCAGACAACCGTTTATCAGG
Source organism: Chlamydiota bacterium (assembly GCA_016196885.1). GTDB lineage: Bacteria > Auribacterota > JACPWU01 > JACPWU01 > JACPWU01 > JACPWU01. The sequence continues at coordinate 3,135 of JACPWU010000010.1, read as the reverse complement.
AACGTTAAGTGTCCAGAGGCTTTAAATTTTTTCATGAGGCGTTTTGAAATTTCTTTTGACAAAGGGGGTGGGGGGACAGCAAATTGACCTTCGTCAGAATCATTTTTAATGCAGGTCGAAGGCCGGCGTGAAGAAAAACGAAATCCAAGTTGAGAAATACAGTCGATAGTCCACAGTCGATGGTCGATGGTTTATAATGTTTTTATCCATGGACTGTTGACCATGGACTATGGACTCTCTTAGGAGAATGATGAAAAAATATTTCTATCTATTGATTTTAACTGTGTGTTTGAACAGTGGATGCTCTGGTAAAGGTGTCAAGACAGAAACTCTTTCTTTAGAAAAAACTGCTGATTCAACCAAAATAATGCTCTCTAAAAAATATCATCTCGTCTCCCAAGAACGAGAAGAGCGCACAGAGAGCTATTCATTGAAGGTTGTATTTCCCGTTCTTGTCGGACCTCAAGGACGAAAGACGCAAAGATTTAACAATGGGATAAATGTCAAAATTCTAAAATTCATCAATCAATTTAAATCGTCTCTGAACGATGTGAAAGAGACACAGTCTTTGTCAACTCTGGAAATAAAATACGAAGTGATGAACGCTCAAAGTCATTTTCTCAGTCTTCTATTTCGGGCGGATCTTTATAACGCGGGGGCCATCCATCCCAACCATGATTCTTTTTCGATGAATTATGATTTAAAAAAGGCAAAGGTCTTATCTTTAAAAGATATTTTTAAAAATCCCGATCAAGGTTTAAAAAAGATTTCCGAATATTGTGAGAAAAAACTTTTGAAGAAAAAGGGCATGCCCCAAGACATGGTTAAAAAAGGAACGGCTCCCCAATTTAGAAATTACAAAAGTTGGAATTGGGTTTCAAAAGGCTTGAAAGTTATATTTGCCCCTTATCAAGTCGCTCCCTATGCGATGGGATTTCAGGAGGTGACGATTCCCCTGAAGTTGTTTAGAGAGGATGTGAAAGAGGAATATATCGTGCCTGGAAAAGAGAAAAAACCTCATGAAAATGATCCTTGAAAATGACCAGTCTATATGGTAGATTTCAAGGATGATAGACAGGGCTTTTTTAGCAGAATCTGTTCTCGACTCGCTTCGTCATTATCCTGTGACTCTTCTCTTGGGGCCACGCCAATGTGGGAAAACGACGTTGGCAAAGGCCATCTACCAATCTCAAAAAGGAAATTATTTTGACCTTGAAGATCCGGATCATCCCCTGAAACCGGACATTGCAAAGTTGGCGTTGGAAGGTTTAAAGGGGTTGGTCGTGATTGATGAATTCCAGAGAGAACCCTCTCTTTTCCCTTTGTTGAGGGTGCTTGCGGATCGCAAGCCTCTTTCTACCAGATTTTTGATTTTGGGGAGTGCCTCTCCTGATTTGGTTCGCGGTGTTTCAGAGTCCTTGGCTGGAAGAGTGGCTTACATTGAGATGGGAGGTTTTCTTTTTACAGAAGTGAGGGGCCATCCCTTGGAGACACTTTGGTTGCGGGGGAGTTTTCCAAACTCTTTTCTTGCAAAAACAGAAGAACAAAGTTTTTCGTGGCGTCTCAATTTTATTCAATCTTTTCTGGAAAAAGACATTCCCCAGTTGGGAATTCGCATTCCGTCTTCCGCCCTGCGTCAATTTTGGACCATGATGGCTCATTTTCATGGACAAATCTGGAATGCCTCTGATTTAGGACGTTCTTTGGGAACGCAGGAAAGTACGGCCCATCGCTATTTGGATATTCTAACAGGTGCTTTTATGATCCGACAACTTCATCCCTGGTTTGAAAATGTGGGCAAGAGGCTTGTCAAGGCCCCTAAAATTTACCTCAGGGATTCTGGCCTTTTGCATGCCTTGCTCGGTCTCAAACGAAAGAGGGAAGTCCAGTCTCATCCAAAACTGGGATTTTCTTGGGAGGGTTTTGCGCTTGAAGAAATCATTCGACTCACAAGGGCCGAAAAAGATGCCTATTACTATAAGACGCATGCGGGGACGGAATTGGATTTATTTTTAATCAGGAATGGAAAAAGATACGGGTTTGAATTTAAATATGGCGATGCACCTTCTTTAACAAAGTCTATGGCGATTGCCTTCGAAGATTTGAAACTGGATAGAATGGCTGTCATTTATCCCGGGACTAAAAGTTATCTTTTACGAGAAAAAATAGAAGTAATACCTCTTCAAGAATGTATGAAATTTCTGCGTAAGAACAAACTCTATTCAAAGTAACTTGTATGATCAAAATATTCCATGTCGATGCCTTTGCAAGCCAGCCTTTTCAGGGCAATCCCGCTGCGGTTTGTATTTTAAATGAGGCTCGAGAAGAAAAGTGGATGCAGAGTTTGGCTCGAGAAATGAATTTGTCTGAAACGGCCTTTCTTTGGCAAGAAGGAGACGTTTATCGTTTGCGTTGGTTTACGCCTCAAGTAGAGGTGGATCTTTGCGGTCATGCCACCTTGGCCAGTGCGCATGTTCTGTGGGAGGAAAAAATTTTGGCATCTTATGAAGAGGCTCGTTTTCAAACAAGAAGCGGGCTTTTAACGGCTTTTAAAAAAGATGCTTGGATTGAAATGAATTTTCCCGCGGAGAAAGAATCTCTTGCCCAAGCCCCGGCTTCTCTGATCAAAGGATTGGGGGTAAAGCCCAAATACGTAGGTCGAAATCGCATGGATTATTTGGTGGAATTGGACTCTGAAGAATCGGTGAGAAATTTAAAACCCGATTTTTCTATTTTGGCTCAAGTTGAAACACGCGTGGTGATCGTGACAAGTCTTTCTTCTTCGCAAAAATATGATTTTGTGTCTCGGTGTTTTGGACCCCGCGTGGGAATTCTAGAAGATCCTGTGACGGGGTCAGCGCATTGTTGTTTGGGCCCTTTTTGGAAGAAAAGATTAGGCAAAAATGAATTGATGGGCTATCAGACTTCCAGTCGCGGTGGCTTTGTGGGAGTCAGGGTCGCGGGCGATCGTGTCTACTTGAGGGGTCAAGCGGTGACGGTGGCCAGGGGGGAGGTGAATGTGTGATTGCAAGACCTGACCTCGAGCACAAGCAGATGCTGTATTTAAAAGTGTGTCCTTTTAAGAGGAGGCGGGTCCTGTCCCTCCTCACCCAGCAAGGTAGGTTTTTCTGCCGG
>JACPWU010000061.1 GCA_016196885.1 Chlamydiota bacterium | reverse complement strand
TATAAGTTATTAACTTTTTGCGCCGAGCCGAGGACAATTCGACAGATGTTGAAGTTGATGAGATTCAGAGACCGAAAGAATTTTATGAAAAAATATCTACGTCCCTTGTTCAAAGAAGGGCTCTTGGCCATGACGGACCCGCGATCTCCTCAAAGTCCAAAACAGCGTTATGTGATTACGAAGAAGGGAGAGAATTTTCTTGCGAATTCGGCGGTATAAGGTTGTTAGAGGTTGAAAAAATTGTAACATTTTAGGGGAAAGGTAAGAGAATAAACACTCTAGGCATCTCAGCTTACTATCATGATTCTGCAGCCTGTCTCTTAAGAGATGGTCAAATCATCGCTGCTGCCCAGGAGGAACGTTTCACGCGCAAAAGGCATGATGCTGGCTTTCCGGCTCATGCCGTGCGGTATTGTTTGAAAGAGGCGGGTATTGCTGTTGACCAGCTAGATGATGTTGCTTTTTATGATAAACCATTTATCAAGTTTAATCGGATTCTAGAGACGCATCTGGCTTATGCCCCCAGGGGATTGCCTGCCTTCATCAAGGCCATTCCCCTTTGGCTCAAACAAAAGCTTTGGATTCCAGATCTGATCGAGAAAGAAATAGGATACAAAGGCAAGGTGCTTTTTCCTGAGCATCATGAATCCCATGCAGCTTCAGCCTATTTTCCTTCTCCATTCAAGAGGGCCGCATTTTTAACCATGGATGGAGTGGGTGAATGGGCCACTTCTTCTTTCGGTGTGGGAGTGGATAACAAAATTAAAATCATCTCAGAATTACATTTTCCTCATTCCTTGGGTCTTCTCTATTCCGCCTTCACCTATTTTACGGGATTCAAAGTGAATTCTGGGGAGTATAAAGTGATGGGCCTTGCTCCTTACGGAGAACCAAAATATGTCCAAAAAATTTATGATCATTTAATTGACCTTAAAGAAGACGGTTCCTTCAAAATGAACATGAAGTATTTTAATTATTGTGCGGGTCTCACGATGACAAATGGGGGATTTTCAGAATTATTTGAGGGTCCAGCCCGTAAACCTGAAAGTCGTCTTACTCAAAGGGAAATGGATTTGGCCCGGTCCATTCAAGAGGTCACAGAGGAAATCATGGTCCGTATGGCCCGGCATGTGAAAAAAGTGACGGGTGAAAAATATCTGTGTTTGGCGGGGGGTGTTTCTTTAAATTGTGTGGGCAACGGTAAAATACTAAAAGAGAGGATTTTTGATGATTTGTGGATTCAGCCAGCGGCAGGCGATGCGGGAGGAGCTTTAGGGGCGGCTTTTATTGCCTACCATCATTATTTAAACCAACCTCTGATACAGAAAAATGGCAGGGATCTTCAGAAAGGATCCTGCTTAGGTCCTTCGTATAGCAATGAAGCTATTCATAATTTCTTAAACGAAAATCAACTCCCGTGTCGTTATTTGGAAAAAGAGCAGCTATTAGATCAAGTTTCAGATGATTTAATCAAGGGAAAGGTCGTCGGTTGGTTCCAAGGTAGGATGGAATTTGGGCCCAGATCATTGGGAGCCAGGTCCATTCTTGGAGATGCACGGTCGAGCGACATGCAAAAGAAAATGAATCTCAAAATCAAGTTCAGGGAAAGTTTTAGACCCTTTGCCCCTTCCATTTTGGCCGAGAAGGCAAGTGAATGGTTTGACATTGAAGGGGAAAGTCCTTACATGCTTTTGGTTGCGGATGTTAAAAAAGAAAAACAACGGCAGATGACTCCAGAGGAAGAAAAACTGTGGGGGATTGATAAACTCAATGTCATTCGTTCTGAAATTCCTGCGGTGACTCATGTGGACTATTCAGCTCGCATTCAGACAGTCCACAAAAAGGATCATCCCCATTATCATGCCCTCTTAAGCAAATTTTATGAAAAGACAGAATGTCCTGTTCTGATCAACACTTCTTTTAATGTTCGAGGAGAACCTATTGTAGAATCTCCTCTCGATGCTTATAAATGTTTCATGAGAACTGAAATGGACACACTGGTTCTTGAAAACTTTGTTATCAGAAAAGAAGATCATCCTCCCTTTCATGAGAATATAGATTGGAAAAAGGTTTATGAGTTGGATTAAGGAAGTCATAGAAGAGATTGAAGGTTTAGATACTTCAAGGAAATCTCTTAAAAAATTTGGAACCACGGTAGGGGGGTGTCTCCTCCTTTTTTCAGGTTGGCTGATTTTTAGGAAATCTTTTTCCCTCCCTAGATTCATTATTTTTGGAAGTGGAATTTTTCTTGTTATCTCGGGTATTTTTTATCCAGGAATTCTACGGGGTGTCTATCGTGTATGGATGGGAATCGCCTTTCTCTTGGGTAGCATCGTTTCTCGTTTGATCCTTCTTTTACTCTTCTATTTGGTTATGACTCCTCTCGGGTTTATTGCAAAGGTAATGGGTAAGAAATTTTTGGATTTAGAATTTGATAAAAAGAAGGATTCTTATTGGATTAATAAAGACGAGACGGTAAACTACGAAAAGATGTATTAGAAAAACAGGTCGAAGGTGGGGGTTAGAAACGAGTGATTGGTGACTGGTGATTGGTAACGGGAAACCAGTGAATAGGTAGATCTACTTACAGAATCCGGGAGGATTGAAATGGCAAAATTGAAGATATTGACTGAGTATTTTGAATTTTTGAAAAACAATAAAAAATGGTGGATTACCCCGATTGTATTAATGCTGCTGCTTTTTGGACTACTGCTTGTTTTTTCTCAATCCAGTGCCCTTGCCCCCTTTATTTATACACTCTTTTAATACCTCATCAGGGTTTTTTGTTCTGAATTCCAGATAAGGCGGGGGCGAGTTTCCTCGCCACCTCCAATTCTGTTATTGCCTTCCTTTTGAACTTCTCTACTTCTTCTTTCATTTCAAACCTTTCATAATACAGGGCGAACTTTTTGTAGAGTTGATTGAGTTGAAGGTGGACATTATAGTTTAGTGGTTCCGACCTTTGAATGAGTGTAAGATAACAGTCAAATTGATGAAGGTATTCTTTCGTAGATAAACCCTGTTTAGAAAGTGGGACTCTTTGCATGAGAAGGGCTTTGCGATAGAGAATTTGAGTGTTCTTTTTATCATAGCGCATGGCACGAGTCAGGAGGATATCAGCCTCTTGAAGGGGGAGCTCTATCGTTCCCCCATTATCGTCTCTTCCTTGCCCCTGTTCAACTTTGAAAAGATACCAACCCGCTTTTGAAATACGATAGCAAAAGAAAACGCAATACATACAAAAACAGATGATGACAAGTTGCGTCCATCTTGGAAAGTGGATGTTTCTCCCTCTTTCCAAATGGATACTTTCTTGTGACTTAGGTTCTGATTTTAAAGGAAGGGTAGAAATGGCAACAGCACTTAAGAGCACAAAAATGTTGGCAGGTATGTGAAAATTAAATTCAAAAATAGAGTGCAAAAGAGATGAAAAACATCCTGCAAAAGCTCCAAAAGCGAGATAATCACTAGGGTGACGCTTCCTCACTCTCAAAACTTTTAAATAAGTTCGAACTCTAGAGATGCAAAGCATCATTGGAATGAAGCCAAGGAGCCCATATTCTGCGAGGGCTTGGACATAGTCATTATGGGCATGCTGGATGTATACATCTGGAATGGACTGATAGAGGGGGTAGACATTTCCAAATGTGTCTGCGCCTGCGCCGAAGAGAGGAAATTGAGAAAATAAGGTCAGTGCATCTTCCCAGATTTTAAAACGGAAGGATTCTCCTAAGTAGATATCCTTTGTCAAGTTGAGCCATTTGTTCGTGAAGGGCCATTCCCCGATCCAGAGAAAGAATATTCCTGAACTTAAGAGGATGCAAGAGCCCAGAGCCATAGGCCTCCAAGAAATACGATTGTATTGACGGGAAAGAAGAGTGAAACAAATGACTCCTAAAATAAGATTTAGAGTGGCACCCCTCGATCTGGAAAAAAAAATAGCTAGAATGATGGTTGAACAAATCCCCATCAAAAAAAACATTTTGGCAGAACTTTCAGATGTGAATTGAAGGGTCCTTTCTTTCCATCCAAGCCCTTCAGCCTTGTTTTTCGAAAACTCAAACCCAATAAGACCCACCGTAATAAAAAAGCATACACTGAGATAGTTCCCATAGTGATTTGGGTTTATAAATGTTCCTGTTGCAACATTTGTGAGATTGCTGCTTTGGGGGTAAAAATTTTTGTAACCAAAAATAGATTGGCTTCCTGAAAGATGTTCTACAAGTCCATACAATGCCTCAAAAAGTCCCATGAGAGAAATAAGAAGTGCGAGAGACTGAGCGGTTTTCGTTTTAGCACATGAGCGAAGGATCAACATATAAAAGAAAACATATCCAGAATATTGAATGAGGTATTGGAAGGTCTTGGTAGGTAAGAAACTTAAAGGATACCATGATAAGGTTTCGGGAAGGGTCTGAGTGAGGCTATCATAGCGTTCACCCGAGAAGAATTTGTAAAGGATAATGGGGACAGGTAGAATTTGTAGGAAGATCAACATCCATAAAGCAATCAGAATCCATCCAAAATGGAGTGAAGCAGAGAGTTGAAGAGTTTTTTTCCGGAAGAAGTGGTTGCAAAAAAAAAGAGAGGATGCAAGGAAGATAAGGATGGAAGAGGCACCCCATCCCCAAACAGGTTTTGATCCGAAAGGAAGAGGAGTGAGGATTAATACAAAGATAAGAAGTCCAGGTATGAGTGACCCCCAAACCTTAGGAAGAGCGTGAAGAAACCACTTCATCGATGCTTCGCGTCTTCTCAGCTTCTTTTTGTCGTTCGCCATTCTGGGAATAATAATTGTATTTATAATTATAGTAATAGTAATATCCAGAACCTTTTGGTGTAACTTGATTTAGGACAATACCAAGGATTCTGGATCGAGCTTCCCTAAGTCTTTGAATGGATTGCAGGGCCGTCTTGCGTGAAGTTTTGTTCGCCTTGATGATGTAAACAACGCCATCCACCATGCCTGAAAGGACAATGGAATCTGCTACGGCCATTGCTGGAGGAGAGTCAATGATGACCCTTTGAAAGTGAGTTCTCGTCCATTCTAGGAGCTTTCTCATTTTTTGAGAACCGAGAATCTCTGAAGGATTGGGCGGGACGTCTCCACAGTTAAGTACCCAAAGATTGGGAATCTGAGTAGGACCGATGACAGAATCTTCAGAGATATTTTCTACAAGATAATTGCTTAAGCCAAGCTTCTTCCCGGTACTCTTGGATGGTAAAATTTTATGCAGTGTCGGCCTTCTCATATCAGCATCGATGATGAGAACCTTTTCCCCATTTGCAGCCATTGTCGCCCCTAAATTCACGACCTCCGTGGTTTTACCTTCCTTAGGGTGTGTGCTTGTTACGAGAAGAACAGGATGAGGTTTGTCTACAGCAGAAAATGAAATCCCCGTTCGAACGTACCTGTATGCTTCTGCAAAATTTGAGTTAGGATGTGTGAAGGAGGTAAGAGCGATCTCTTTAGCGCTCATTCCCTTTCGAACAACGGAAGAAAGAGGAATGTGTCCTAAAACGGGAAGACCCAAAGTACGTTCCACATCTTCATCGTGCCGAAAAGAGGTGTCTAAATTTTCTAACAGCAGCACAAGGCCTATGGCTCCTAAGAAGCTCAGGAGAAAAGAAAGAAGAATGGTTTTCTTCTTATTTGGCCAGGCAGGATTCTGGGGTACTTCTGCACGATCCACAATAGATATATTGTTTTTAGTCAGTCCCTTGAGTAAGTCCGTTTCTTTAACACGGTTAAGCATGGCATTGAAGAGTTGCTGATTCTCGTCCACTTCACGTTTAAGTGCACGATATTGAACCTGTTTTTGTCGAAGGTCTGTGATATTGGAAATTTCTTCATCTAGCTTTTCTGTGACAGTGGCTAGTTCCGCCTTTGTTCTTAGGATTTTAGGATGTTTTTCTTTGTATCGCTTTTCTAGTTTGGAGAGTTCTTCTTCAAGCCTAACTTTTTCTTGGGAAAAGTAACTAAAGGTGACGGACTGGTCCTCGGATAAATCAGTTTTTGGGAGACTCACGATGTTGTTAGCCTTCACATATTCTTCAAGAGCTTGTTCGGATTTATTGATCTTTTCTTGCATTTCCTCTAGCTCTTTAGAGAGCCAATTGACCGCATGTTGAGTCGCTCCGAGCTTTCTCTCAAGATTTTGATCAATAAAAAGGTTCGCGATGGTATCGGCAAAGAGAGCTGCTTTTTGCGGATCAGCATGTCTCACCGTGATGTTTGAGATTCTGGTATCTCTGACAGGCTCTATCCTGTAAGAGGACATGAAAGCGTCTAAACTGGTTTTCTCTGTTTCCCCCACCTTCAGCTCATCATAGATGCGCCTTGCGAAACTTCTGGATGTTAAAATCTTGTACTGGGTGTTCATGTAATCACCGTCCCATGAAGCTTGATAGACATCTTGAACAGTGAGAATTTTATCTTGCTCTTTTTCAATCATGATTTTGCAAGAAGCATCATAAAGAGGAGTCGTAGAGTAGGTCTTGACAGTGGCGATGGATACTGTGGTCATGACAATGGAGAGAAAAAGCCATTTGCGTTTCCAAATAATTCTCAAATAATCTGTCAATATCAAAGGCGTTGCAACATCAGCTTTTCGAGAATCAATGTCTCTGTTGTTTCTAAGCTCAGTCTGATCGGGCATGAAAAAGTTCCTTTATAAAAAACTTTCTGGTACAATGATGATATCATTTGGTTTTAACACAATATCTTTCTTTTTATCCCCGCTCTTCAGAATTTTATTCACAGAGACCGATATAGATTTCTTTTTTCCGTTCTCTGTTCGTATAACCCTCGTTCGGTTGGGAGAAGCAATCTTGGTGAAGCCTCCGGCCAATGTGATAGCTTCAATGACGGTCAAATTTTCCTTCAGAGGATATTGGCCTGGAGATTTGACTTCCCCCAAGATGTTAATATTTTGCAGCTTTTTCACCTTTACAACATCATTTGGCTGAAGAGACATGTCCATTTGACCCAGATCATCAGCATTTTCGATTGCCTGGGACAAGTTGATAGAGAACGTTTTTTTCGAAGACCCCTCTTTACGTATGACGACAATATTCGAGGCATCTCCAATATCAGTCAAGCCCCCGGCTGTAGAGATCGCTTCCATCACAGTTGTGTGAGCCGCTAGCTTGTAAGGCCCTGGATTTCTCACCTCTCCAACAACATAAATACTGGTGTATTCCTTGATTACTACGTTGACTTGGGGATTCACAAGATAGTCTTTAGCTAATCTTTCCGCGAGTTCAGCTTGTAATCGGGAAGTGCTCAGACCTTGGGCTTCTACTTTACCTAAAAGAGGATAATGGATAGAGCCATCAGAGGAGACACGTGTCTGAACAGATAAATCAGGTTCATCATAAACAACGATTTCCAGGACGTCATCTACCCCAATGGTATAATCCTCTAAAGCGTATACAAGGGGATGGATGGCAAAAATACACACAAGAAATAAGATGAACCTTGAGATAACGGTCCTCACAAGCGCCTCCTTATTCAAAAAAAGAACTCTACTTTAGGTAAAAAGATTAATACTTAGCTGAGATCTTCCACATCACTCGGTTGTCCGTGTAATCTAAGGAGTCGAAGTTAGAGTCTCTCTCGTAATAATTGTAATCCAGACTCGTATTTAGCCACTCCCGGATCGGGTAGCTCAAGCCAACCAGAACACCAAAAAGATCATCGTCTCTTTCGGCCGTAGCGCCATCAAGGACTTCCGTTTGACCATAGCCGTTGTTCTGATAGGTAAAACCTAATTTACCATCTAGACCCCAAAAGAGCTTCTGCAACAAAGTAGCAGAGACGCTGTCTGAAAGATAAAAGTCGTCTTCTAAGAAAACAGACTCTTTGGCAGCTCTTTGATAGGCAACTGTCACAACGGTTGCCTCGCTGAAATATTCTGTTGCGGAAAGGTCCACAACAACGCTTGAAAGATCTTGACCATTGTCGTAATCCCGATTTTGATATCCTACTTTGGCGGTTCCCACCATTCTTGTAAAAAGTTCTCCCGTGACGCCAGCACTCACCTCATCAAAATCTCCGTCTCGGTTATTGATATCATCCGGATAGGAGAGAAAGCCATGACGGTAGTCTAACAAGGCTTTTGTCTTGGTGAAAAGACGGTAAAAGCCTGTGCCATGAATCACATGCTCGTAATGGTCAATCACTTCCAGAGAGTCGTCGTCGTAAAAGGTGAAGTAAAGATCATAACCGGCTTCGAAAGAGAGACGGTTCCAGTCCGAGGTTCCGACTTTGAAGGCATAGTTGTTTTCGTAACGGTCAATTCGATCGGTGAACTCCGTGTCTGATCGAAGGGCTGTACGGCGGAAAATGTCGGAAGTATTGACGTGAAATTTCGGAAAATTCCAATCCAAACTGCCTTTTAGGGTGTGTGCAATAAAATTTTCGTCGTCAACCTCCGTGAAAGCGAGAAAGTCAACTTGGTAGTCTAAAGTGAAAAGATGTTGAGCTCCCTCAAAAGGAACGACAATAGACAATCCCGGACTTGTTGTGAAAACGAAGCCATCTACCTCATCGTCAGGTTCTAGAAAAAGATTGTCGTCGTATTGAGTTGTAAAGTCCAATCGGGGATGAACCCAATGGATAACATCCGCAATTTTATCTTTAGGTGGTGGTGTAGTGAAAGTTACTTCTGCAGAAGACAAAAATGGAAAGAGCAAAGTCGCAACTGAAAAACATAAGCTGAAAATCTTTTTCATTTTCCCCCCTTTAGTCTTTTTAAATGAATGATAAACCAGAGATATCATTTTCTCATTAACTCGGGCTGACTTCAGTTTCTTCTTCTTCTTCTTCTTCGGCTGGAGTTTCTTCCGTTTCCTCTTCCTGGATGATTTCAGATTCGCTCTGATCATCAGAAGGATTGCTTAAATTTGTATTGGTAGAAGCGGGACTGGTGCTGGGCCAAGCGGCTGCAGCCACCCAGTTGCCATTGGTCTCGGTGATCCGGACGGCATCGCCGGTCTTGTAGCTTTGAACATCGTCGTTGACATTCAAGCTCAGACTCCCGTCGATCACGCGTATGACGGTTCCCGCTTCAATCATCGGAGGCTTATCCCCTGTGTGAAGTGTGATAGAAGGAGAATCAGGGTAGACAATCTCAATGTTTCCAAAGAAATAAACAATCTCGGGTGGTTTCTTTCCTGTTTGAACATTTGCTGCGTGACTGGATGGGCCATAAATAAAAACGGTGAGTAGGAAAATCACGATGCTGACTGCACGAAGTCTCAACTTCATATTCCCCCCTTGCGTTAGTTGGTTAAAAACAGATCGTCTGTGTAAGCCAAGCAGTGCGGTAAGACGAAACACACTCCATTTTAGAGCAATTTACTAAGTAAACTATTTACTGTCAATAAATATTTATATTATGATGTGGGGCTTGTACTTGTGTCATCATTTTAGGAGCGACGTACCCCATGGTTATTTTAGGAATAAATGCTTATCACGCCGATGCCTCGGCCTCTATTTTACTGGATGGCCGGTTGATCGCCGCTGTTGAGGAAGAGCGTTTCAGACGTGTGAAACACTGGGCTGGGTTTCCCAGAGAGGCGATTCAATTTTGTCTTCATCGCGCGAATATTTCTCTTAATGATGTGGATCATATCGCTATTTCTCGTGATCCAAAGGCCCATTTCTGGAAGAAAGTTTTTTTCACTCTTTTACATCAGCCGAAGGTTTCCTATCTCAAAGATCGGCTTCAAAATCGTTCTCGTGTCAGGGATGTCTTGAAAATATTGAGCCAAGAATTGAATGTCCCGGTGGATAGCGTGAAGGCGGGGATCCATCATGTGGAGCATCATCGCTCGCATATGGGAAGTGCCTTTTTTGTTTCCCCTTTTGAAGAGGCTGCCGTCGTTTCTATTGATGCCTTGGGAGATTATGTGAGTACGATGTGGGCTTTGGGACGAGGAAATAAGTTGCAAGTATTTGGAAGCGTAGAGTTTCCAAATTCATTAGGATTTTTTTATACGGCCGGTACTCAATTCTTGGGATTCCCTCATTATGGAGATGAATACAAGGTCATGGGCCTCGCTTCTTATGGAAGGCCCACATATATAGGTAGGCTGCGTGAGATGGTTCAGTGGAAGAATGGAACTTTAAAATTAGATTTGAGCTATTTTCGGCATCACAATGAGGGGGTTCCCATGACTTGGGATGGAGGGGAACCTGTGATTGGGACGATGTATTCTAAAAAGTGGGAAGAGGTTTTGGGACCCGCTTGTCAAAAGGGAGAACCTTTAACATCTCGACATGAAGATATAGCAGCTTCACTGCAGGCCATTTTTGAAGAAATTTACTTTGAGGTGTTCAATTATGTTCATAAAATGACGGGATTGAAAAAATTGTGTCTCGCTGGAGGTTGTGCCATGAACAGCGTGGCCAATGGAAAAATTTTTGACCGCACGCCTTTTGAGGAGGTTTACATTCAACCCGCGGCAGGTGATTCTGGTACTGCCATAGGAGCGGCCTTTTATGTGCACCATCAAATTTTAGATTATCCTCGACAGTTTGTAATGAATCATTCTTATTGGGGACCGGAATTTAGCGAGGCCAAACTCAATGAAGAATTAAAAGTGAAGAATGAAGAATTGAAAAAAAATGGTTGTGAAGTTCGAAAGATAGAGGATGAAAATTCACTGTGCCTGCTAACAGCTCAGGCTATTGCAGATGGGAAAGTCATAGGTTGGTTTCAGGGGCCTATGGAATGGGGCGCACGTGCCTTGGGAAATCGAAGTATCTTAGCAGATCCCCGTAGACCTGAAATGAAAGATATTTTGAATGCTCGGATTAAGCGCCGAGAGCCTTTTCGACCTTTTGCGCCTTCCATTCTCCTTGAAAAGGTGGGAGAGTATTTCGAGAAAGATTATCCGGACCCTTTTATGTTGAAGGTTTATCCGGTTCGATCCGATAAACGAGCATTGATTCCTTCTGTAACGCATGTGGATGGGACAGGACGGCTTCAGACGGTGAGAAGAGAAGACAATCCTCTTTATTGGAAGTTGATTAAGACGTTTGAGGAGTTGACAGGCATCCCCATTTTACTCAATACTTCTTTCAATGAAAACGAACCTATTGTGTGTCAACCCAAAGAGGCTTTAGATTGCTTGCTTCGCACTAAGATGGATGTGTTGGTTATGGGGAAGTATATGATTTCGAGGGTTTAAAGGTTTAAAAGTTCAAGGGTTCAAAGGAGGGGTTATGTCTCAAGTGAAAAAAGCATTGGTTACGGGAGCGGGTGGGTTTATTGGTCATCATCTGACGAGATATCTGAAAGAGAAGAGGAATTATTGGGTTCGAGGGGCCGATCTTAAGAAACCAGAATATGAAGTAACTCAGGCCGATGATTTTAGAATTTTGGATTTGAGAGAGTTTGAAAATGGCCGTGAAGCGTGTGAGGGGGTGGATGAAGTTTATCAATTGGCGGCCGACATGGGTGGGATTGGTTATATCACGGGAAATCATGCCCCCATTTTGAGAAACAATGCCTTGATCAATTTACATATGGTAGAGGCTGCACGCCTTGCGAAGGTGTCAAAATATCTTTATACGAGCAGCGCGTGTATTTATCCGCAATATTTGCAGAAAAAAGCGGATGTGGCTCCTCTCAAGGAAGAAGATGCTTACCCAGCGGATGCAGAGCCTGGATATGGTTGGGAAAAATTGTTTGCGGAAATGGCGACTCAATATTATGGAGAGGATTATAAAATGGATGTTCATGTGGTCCGCTTTCATAATATTTATGGGCCTTTGGGGACTTATGATGGCGGGCGAGAGAAATCTCCTGCCGCGATATGTCGAAAAGTGGCCATGGCGAAAGAGAAAGACGAGATCGAGGTTTGGGGGGATGGGTTGCAGACCCGGTCTTATTGTTATGTGGATGATTGTGTGGAGGGGATTTTTCGTTTGATGCAATCGGACTATCATCAGCCTTTGAATTTAGGGACGGATCGCTTGGTATCCATTGATGAATTGGTGGATATCGTGGCTCGCATTGCGGGTAAAAAGATAGCGAAGCGCCATGATTTGACAAAGCCTCAGGGAGTCAGAGGGAGAAACAGCGATAATACGCGATTGAGGCAGGTCCTGGGATGGGAACCTCGAACGTCTTTGGAAAAGGGGCTGGAAGTAACGTATCGGTGGATTCAGAGTCAGGTATCTAAAAAAGTTCCGTCGCTGGCAATGCGCTAGCCCGCATTTCATCTGAAAATAGTCTTTACTCATTCTTATACAATAAGTTATGATGAATTGTAGTCGCCCGATTCATCGGGCAGCCCCATAAATGGGGCGACTACAAGGGTGATTTTCATCCCCCTTTGTGACTGAAAGTCAT
>JACPWU010000007.1 GCA_016196885.1 Chlamydiota bacterium | reverse complement strand
GGGCAAATAAACCATTCCGACGCCATATTCAGAGGGACCCGGCAAATCAATTTTTTCTTTTCGAGCAGATTGTTTTAAAAAGGTATGCGGAATTTGAAATAGAATGCCTGCCCCATCCCCGGTATTGGCTTCACAACCACAGGCCCCTCGATGGCGTAAATTCAAAAGCACGGTCAGGGCCTCGCGAACAATATCGTGGGACTTTCGCCCCTTGATGTTCACGACAAAGCCCACCCCACAAGCATCGTGCTCGTAGCGCGGATCATAAAGCCCTTGTTTTTGTGGTAACCCGTTCATAGTTATATTTAAGTGCTTAAGCCACTGTTTTTAAAAAATTCTTACTATCTCACCATGAGTTTCAAATTCTGTCAATCCGAGAGATTTGCAAACCCATAGGTACACGAAGACGTGGAAGGTTATACAGCAAGAATCGTTCCAAAAATATAGCGTACAGCGCATAGCGTTCAGCGGACAGAAAAACAATGAACTCCTTACAAACTGTACACTGTCCGCTAAACGCTGAACGCTATCTTGAAGGGTATATTCTCATCATGATGAATAAAAAGTAGCTGTGTTTTGAAGTCTCATTTAACCCCTCCAACTCCCCTTTCCTACAGGGACTATCCCGCGGGGACTATAAAATCTTGTAAGAGCTTGAAATAAGGGAAGAGCTAAAAACTTTCCTACTGTATAAAGGGAGAACTCCCCTCTTATTTTAATTTCAATGACCCTTTTGGGGGTCATCGTATGCAATGAAAGCCCCGCCCGCCTCTACCTCACCTCGCCTCCCTTATTTTGTAGTCGCCCCATTTATGGGGCTGCCCGATTCATCGGGCAAACCCATGCAAGGGACACAGCCCCATGAATGGGGCGACTACAACTTCTTGCCATGGCGCTTGCTATCTAAGGGGAATCAAGTGCATATGCCAATTCCTTATTTTTGATTTACCAACACCGTTGGCCGATAAGAAATCAGAGGTTCATGCCCTTCTTCCACATGAATGAATTTGTGTTCATAGGCATTGAGCACAATCGTTTTTCCAACAGTGCTCGCTTGATTCTGAGTCACTGTTTGAGTCGCCGTATGCCCATGAATCCATAAAACGGGAGAAAACGCATGAATCATATGATGAAAACATTCAAAACCTTTATGGCATAAATCACTCGCATCATGCACACCCAAGGGAGGGGCATGAGAAATGACCATCACTTTTTTTGAAATCTTGCGAATCCTATTAAAAACTTTCTCTAATCTAAGGCGATACTCCATTTTCCGAACCATGCTTTTCATTTCTTCTTCATGATACTGAGGCCCCTGACCGTTATACCAAAGAGAACCTTCGAAGCCCACCACCACCCAATCCCGAAATCTAAAAATCTTGCCGTGCAAATCCTCCAGTCCCTCAGCAAGGTGCTCATAGACATGGCCTTCATGCAAAGGTCTTGGACCTGAAAAACTGTCTATCCCCCAACGGGCCTTGGGGTCGTGGTTCCCCCGCACATAGAGCAAATCTTTCCCCAAGGCATCTCGAATAAATTCCAAATATGAACTCGACAGGTCCCCGCACGAAACGACGAGATCCACTGCCCTTAAAGTTGGATCCCCCACCTCAATCCAATTCATCAAGGTGCTGCTTTCTTTGTCAGAGACAGCGAGAATATTCATAAATAAAAATAAAACTCGAAATCCGAAGCACGAAATTCGAAACAAATTCGAAAACCTAAATTCAAAACTCTCAATGTTTATAATTTCGGATTTGGGTCATTCGTGCTTGTTTCGAATTTCGGATTTAGAATTTCGGATTTTGTTCCTTTACCCCTCCTCAACACCCCCAAAAGCTCTTTCACACGACTCGGCAAAATTTCTAGGAAGCCCGGCGGGCTGTATTTTTTTAAAAAGTCCTTCTTGGTAAAATCAAAGCCCACATCGTATCCCGCCTTTTGGCTGAGATAATACTTATGCAAATTCATCCATACATAAAGATCGGTGTATGTTCTTTTGGGAAAATGCTCCAGGATTTTTTCTTCAAGAATCGTGCGAACGGCTGGGAGAAATCTTTTGTCATACCAACCGTAGCTGGCATAAATCATATCTTTGGAAATTAAAGCACCATGCTCATAGGTTTTCTTAAAATCTGAAATTTCCTCAAAAAGCTTTCCAAAACTTGTCAACTCGGAAACTTTTAAAGGGTAAACCAAAATCCGATTGCGAAGAAGCGTCTTCTTTTGAAAAGCCTCTTCTTCCAAGGTGATCAAAAACTGCTGTGCCCCTTCTGTGGATACTTTATACTTACGGAGCGGATCTAATTTAAAATCAAATCGAATCTCAATTACATCTGCATCAATAAATTCCTTCTTCTCCTCAAATTTTGCAACCGACACCCGATGATGCCCATCAATCACAAAATACTTATCATTCACCTGATACACTTGAACCGGCGGAAGCTCCAGGCCTGAACGAATGGCCATGAGCACACTCAAGTACTTCGCATCCATTCTTTTTTTTCTCGGCAAAAATTCTTTATTAAAATCCCGATAGCGGCCGAGGCTCCCCACAATCTTTCGAATGGGAATCGGCATGATACCGCGGTGAAACTCCGAAACGCGGTCCAGATTGGACTCGATTGTCCCAAAGTCAATCAATTGTCCCTGCTCATCCCTCTTCATCCTGAACTCCATAAATCAATCTTTCCACATATTCTAAAAGCGTTTCCAATTTTAAGCTGTTCCAAGAAAACGATTCAAAGGTTGAATGAATTCCCGTTTCTAATTCTGTCCAACCCTGTTCATGAAGATGTGATTGAACCTCTTCCAACACCTCCACCGGCCGCGCATGATCAGACCCTAGAGACAACATCAAAAATTGATAAGGCCCCACACGATAAACAACCTCCTTGCCCAAAACAATTAAATTGAGCATCACCCGATAAACCTCTTCCATCATGCCCTTGGCTACCTCCCACTCCCCCCATGTGATAAAGGCATTTTTAAAATCGAGCGTCATCAGCATGGCCTCTTCATGCGAGGCGCGAACCTGACGGACCCATTCACCCAATTTTTCCCACACATCCGACGCCTCCTCAAAAACAGGTAAGGCAATTTTAAAACATGTCCCCTTTGCATTTTCACTCTCCACCCAGACTCCCCCTTGATGCATGAGAATCAACTTCTTCACAATCGCTAGACCCAGGCCGGCCCCCTTGGGACGACCCTCCCGCGTATCCACCTGAAAAAACTTTTCAAAAACTTTATTCAGATCACCTTTGGAAATGCCGAGGCCTGAATTCCTTACAAAAATCACAACAAAATTTTTCCAAAGTGTCAGTTGAAGCATTTCAGGATCTTTCAAAACATCCTGATCCGCCCCTGTGGATTGAAGGGCCTTTAAAATAGCTGCTTGATCCATTTTTTCAATGCCAATCTCAATCGTCCCCTGCGCCGGAGTAAATTTTACAGCATTGTTCACCAAATTATCTATCACTTGATGAAAACGTCCACGATCCGCATAAATCAAGGCTTCCACGGAGGCAACCACATTCAAATTTAATTTCTTATCGCCCAGCAAGGTGAGATACTGCTCCTTTAAAAATTGAATCTCTAAACTCGCATCCAATTTTTCCCGGTGCATCTTCACCTTTCGCGATTCCAATTTCGAAAAATCCAGCACCTCTTGAATTAAACTGGAAAGTCGCCCCGCACTGTGCTGAGCAATGCCCAAAAACTTACCTTGCTCTGGGCTGAGCGGGACCTGAGTGTCTTCCAGAATCAAAGAGAGGCTTTCTTTGATCACAGTCAAGGGTGTTTTCAATTCATGGCTCACCATTGAAACAAAATCATTTTTAACCTGATCCATCTCTCTCAATTCCTTATTCATACGCTCCAAGGCCTCGGTTGCATGCAGAAGCTGGGCCTGCTGTGCCATAAGTTCTTGATTGGTTTCAGAAAGCCGGCGGCCAAATTCTTCCACTTCTTCCTGCCGCTCTCGAAGCAATTTCATGTTGCGGTCCCTTTCCAAAAGGGCAACTTCTTTCTCCCTCAAGGCAATGTCTTTTAACATCCTCTCTTCCCCCAATGCCTTGGAGAGGGAATAACCAAGCGCGGTCATTGCAATCAAATTAAACACGTTCAAGATTACGACGGGCAGTCGCTCCCAGTCTCTCTCCCAATAGGTTTTGGCCGTCTCTAAAATATAAAGCACAATGGCAAACAACAAAACGGCAAAGCAGGCGCGTGTCCCCAAAGTGACCAAGGCAATCATCACCGGCAAATAATAAAGCAGCCAAAAAGGGCTCTGGGGTCCCCCCGTAAAATGAATCAAAAAAGACACCAACACCAAAAAGGAAATGGCCTCCACAAAAAAGCAGGTTTCCAGAGAACATTTTCTAGGAAGCCAACGGTGAGTTACAACAGAGACGAAAAGAAAAGTTCCGACCACAACATTGAGAATTAAATGAGAACCCACGCTCAAGAATGGGCTTTGAATCAAGGTGCAAAGAGTCGCCCCAAAAGTCCAGGAAGCGATCTCGGTAACCTTAAACTGATTCTCCAGCCGATGAGAGGACGAGTCAGAATCCATAGCTCTTTCTTCGTGCATACACGCTTCGTGAGAATGAATGCATGAGACGCTAGAGATTATTTTAATATTTTTGAAGAGAGGTTGCCAGAGGAATGTTGACCCAAGAACAGGGATAGGAAAATGGAATTCGACGCATCCCCTGGGGACTATAAAAACATGACATCTTGGCCATCTTGACCTTCAGAAATGCCAGCAAAGAAGGCCCGCTGCCTTAATGGCAGACAAAGGGCTAACTGCGCTAGTAGATGTTTCTTTTCCTTAGGAAGCGACAGACACCTGTCAGTGTATGCCTACGTTTTCTTCAGGTCAATCCCACAGGGACTGCAAAGGCCTGTCTGGCTCAAGCTGTTGCTCTTGAGTTCTCATTTCCTATCTCTGTCCTTGGGTTGATGGAGTTTTCCCAAAATTCTATTCTGCATGATCAGACCTCATTGCTAAAGAAGGAGAAGAAACCTTTAAGGAACTAACTCCCCAGACCCCTCTTATCTAAGAGGGGGTATTGATTGAAGGAAGCAACCCCCGTTCCCCCCTTATTGCCCTAGACCCAGCCACTTGTTTTTCTTACTTTATAAGTTAATTTTTACTTCTGTTTTCTCCTGTGTGTCCATATCTTCTATTTGAATTGATAAGGATGACCCGTTGAGTACATTGGTTCCTTTGGGAAGTTTAAAAAATACAACCCCAGACGCCATTGTTCCCTTAAGAATCATTTTATTCTCCGGCAGTTCTTTTTCGTGCCAATCGCTTTGCATTTTCTTATTTGCATCCGCGGCCGACATGTAAGAAAGTATACCACCCAAAAATCCATAAGCGATCGCATTATTTTCCATATCATCTGCCACTACCTGAGAAGAAACCGGATAAAAAACCGTTCCATTTACACCCAACAATGTAATCTGATTTTTAAACACTAAAAACCGACTGTTTGTTTCGTTTTCAAAAATCAAATTAATGGGAACATATCCACCTTTCGTGACATCAACATCAAATCCTGACTTTGCCTTTTCGGCTGTATCATAGGAATCCGCAGCTATTTTCAGACCCTTAACCTCCGTTTTTGTTGCATAATTCTCTACGGGCATCACATTTAACATCTTTGTCTTATAAGACGCACAACCCGACAAAAAAATAATGGATGCCCCAGTAAAAAAACACAAAAAATAAAGTTTTAACAGTTTTGTATTCATTTTTATCTTCCTTATATTATCATTGCAAAACAAAGCCCCGCCCCAGCGTCAGGGGGGTATTGACGATTTTAAAGTGAGGCGGGGCTTTTGCTAAAAATCTCTACCCCGCAGGCTAGAACTTAATCCTCAAACCGCCGCCCACCACCACGGAATGAAACTTCATTTCATCATCTATTTCTGTCTTGGCACTCCCAACATCTGAAGTGACGATTTCTTTCACATGTACATCTGTCTGGGCGAAAAAGCCTCGAACCTCCAAAAACGCTGCAATGTTGTCATTGAAATGATAGAGGGCCCCGATCCCGATTTGCCCCGCAAAGGCCTCATCAGCATCCGCATCCACAGAAACACTTGTGTTAAAAGCACTCAAGTCCACACCTAGCAAGGCCGATGCCTCATCTACCACGCCCTCTTCATCCACATTCACATCTACGAAGAGAACGCCCAAACCTCCCACAAGATAAGGATCAAATTTCTCTCCCTTGATCGGGTGAAGACGTGCATTGAGAAGCAAGGGGATGAGATCATAATCCACCACGTCCGGATCCTCGCTGATATTTGCATAGCCGGACTCCACCTCAAGACCCATATAATCATTGAAGCGGTATCCCAATCTGCCATTGGAATAGACCCCCGTCTGCAAGCCATCCTCTGTAGGAATCATGGCTGAAACCTGACCTTCAATGTAAAACCCTTTCTTGACCTCATCCATCTCGGCCATTGCAAAACCACCTGATAACACCATCATCAACCCTACGATCACTAACTTTTTCATTTGAATCTTTCCTTTTCTATTTGTTTTTTACAAAACTGTTGTTGTAATTCTTCCTCTTTCCCTTTGTCCCCTTTCATTCCCGGCCAGTTGAATAAAGTGACTCTTCCAAAAACAGGTCCGTGCCCGGGCAACCCCCCTCCCAATAGGAGGCGAGGAGGATGCCCGAACAAGTGATGGACTGGTTTATTCGATCACTTTCCTAAAGTAAACGGTGGAATCAATGTCGCTTGATCCCGTTTGATTCTTGTCCGTCCATATCCATTCTGCTGACGTGTCTGAAAAACCAGAGACATTGCTGTTCCAAGGTTCTGTCCCGTAAGGTCCCCAACTTGTCGCGGGGCTCCAATGAGAATCATCAAAACCTACGTCTGTCCAGCCCGTTTCCTCCACAGTAGAAACTTTCCAAGAAGCGTCTGAAACAAATTCATGGGAACCTGTCGCACTGAGAATGAGTCCTGCCTTGTAACCCAGATCTATCGCCTTCACAGCCAAGACACCTGTGCCGGAAATGGGCACGCGCTGAAGAGTGCTCCAATCATCTCCGGAAGCAACGAGTGTGCCATTCCAATAAAGCTCGAAGGCGTTGTCGGCTGCGATTTGAACAGTGGTCAAATCTTCCTCTGTATTACTCTCACCCAGGGTGAAGCTCAAGAAGACAGGGCTGTGGTCTGTTGAATAGGTCCAAATCCATTGGGCGTCATCGGGAATATTAGGAAAGCTTCCCCAAGGCGAGACACCATTGGCTCCATACGCGCTTGCCTGCACCCAAGTTGAGCCATCCCGAGAGGCTTTCCAAGTGGAGTTGGTGACAAGGGTCTCGTCGGGTGTGTACAACACAGCAAGGACACCTGCCGGGCCACCGAAATTCTCGGCCTCGATAACGATTGTGTCCCCATCGGATAAATTTGAAAGACCCAACGTGGCACCCTGCGTCCAGTCTGACAGGCTTCCAATCTCTGTCCCATTCACACGCACCGTGGCCGCATTGTCCGCCGTGATCTCGAGCAGGATTTCCGGAATCTGAGTGATAACCCCAAATTCATCGGTCCCATAGGGATCCACAGGTCCAATCCACTGCGCCTTAGGGGAGATTCCGGAAAGATTCCCGTCCTTGCCCCAAGGTGACACCCCGAGCGCTCCTATTTCAGTGGAGTCTGAAAGCGTGTCATCCAGAGTTGTCTCCCAGCCTTCGGACATGCTGGTGACCATTTTCCAGTTGCTGTTCGAGGCCCAAGTGTGGGTGATGCCATTCTCATCACGCCAGGTGATTTCACCCAGAGCCGCTCCAATGCCACCTTCATCACGGGCTTCGATGGCAAAAATATCGCCTGCGCGAACCTCGGCTGCCGCAAAAACACCTTGCGACCAATCAGAGCCCGTGGCAATCGTTTCACCATTTTTAAAAATGGTTCCGACGTTATCCACGCTGCCCCTAAAAATGCCGTTCTGATGGGGGTTGAATTTCGTCCAAAGATAGACCTGATCGTGATTGTTAGGATCACTGGACCAAATCCATTTTACCTTGTCTTCAAAGGCACTCGAAACCGTGCTTCCCCAAGGACCTTCCCCCATCGCGTAATGCTCTGTGGCACCCGGCATGCTAGAGGTATTTGTAGGAGAGGGCCAGGCCGATGGGAGAGAAGTAGAAACTTGCCAGGTGAAATCTGAAACTTGAATTTCATCCCCATATTGAATCTGGCAGGCAATACTCGCAATCCCACCCACGTCCGTCGCCTCAATGCTAACCTCGCCCGTCCCATCATCTGACAAATGGACAAGGTAACTATCGGGGCTCGCCCAATCACTCCCGCTCCCCACTTCCACCCCATTCACGTAAAGCTTATATTGATTGTCTGCCGTAATCGTGATGATGGCTGGAAGACTGGTCGCATCTAAAGGATCCGTTCCCGCCTCCAATTCTTCACCATCCGTGAAACCATCGCCATCGGTATCGGGATTCAAAGGATCCGTTCCCAAAGACACTTCATCGATATCCAGAATCCCATCGTCATCGGTGTCGGGCGACACAGCAATCCCAACCTCCGTTTCTAAAGAGGTGAGCGTTCCATCCGTCGCCGTAATCGAGAGAGTGTAAGACCCTTCTAGACTGTCGGAATCCGCAACTCGAATCACCCCTGAAGAATCTATGCTAAATGTGCCATCGGTATTGCCTCCCACAATGCTAAAGGCAATCGCATCTCCATCGGCATCATTTGCGATAACAGTTCCCACCACGGTCCCGTCCGAGGCCGTTTCATCTACACTAAACGACTGACCCTCCTCTATCTGAGGGACATCATTGATAGAATTAACGGTGATCGTGAGACTGTCCGCATCCGACAGGGCCCCTCCTGAACCCGTGTTCCCCTGATCGTTTGTGGTCATGGAAAGGGAAACAGAACCATTGCTATTGGCAGTGGGTGAAAACACCATGCCATTCAGGGCCGCATTGATATTTGTCATCGTTCCCGTAAAGGTCATGGAAATATCTTCTGTCCCGTCTCCTGTGCTAAACGTCAAGCCGAAACTACTTCCCAGCGTAAGCGCCCCGTTACTGGTGGAAAGACTCACCTGAACAGCGCTTGAACCTGCATCCGCATCCGAGAGGCTGATGAGATTGCCATTGGCACTCGAAAATGTTAATGAAGTATCTTCATCAATACCTTGAGCGCTTGGAAGAGAATTGAGAGGGGCATCATTGACGGGATTGACAGTGAGGGTCACCGTCGTCTCTGAAGAACTGTGAGACCCATCACTGGCCTGATAAGTAAAACTGTCACTTGTGGTTTCAGAGCCATCATGGGTATAAGAAAAAGTCCCATCACTATTCAGGCCAAATGAACTCGCATAGGCAGGACCCCTGACCAAACTTGCAGTCAAAGAACTCCCCTGAGGATCACTGTCATTGGCCAAAACACTTGACCCCGCTAGCGAAGCTGCTTCATCCAAAGCATAGCTATCACCCCCTGCGATAGGAGAGTCTGCATTGGTGATGTATTTGAGAGCACTATTTGTATCATCATAATAACTGACATGAACCTTGTCATTTGAATCTAAGGCAAGAGAGGTGTATGAACCCACAGATCCAGAAGAATCCAGAGCTTCTGCCACCCAGGAGCCGCTTGCATTCGTCGCGTATTTGAGATCGCCATTTGTATTATCATAATAACTGACATGCACCTTCCCATTTGAATCCAAGGCAAGGGAGGTGTATTGACCCACATATCCTGTAGAATCCACCGTCTCTGTCACCCAAGAACCACTGGCATTCGTCGCATATTTGAGATCATCATTTACGGGATCGGCATGGCTGATATGAACTTTACCACTCGAATCCAGGGCAAGGGAGGTGTAGTAACCCCCATATCCTGAAGAATCCACCGTCGTTTTCACCCAAGAGCCACTCGCATTCGTTGCGTATTTGAGATCACTATTGGTCCAATCATAATAACTGATATGCACCTTCCCATTTGAATCCAGGGCAAGGGAGGTGTATCCACCGACATATCCTGAAGAATCCACCACTGTTTTCACCCAAGAGCCGCTGGCATTCGTCGCATATTTGAGATCGCCATTTGTGATATCATAATAACTGATATGCACCTTCCCATTTGAATCCAAGGCAAGGGAGGTGTGCCAACCCACAGTTATTGTAGAATCCACGGTCGTTTTCACCCAAGAGCCGCTGGCATTCGTCGCATATTTGAGATCGCCATTTGTGATATCATAATAGCTGATATGCACCTTCCCATTTGAATCCAAGGCGAGGGAGGTGTTCGAGCCCACAGACCCTGAAGAATCCACCGTCGTTGTCACCCAAGAGCCGCTGGCATTCGTCGTGTATTTGAGATCAGCATTTGCATTATCATAATAGCTGATATGCGCCTTACCATTTGAATCCAGGACAAGTGAGGTGTACAAACCATTGTCTTCCGAAACATCTACCGTCGTTGTCGCTGGTGATTGTCCCTCGGTACTGATGAGCGTATATTCGATCGCTTTATTGCTGCTATCATAATGACTGACATGGGCACGGCCGCTCGAATCTACGGCAATCGAGGTATACAAACCGATATTTGCTGAACTTGAATAAGAGGTAATATTCCAAGACGCATTGTTACCCGTGGTGTCACCCGTCACGTACATCAAATCATCGTTTGTATCATCATAATAACTGATATAGATCTTCCCACTTGAATCCAGAGCAATCGAGGTATATTTCCCCACATTGTTCTCTCTATCCACTGTGTATGTTGCCCAAGATCCACTTTCATTCGTCGCGTATTTGAGATAACCGTATGAAGCATCATAATAACTGATATGAGCCTTCCCATTTGAATCCAAAGCAAGAGAGGTGTACCAACCCACAGACCCTGAAGAATCCACTGTCGTTGTCACCCAAGAACCACTGGCATTCGTCGCGTACTTGAGATCGCCATTTGTATTATCATAATAGCTAATATGCGCCTTACCACTTGAATTCAACGCAAGAGAGGTGTATCCACCCACAGATCCTGAAGAATCCACCGTTGTTTTCACCCAAGAGCCACTGGCATTCGTCGCGTATTTGAGATCGCCATTTGTATTATCATAATAACTGATATGCGCCTTCCCATTTGAATCCAAAGCAAGGGAGGTGTACTGACCCACGGACCCTGTAGAATCCACTGTCGTTTTCACCCAAGAGCCGCTCACGTTCGTCGCGTATTTGAGATCAGCATTTGTCTCATCATAATAACTGATACACATATATCCACTTGAATTGATACCAATAGAGGTAAAAGAACCTACCCCAGTTGAAGTATCAACAGTCTCTGTATGCCAAGAAGTCCCATCATAATAGGCGTGATACAAAGAATCACCTCCATAGGCAATGTGAGGATTGCCCGAGCCATCTAAGACGAGCCATCTTTGGCCCATGTCAGAAAAGCTCTTAGAAGCACCCACTTCCTCCGTAGACCAACCCCAAATTCTGCAAGTGCTAACCAGCAAAATCCCTAAAGCCAAAAAAGAACTGCTAACCCTTCTATCTAAAAACATTCCCAACATTTTCCTTAACATAAATTTAATCCTTTCTTGTGCAATATAAGACGGTTTATCCAGGAAAACTCCTGAACTGCGGGAACACAAAACATTTCTCTTCGCGCGTGTCCATCATGGTATGTGCCCCTACATAAATAAAAAAGTTATCGTTGTTGAGACCTCTGAAAAAGGCCCATCTGACAACGCTTCCTGCTTCGCTCAGTCGTGCGGCGTACCCTACAAACGTACGCCTCCTCCTTCGCTTGCAGGCGCGCTTCCCTCTGGGACCTTTTTGAGAGGTCTCCAGAAATAAGGGTTTTTCAGAGGTTATCGTTGTTTTAACTCTCCTCTTTCCCTTGACCCCCTTTTATTCCCGGCTGGTTGATTGAATGTAGACAAAAAGAAAGTTTCGTGAAGAACTTTAGACACTTTAAACTCGCGATGAGAAATGGCGGCAAGAATCTCAGAAATGAAAGGCTATTTTTGGGCAGAGAAGTCCCTTGATGAAAAGAAACGCCGCCTTGAGAAAGCAGGTTGGCCCTCAATGAAGAAGCTCCCCCCCGTCTTTCCCTCGTCCCGGCACTGCTCATCATAAGGGTAAAGAGCTTCGTTGTGGATAAATCTTAAACCGGAAATAGTAATACCAGGAACGTTGAGAAGTTGTCAACAAAAATTTTTAAAAAAATATTCCCCTATCCCTACCCAAGAACAGAATTCATCATTTTTTAAATTCGGAACTTGCTTATCTGCAATATGTTATAAAAATAAACTTCTTTCCCCTCTTCTGCCAACTTAGAATTTTGAACCTTCATCTGAAAATAGTCTCTACTCTTTCTTATACAATGACTCATGATGGCTTGTAGTCGCCCGATTTATCGGGCAATGCCCAATGCCCCAATGTCATAGACCGCCCCATAAATGGGGCGACTACAAGGGTGATTTTCATCCCCCTTTGTGCCGACCTCAGTCGGCATGAATGTTCATAGATGACGGACAGGGGTTTAAAGAACTAACCTATTTTCACACTCACCGTGTCAAAATAGGCCGTCGGATTTGTGGTTTTTGATTTATTTTTTGAACTTCTTTTCAAATAAATTCTCATTTTATTTGTATAGGCAGGGAGGGTGTAAGTTACTTGTTTCACTTGCCATGCCGTTGTCCTTACAGATGGAGTTTGCATATAGGTTGTGATCTTGCCGAAATTATCAAGCGTTCCAACCAAATAACCGTAGAGGTAGGGATTTCCCTGATCTTGGTTATCCTTTTGAGCCTTCATATCTGAACTGAGCGTGATTTGAAGCCTTCCAGAATTAATATTGGGAATATTTTTCAAAACGATATCTTGATAGAGAGAACCTGCCGTTGTTGCAAAAACTTTATCGTTTTCAAAAGTAACAACAGAGGCTTTTGCCCCTGAAGTTAATTTCCAGTATTGCAGATTTTCATCCGCCTGTGGATTTAAAACAAGATTCTTGCCCTGATAAATAAAAAACGTCACCGGACTGCTGGGAGTCTGATTTCCAGCCGTGTCATACGCCTTTGCGATAAGAATATAACTGCCATCCGGCACTTGAGCCGTGTCAAAAGTCAGTGAATAAGGAGTGGCGGTCTGTGTCCCTATTTCCTGATCGTTTAAAACATAAGTCACTTTTTGAATAGCCACATTGTCTGTCGCATTCACAGCAATATCTATTTTTCCTGAAACCATCGCGCCATCCGTAGGACTGATCAGTTCGCATTGAGGAGGTATATCATCAACGGGCGCCGCAGAAGGAATTAAATAATTCATCACCAGTTTAGGTCGCTCGGAAACATCGCTCCCCTCTTTAGAAACATAAGCCGTTTGAGAATAATAAATGTCGTCCGGCATTAAAACAACCCACCCATCGTTCTCGAGTTCACCCGTCAACCCTTTCGAGACAAGGGATGAAACATCAAAAGTCACAGACCCTTTCACAGGAGTCACTGAAGAAACCAAACCATTCGGCCCTTCCCCAAAATCCGTCGTTAAATCTAGATCTGCCCCAGGCAGGGTCCATGGCGAAACCCCATCGAATGTATTCCAGGTTGCTCCATTGAATGTATTTCCGTAAGTTCCTGTCCCCTCTTTCCAGGATTTTGTCAGCCTGTAAATATTATTTTTCACGGAATCCGTTGAAGTGCAGAAAAGCATCAGTTGTGAAGAAACAAAAATAGCATTTTGAGGAGGCGTCACACTGCCCAAATCAAATTTCATCAACGCCCTATAATCTGGATT
This sequence comes from Chlamydiota bacterium, assembly GCA_016196885.1. Lineage (GTDB taxonomy): Bacteria > Auribacterota > JACPWU01 > JACPWU01 > JACPWU01 > JACPWU01. The sequence continues at coordinate 17,610 of JACPWU010000007.1, read as the reverse complement.
GTAGCCATTGTAGATTTGGAGCTGCGTTGATCCTCCATAATTTCCTTCATAAGAGGCGCGGATCAAGGCATCTTGAGCTCCGGAATAATCCGGGCCCTGTTGAAGAATGATCGTATAAATTTTACCTTTAGGATAAATTGCAATCTTTGCTTGGGTCTTTGATGGGACCTTGCCATCTGACACGGTCAATTCAACAACATAATTCCCCTCTACCTGGTAAGCATGAGAAGTAGAGGCTCCATTGCCACTCGCATTGTCCCCAAAACTCCAAGAATAAGTCAGGGGATCCCCATCAGAGTCCGTTGATTGTGATCCATCAAAAGCAACCGCTTGCTCGATTTGATAAACGAGACTGGTATCGAAGGTTAAAATGGCAACCGGCGCCTGATTCGTGTGGTCCATCATCACCTCTATTTTTTGACTCTGCCCAACGAGGTTGCTCGTGTCGGTGGCCTTCGCTTGGATGAAGTGAGTCCCATCCGTATATTGCGAAGAATCGAGGCTAAAAGAGTACGGACTTTTCGTAAGGGTCCCGACTGATTTATCATCCACATAGCACTCTACTTTTTGTATCCCAACATTGTCGAGCGCCTGTACCTCAATCAAAAAAACACCCCTGACGAATTCATTCTGTTGAGGGCTTAAAATGGTACAGCTTGGAGCATCTATATCTATGATATTTGCAATCGTAAGAGAAATGGGTGCACTCACCGTTTCATTGTTGGCATAATCATAGGCCTTCGCCAGGAGCGTATCACTGCCGTTAGGCGTTCCAACGGTATTCCATGAATAGCTAAAAGGACTCAGCCAAGTACTCGCCAATTCCTGACCCTCCAAAAAATAAGACACCTTTTGAATGCCTACGTTGTCTGTCGCATTCACAGTCAAATCAACGGCCCCTGAAAGCATCGCGTTCGAGACGGGGTTCGTGATTGTAATGACAGGCGGTTCGCTGTCGGGTGGAAGATTGTCGTAAAATTTTTGATAATAAAGATACACATGTCCATTCACCAAATGATTCACCGCTTCTTTCGCCGTCGCATAAGTCAGCGGACTCCCCCGATAGAATGGATTGTTAACGCCTGTTCTAAAAAATTCTTTCGCCTGATGGATGTAAGTGGGATTTAAGGTAAAGGCATAGGCGTAGGCACACGCATCTGCAAAGACCAACATCCAGTTATTGACCATGTCGTCGTAGAGAGTTCCATCATCGTGGGTCAAAGGATTATTTCCACTGTAGTAATACTTGTACCACGTGGAGTACCACTCATAAGGTTTAATCACAGCATATTTTAAAAACCAATCCATAAAGGCAACCACCCGCTGCTTGGCGAGATTGCTTTCCTGACTCATTCCAAACTCGTCCGCCACCTGCGCGTATCTGGCCATCGCATTCACATACTGCATGAAAAACATGGGCTGCATGAAACCAGCATTGCCTGCAACAGGCCCATTGATCCAAGGCTGTTTCTCCGGAGCAAAATGATCCATCACTTGTTTTGCAAGTTTTTGATATTTTAAATCACCAGAATATTTAAAGGCCTCTACCATGATGGTCAGAAAATTTGCAAAGGTGCGCGTTCCAGACCCACTGTCCTCAAGATAAGGCACGTTTTCGTATATCCCAGGATTATCCGTGAAAAAGTGATAGGCATAATCGCCTATTTTTTCCAAAAATCTTCGACTCTCTGGATACCCTGTTAAATAATAATGGAGCAGCGATCCGCGAGCCCCAAACGCTGTATCCATCACGGGTCCCAGCCCATTTCGCACAGAATTAGAATTTCCCGTTTCATTGTGCTGTGACATCCCAAAAACCGCGTTTTGCCACCTGGACACATCCGTCGGTCCATAAGCATCCGTGAGGGTCACGACATCATGCAGCATCAAAAGCTCCAAATGTTTGCTAAAGGCACTGGCCATTTCCTCCCACCGGAAATCCCCCGTTCTCAAAAATTGAATCCAGGCCCCGAAATCAAAATTGTATTTCACATCAAAGGGCCCTGCCTTGCCATCCCCATAAGACTCAAAGTCCAGAGGCTGATCGCCGTACCAAGTCCAACCATAAAAGTCAAAATAATCCACACTGCTGGGTTTATCAGACGTGCTCAACCAAAGACTTGAAAAAATATAATAATCGCTGTCAATCCCTTTGTACAAGGGGTCCGCAAGAAGGGTTCGGTCATTGTAATAATCAAACTTCACCCGATCATCTGCGTTTGCCCATTGGCCATACCGATCTTCCAAGCTTCCCGCAAGACTCGTAAACTCTTGAACTGCCTTTGATGAGCTGTATACATCGGCTGGAGCCAAAGCCATCATGGGATGCGCTAAGCCCTGAGCCACGTCAGAAACATGCGCGGCATTCGCATCTCCACTGTGAAAATAAAAAAAGAGATCCGTTGTTTTCTCTTCTCCCACCCTAAAGTTATAAAGCCCCGCATAATCTACAGGAAAAAGATTCAGCCTGATGCTAGCGCTTGGAGAGGCACTTAAACCTTTCGGAAAATTTTGCCAAAAGTCTATCATCCCCATGGTAACGCCCTTCGAGGAATCCGAAAGATCCAGCCATCCTGAAAAATGATTGCCTGAATCCACGAGAGTAGAACCATTCCTCACCTCATATCCCTTAAACTGGACGTCACTGTTGGGACGAGGATTATCTGTGGAATTGTACCGATTCCAATAAGAAGTCCCTGATGAATCCTGATAAACATTGAGCCCGCTCACAGCACCTGATTGATCACCCTTTCCTGTCGGAAATAAATAAGAGAGCGACCCACTCGGCTGATCCAGAGCCTCACTCACGGAAAGCTCACGGAAGGTAATGCTGTTAATCCCATAATAATTAAAAACATCGTAACCACAACAGCTATTTTGTAAAGCATTGTTGTGATTTCCAATCGTATAAATCATACGGGCATAACTTTGATCGGAATAAAAATAAATATAAATAAGATAGTCCGTCTTAGAAGCCCCACCCGTTGATTTCAAAGAACCTTCAACCTTGAGCACAATTCTTAAAGCACCCTGCTCTTCAATTGAAAAAGTTTTCGGAGCATCCTGCAAAGAATCAAAAAGAGCGCCTTGGTCATCTAGAAGGCTGATCCCTCCTCCTGTGGCAATTGGCTGACCCCTCACCGTTACAGAACTCAACAAATTAAAGTTTTTCTTGTTCAGGGAAAACACAGCCTTTCCAGTATCTATCACCATGGCATCGGCAGTATCGGAAACTACCTTGAGATTGCTCGAAGTTTGATTGGAAGATCCTGAAATAAGAAAATAATTCGCTTTGCTCAAGGGAGAAACATGAACCGGAAAAGTGGCCAAAATCCATTTGATCGGCTTACTGGTATCTGTGGACACACCGCCCCATCGGGCCGTGACAATCACCTGAGAAGGAATCACACCTCCCGATTCATCTAAAATATTGAGGGAATGGGTAGAAAAAAGCTGAGAGTCCTTTGGAACAGGAACGCCTGAGGTGACATATTCATCGGTGCGGTCAATATTTAAATCATTCTCGACTTGGAGAGGAACTTTAAGATCACTTGCTAAAGGCGAAACCTGAGGAACGAGGAAAAAGAAAAGAGTAACCAACCACCAGGGTGAAAGATATGTCTTCATGGAACATATCCCTTCTCCCCCCACTCACTTAAAGGCCGATATTGCCTCCTTCTGTGTTCCCAAAAAACCCTCTTTCCCTTTTCCTTATATTCAGTCAAAAACCCTATGCACCACCAAAACATCTTTGAGGATATCAGCTAAATAAGCCTTTGTCACGAAAAATCTGTTCAAATCTGTGTGAAAATTTGTGATAGCCTCAAGGACCTACAAAATCCAAGCGGTAAATATCTTTGAGAGAACGGTATTGATTGTCATAATCCATCTGAATCTTCCTTGATCAAACGTTTAGCGGTTGCCAAATCGCATCTCGCACAACGAATCTGTTTCTCGATCTGTTTAAAATGAGGTGTTTGATGTTTGAGTTTTCCTTGCTTCAAATATACGTCAAAAAGCATGGGGATCTCCCTTAAGAACCCTATGCTTACTTAAAAGAAGTTCTTGAAGGAAGGGATCTTTTTCTCTCATTCGCCGACTAAATTCTTTTTCACTGTATAACTTATAATTGATTTCCCGTTGAATCTTCTTCTCCAAAGCAGCAATCTGGCTTAAGAGACGATCCTCTGCTAAGGAATTTCCAACCACCAGAAGATCAACGTCAGAATGTGCACGTTCAGTCCCCTTGGCAAAAGAACCATAGAGAATAGCCAGTACCAAACCCTTAATTTTTTGGACAATACCTGTAAGGCTTGCCTCAATCCCCACACTCTTAGAAACGATACTCTTCATCTCTAGGAACAAAGGATTTCCGAGGATTTGTGTAAAAAATCCTTAGAAGCAGCAATTGATTTTTGGTGAGGATACTTTTCATCTTTTTACTGTATGTATATTTCATACAATTGTATGAAATATACATACAGATGTGAAGAAAATACATGTTTTTCAAAAACAATAAAATTTGCATCAAGATCACAAATTTCAACCTTGATGCATCCCCTCCCCTCAATAATTAAAAAGATCCTTAAGCATAAATGCGTTCGTGGGACTCGTGGCCTAGAGAGCCCTTTGAATCTTATTTTGAATATTGTAAGAGTAATCTGCTAGAAAAGGCAGGCATCCAAAATACTTAATACGTCCTCTAACAATTCTATCGGGGCTTGTTCAACGTACTTGACCTGTCTGGTTCGATAATCTATGGATTTAACCTGGTCTACCATCACGAAACCCGTGAGCGAGGAAGATGGATGTATTTTTACGTGAAATGGGATTTTACGATCTGTGTTTGTAATGGGACATGCGATGGCAAAACCAGTACGCTGATTAAATAAGTCATTACTCACAATCAGCGCAGGCCTTCGTCCTTTTTGTTCATGACCCGCTTGCGGATCAAATGTCAATATAACCAAATCACCTTTACAGGGTACATATCTCAACATTCACCAAACTTCCTTCCCACTCGGTTCACTCCACACCTCTAGACTGGGTTTATAATTTTTGGGCATTTGACGCACGAGTTCTCGCAAACTGTATTTTCCACGCAGCTGACGAACCGGTTGAATAAAAATACCGCCCTTCTCTACCCGAACATCAACCATATCACCAATAGTGATATGCACTTTTTCCAGCACATCTTTGCTCACACGAAGACCTTGGCTATTTCCCCATTTTTGAACTCGGGTAACCATATAACACACACTCCTAATTGGATATACTATGTATAGCCTTTTTAAATTACCTCGTCAATCGATTATTTTTTAGGGGTAATGCAAGATGCTGTATTTAAAAGTGTGTCCTTTTATTGATGCGGGTGGCCCGACTGGGGGTCCCCCGCTGATCGCCAGCAGGTCGAGACTTGAAAATGACTCTTCAAGAACCAAACCGAGACCGATGCCGTCAGCGGGGGCGAGGAGGGACAGGACCCGCCTCCTTTTAAAAGGACACACTTTTAATACACGATCTAACACAACAAAACCATTGATCAGATGAGCTAAATCGGTAAAATTAAAGAGAAGCACTGGTCTGCTATCATCACATATCGAGATCTAAAGGTACGCATCATTTCTGTTAGGCGAGCCCGAAAAGAGGAGGTACAACTCTATGAAAGCTAAAGATTTTGATAAAAAATTCGACAAGGGTGAAGATATTACACAATATCTAGATTTGACTAAAGCCAGGAGACCTGAAGAAGAACACCATCGAGTCAATGTCGATTTCCCTACTTGGATCATTCGCTCTTTGGACAAAGAAGCAAGAAAACTGGGAGTTACACGGCAATCTCTCATTAAATTATGGATTGCTGATCATTTCAAGTCATGGGTTAGATAACAACTAAATTGAAATCGTTGTTTTAAAAACCACACCTATCTGAAAATCTATTCCACCCCCTCAATAATTAAAAAGATCCTTAAGCGTAAACGCGTTCGTGGGGCTCGCGGCTTGTAACGCCCTTTGAATCTTATTTTGAATATTGGGGGTAATCCGGCGACCCATGCGACCCTTTCGAACCATCTTGAAAGTCAGTTGCTCTTTTGATACATGCACTAAATCACTGTTAGAAATCCCAAGCTGACTCATCACAACATCAAGCGGCTGAACCCCTAACTCGTTTTCCATTTTGAAGCCCTACCCTTTTGGATTACTTATGTGCCAAAGCATAGCTAAATCTTGACTCATTTGATCTTCTGACCCGTCTTAGTATATAGCCATTATCCTATTTCTGAAATCTCCCTGATTTAAGAAAATTCACAACATAGTCTTTTGTCTCTGAGGCAAAAACGAGCAGGGTGTGCGGATAGTTTAGCTTGAGCATGTCTTTGGCCTCCGGGAGACAGGTGCTTTCTACAGAAACCGTTCCATCATTATCTCCTGGAAAAATCCGGCTCCGACCGATTCTGTTCTCTCGACTCCCTGCAATAATCCCAAATTCCACAGGGGGAATCCCACACTCTTTAAAAAAATCGGTGTTACTGGCCCTCAGTTGCCACACAGACTTTGTACCGTAAAGCCACCTGAACCACTGATACTGATAGAGGCGATCCACCCTTTCCGAACCGTGATTCGGTGGAGCAATCATGACAAAGCGACCCATATTTTTGATAGAATAGTGAGTCAGGTAGTAGCGGATAATGATACTGCCCAGACTAAATCCCACAAAATGAAGCGTCTGACGATTGTCTAGGGTCTTTATGAACTTGTTCAATGCAGCAGCATGCTCTTCGATCGTACCCTGTCTACTGGGATAACCCCAATTGATCACCTCATACCCCTCTCTCTCAAGGGCACGTTCAATCCTTGCCATGATTATAGGACGATTCAGAATTCCATGGAGGAGAATCACAGTCTCTCGACTTTTCTCTATCGAATGGGTTTGCCCCCACGACAGAGTCCTGCAAAAAGCGGCCAACAGAAGGACAAGGCAAAGAATCCTTCGGCACATCAGCACACACTCACTTTTTAATGCCATCATCTGTTTTACAAACATTTATGATCCATTTTTTGATTAGAAGAATTCTTCCAAATGAAGGTACACTTTATTCAATATCAAAACCAGTTTTTCATCCCACAAAAAAATTCCCTGCTCAAGGTCTTTCGACACATTGAGCAGGGTGCATAAAACTCTTTCCTCTACTATTTCTTTTGATCTTTCTGACTTACTTTTCTTTCTCTCACCCACTCCTGGCCCGTCTTGGCCTTATAAAGATCTTGTGCAATTCTCGTTGCAGCCGCCTTCATATAATCATCCGGCGTCTGAGTCGCCGCAATCCCACCACCCAACACCCAGCTGTTCTTATCTACCTTCACTGTTCCCAACAACTCTTCCGACGGCCCTCGCTTCACATTCACCCACGCATCAAAATAAGAACTCCCAGCCCCAAAACCAATCAAAAGCCTCGCCATAGGAGAGCCCGCTTCATAACGGGTCACTGTACCATCAATCAGCAAAGTATTCTCATCCAGCACCCCATCCCTCAAAACCTCATCAAACACATTCAACTTTTTAATCTCCAGAGCAATCACATCCGCAAAATCCCTCACCACCCGCTTCATCACCTCTTGCTTCTCTTCCCTCTTCTTAGACGACGCCTTCTCACTGGCCCCATCCACAAAATCACGAACCATCACTTTCCTACAATCGCTAACATCCAACTCCACCCCTTCCTGAACCGTCTTAACATGCGTCACCGTCCCACACCCCGCCAGGAACACGGTCAAAAAAAATACACAACACATCCATACACCTTTCATCACAACTCCCTTTCATTCCCGGCAAGATATGCATCATGAGAAAAGCCTTACCAACTCTCTTATTTAATCAAAAAATCAAGCCCCGCCCCAACGTCGGGGGTGTGACGATTTTTAAATGAGGCGGGGCTTTTTGTTAAAAAAGCTTAGAACTTGATCCTTAAGCCACCGCCCACTATAACCGAATTGAACTTTACTTCAGTATCAACTTCTGTCTCACTGCTACCTATATCCGAAGTTACGATTTCTTTCACATTTACATTTGTCTGTGCAAAAAGACCTCGAACCTCTAAAAAGGCCGCAATGTTGTCATTGAAATGATAGAGGGCCCCGATTCCGATTTGTCCTGCAAAGGCTTCATCGGCATCTGCATCCACAGAAACATTCGTATTCAAAGCTCTCAAATCCACACCCAGCAAGGCCGATGCCTCATCAATCGCAGCCTCCTCATCCACATTAACATTTACAAACAGCACACCCAAGCCACCCATCAGATAAGGATCAAATTTCTCTCCCTTGATCGGGTGAATACGTGCATTGATGAGCAAGGGGATGAGATCATAATCCACCACGTCCAGATCCTCGTTAATATTTGCGTACCCGGACTCCACCTCAAGCGCAATATAATGATTGAGGCAATACCCCAATCTGCCATTTGCATAGATCCCCGTATCCAGGCCATCCTCCGTGGGAATCATGGCCGAAGCCTGACCTTCAACATAAAATCCTTTCTCAACTTCGGCCACTTCAGCCGCCGCAAAACTGCAAGTCAACATCACGAGTCCCATCATGACTAACTTCTTCATTTGAGTATTTCCTTATTATGATTGTGTTTTTAATGAATTTTTCATCCGAGATATAGGGGTCTTGAGACCCGTCTCAAACCATCATTTCTTATTTCTCTCCCATCGTCTTTCATCCCTTTCATGCCCGGCAGCTTGAATGTTCAACCCAGAATTTGCAATAGGCCGCGGAATTCGACGCAAGATCTTGTCCATCTTGACCTTCAGAAAGCCTCGACGTACTGTTTACCAGTATGCCTCCGTTTTCTTCAGGCCAATCTGGCTCAAGCTCTTGCGTCTCGGTTCTCGCGTCTATTGCAAAATCTGGGTTTAAAAAGAAAATTCTCTCTTCTAAAAAAGGAATAATTTTTGAGGCTCTCGAAAGTCTCAAGCTTGTCGCGAACTGCTTTGTTTTGAATAGTTTTAAATAGTTCAGACCCGTGATGAGAAATAACGGCAAGAATTTCAGAGATGAAAGGCTATTTTTGGGCAGAGAAATCCCTTGGAGAAAAGAAATTCTGCTTTGAAAAAGCAGGAGGTCCTTCAAATGGAAAAGCTCCTCCCCTTCCCCCTCGTCCCGGCACTCCCTGACAATGTACGCAATTCCGAATTGGAACCGTCACACACCATCGCGCCAGCTTTCCTTGCACCGTCAGCGCAAGTTCGCCTGGCCTCATTCATACATAAGGGTGAAGAGCTTCATTGGATAAATCTTAAAGCGTCTATAGCAATATCAGAAATTGTTAGAAATTGTCAAATAAAAGTTTCGAAAATCTTGTATTTATTAAGGTTCTAATAAATTAACGGACATCACCTATAATTACTCTCTATTTTCTGTTTCGTATTGCACCAAAGTAGGTTACAATCTAAAAATCAGCGCCTCTTCGCATGCAAATGCATTTCTTGATTAAACTTTTCTAAAATCCACATCCTCAATATAGCCGAGTATCCGATCCCTTTTTTTGTTCCCAAAGCCTTTAACGAATTCACAATTTTTTTATCCAATCTCAGGGTTACAACCTGCCGTTTCGGTTTCACAAACACGATATCATTGGCAGGTCTTAAATCTTCTTCATAGTCTGCAAGACTGTGTGTATCCCAAAACTCAGCGGCTTCTTTGTCTGATTTAAACTTCGGTATTTTAGCCATAAGTCATCTCACTTTCTTTTTTTATATCTATATTTTTCTTTTTCGTCCATGTCTCTGGCCGTAATGACCTTAACTTTCCTATGACCCAGATATCGGACAACAATAAAAAGGTACCGGCCAGCATGCGTTTGCCCTGTTACGTAATAAAAGCCTCCTCTTCCCCTTTCCTTACACTGAAAGGAAGAGCGGCAAACTTCCTCAACTTCTTCTGGTAAGACCCCATGACGAGCAATATGCTCAATGCTCTCTTCACTCCATTCAATCTCGGTGTTTTTCACGCATCCCCCACTCTCATTTAAGTGTATTACAATAGAATACGTTTGTCTATTTTTTAAATTAAGACAAAATTCGATGGTCACATGAATAAAATTTATCATATATTAAAAATTGGTTTAAGGAGAAATACCATGGGAATGTTTAATGTCTTACGAGCTGACCTGCTCTGTCCAGATAAAAAAGAGGTCGCCAAGAACTCCGAGATTCAAATAAAATGGCAAGCACACGCAGCGCTCGATTGCTCAATGTTTATCATGTCCCCGGCGACACCCTTGAAGAAATGGTGAGTCCTAAGGGCCAATCTCCTTATTAAAAATAAAAATTTCAGCGTGGGTGCGTTTCCTAATGAAACTTCTCCAATATCCATAATCCTTAAGAGGGACGAATAAGCAATCCTCTTCTAAATCCGTTATTCACACACTTTATCACCTTGATTCTATTGCACGACATTAATATGCTTTAAACAGCATTGACAATAAAATAATTATGCTATATAGTGAATTAAAATACTATATTAGTATGATAGAAAGAGTATAAATATGGACTCTTGGAATAGAAAAGTTGCTCGTGAGCACCTAGACAAAAAACTCACACTTTTAAAGAATTTTGCGTCTTTAGAACCTCCTCCTCAAGGCTGGATGAGAACCATTCGAGAAGCCTTGGGAATGTCGAGCTCTCAACTGGGGAAAAGGGCCGGCTTGGACCAATCTAGGATTTCTCGATTGGAAAAGGCTGAAACCTGCGGCAATTTGAAACTTTCTTCTTTAAAAAAAATAGCCAAGGCCCTTGGAATGAAGTTCGTTTACGGCTTTGTTCCCCGGCAGACACTCGAGAAAGAGGTGCGAACACAAGCAAGGGTGATTGCCCTCAAAAGGCTTCAAAAACTCAGCACAACGATGGGCCTCGAAAAACAAGGACTTCCTGATGAAGAACAAAAAAAAGCTCTTGAAACCATGATTGAAAAAATAATGATCGCCCCACCGAAGGATTTCTGGAATGACCCCCATGAATGATGATCTTGATCCACCTGGTGCAACGCCGCTCGAGCCAGACGAAATAGAAGGATTAAAGATCCACCCTATCACCACAAGAGAAGAGCTCAACCGTTTTGAACAAGATAACATCAATGATGCGCTCCAATGGTTAGCCAATTGCCGAAGAAATGATGAGATTTTAACCGAAAAGTTCATCAAGACACTTCATAAGAAAATGTTTGGGAAAGTATGGCGGTGGGCTGGAAATTATCGCCGTTCTGGCAAAAACATTGGAGTCAATTGGACCCAGTTTCCTTTTCATCTACACAACTTACTGAACGACGTTCGATATTGGATAGAAGGGAAGACTTATCCCCCCGACGAGATTGCAGTACGATTTCATCATCGCTTGGTTGCAATTCACCTCTTTGTGAACGGTAATGGTCGTCACGCAAGATTGATGACAGATCTCTTATTGGAAAGGATATTAAAGCAAAAACCATTCACTTGGAACATCAACAATTTAAACACCGAAAAAGACGTCCGGAATTTCTACATCACCGCATTACAAAAAGCGGATAAAGAAGACTACTCGATGCTCTTAGAATTCATTCGACCGACCCCACCTTAGCTTCACCCGTAAAAGAGCTTGTGGTATGATAGTGCTCGAAAAGAGGAAAAGCAAGAATGCCAGAGACAACCAGTTTGAAGGTAACCGTTGATAAATCCCACATTGTAACCATCGGCGAACGGCTTTATGGAGAGAGCGTTGAACTTGTCCGAGAGCTTGTGAACAACGCCTATGACGCCGATGCAACAGAAGTCCGAATCAACATCTTAGAGGATGCAATGACTGTCCAGGATAATGGAACCGGAATGGATTTGGAAGGTCTTAAACAATACTTCAACATCGGCTCTCAACAAAAACTCGCTCAAAACAAATCCGAACGGTTGAACCGTGATCGCATTGGACAATTTGGAATCGGGAAATTTGCTGCCCTCACGGCTGCAAAGACTTTTGAAGTTGAAACTCAAAAAGGAGATTTCCGTGCACGGGCCACCTTCGACAAAGATTCATGGCAGGCGTCGCAGGATTCTTGGGAGCTCCCTCTGACCCTTCTAAAAGCAGATCCCCAAAGAGGAAATGGCACCACCCTTACATTAACCCATCTGACAAAGAAATTTGACAAGATAAAAGTAGAACAGCGTCTCATCGAGAGCGTTCCCTTGATGGACCCTAACTTTGATGTTTTTTTGGATGGCTATCAAGTTCTCCCCAGAAGATATCAGGGCAAGAAAATCCCCATCCTCGAGGGAACCCCCTTCGGAATCATTCACGGAGAGATGATCCTTCTCCCCGCCTCATCCGCCTCAACCCTAAATTTGGGGATAGACGTTAAAGTGAAGAAAGTAACTGTCAAACGAGAACTCTTTGGCATGGAAACCTGGGGGCGGGCCATGACACGACTCCGGGGCGAGATTCATGCAGACTTTCTTCCTGTCACCAGTGACCGCTCCGGGTTCGTCTTGGACTCTGAAGAATATAAGATGTTCTATGAGATTATGAATAAAGTCATGGCAGAGGTAAAGAAAATGCTGACACACCTGAGTGATACCACTCAGGGTCGCAAGGCCTCCCGCGTACTCAAAGATGCCCTTGAACGGATCAAACATTCATTGTCGGTTCATCCTGAAATCTCACCCTTTGGCCCTATTCCACTGGCGGATGAAGGCGGCATTGGAGGGAGCGGTCTTATTGCGAAAAAGAAGGAGAAAAAATTAAAAGAAGAACTCGTCGGTGAGAACCCCTCAGATAATTCAGCAAGGGATCATCCCAAGCAAGAGAAAAAACCAACCGTTCAATCCCTGAGTCCCCAGGCCATTGTCAAAAAAGTGAAGCTGGGGCAACTTGGAGTCTCCTGCTGTATTGACAATTTTGGATCCGAGACGACTGAATGTTTCACAGAAAATTCCATCATCTACATCAACCGCGACCACCCCCTTTATAAAAGAGAGGAAAATCGGCCTCAAACATTTACTTTACACATCACGCGACTCCTGGCTCAGGAAATTGCCCTAATGACTCAACCTCCTACCCCTCGAGAAGCCTTCGAGCGACAGAGCAGACTCTTGAAAGATGCCCTGAGTGAGGATGCTTAACAAATGAAGAGATATTTAAATCCCGATAAAGAGTTGCATAAGATTCGTGAAGCAATGGCCCGCGAGTATTATCAACTTGGCCCTAAAAAGTTTCTTCAACAGCTCAAAAGCGAAAGCAACCAACACCCTAAAGAGCTGGGCTTAGAAAACCGTCTCTGTAAACTTCCTGTTCAGAAAATACGTTAAAGCGGCAATCTCAAAAGCCCGTTATAAACTTTTAAAAGATAACCCTATCTTCTTTGGTCATATTCCTGCTTTCCCAGGACTTTGGGCTAAAGGACCTACTTTAAAAATTTGCAGGAGAGAACTCCTAGAAACTTTGGAAGAGTGGCTGGATCAATAAGTTTTCCTGTGATTCTATGCACCTCTGGACAATTCAATCTCCCACTCAATGGAAAAATTTGAAGGAAAAAAGCGTTCTCTACGCAAATCCAAACCCTTCCTTTAATCATTTTCTACCTTCCTATCGGTGGATGAGTAGACAAATGGAAAAGAGAATAGGGCCTGCTCCCTTTAGAAATTCAATGCCTTTATGGGCTTGGTATCAATGGCAAAGTTCAAAGAAGAAAAGGCCTGATCTACGTTTCAAAGGTTTTCTGGAAAAAGGTGAACAGGGAGTCCTCATTGAATTTGAAATTTCAGACGAGCTTGTCCTCTTGTCAGATTTTGAGCTATGGCATCATGTTTTAAACTATTGGTATCTTCCCTCTTCCAAGGATGACGGAGAAGCTTTTGAACTTGAACTTGCCAAGAAAAACTTATCGTTTTATACAGTCAAACCCCCGCCCCACTTTATTTATCATAAGAAAATAGAAAAAAGTTGGAGAAGAATCTTTGACCTTGATTGGGAAAATCCGTATTTGACAAGTCCCAGGAAAGAAAAATCCATTCAAGCTTGCTTCTGGAAGCTAGAAATCAAAAATGTAAGAAATCACAAAGAATTTTCAGCGCGTTAAGTTTTGTGATCTTGTTATGAAAAGGAGGCTCATTTTGGTGTCGACCCATTTATGGGGCTGCCCGATGAATCGGGCGACTACAAAAAAACATGGTGGAGAGAACTTTCATCACTCACGATGATCTCGAAAGATCATTGAAATTAAACAAAATAGGGAATGGGATAGACTTCTTTGAGGAGATGACTTTATGTGATGCTTTTTTACGGGTGTGAAAGTCGCCGGGCTAAAGGTATGATTATGCTAGAAAATGGATGTCCCGTTTTTTCTTGGGCCATTGAGCTCTCCTAACCTCCTTGGAATGAAGGGAGTTATGTTTAAAGCGTTCATTTTATTTGACAATGGGATTCTATTAGTGTACACTGTGTACACATAGAGGTGGCGAGTATGACAAGCATATCCGTGAGGACGATGAGAGGTCATTTTTCAGACACTCTCAATAAAGTTTTCTATCAGGGCGAGAGAATTATTGTAAAAAGGCGCGGCAAGAACGTTGCAGCATTTATTCCTATGTCTGATTTGGATGTTCTCAGACAAATGGAAAATGAAATAGATCTAAGGATTGCTAAAGCTGAGTTAAAAAAATCCAAACAATTCGTTTCATACAAGAGTGTTCGTAAAGAGCTTGGGCTTAAATAACAGATGACCTACCTTGTTACAACCTCACCGAGGGCAAGAAGAGATCTTAAATCTATTCCACCAAATTTTATGGATCAAATTGACTCTAAAATTAACTTGTTATCCACTGTCCCAAGGCCCCATGGTTGTGAAAAACTAGAAGGGAATCATCTCTTTCGTGTGAGGCTTGGAGATTATAGAATTGTCTATCATGTGGACGATAAGGTCCTCTCTGTCACTGTTGTCCATGTTGGACATCGTAGAGAAGTTTATAGAAATCTGTAAAATAATGATGAAAATCAATAAATCAATGAACCTCCCTCTTTTCTGAGTATAAAAAAAGAGAGGCATAACCGCAGGATATAACCTTATTGATCAAGGAGTTGGGGTTGGAAGATCGGGTTCGGACACTTCCGATTGTAAAGCTTAAACCCACGATCGGAAGAAAAAGAAGGGAGTTATCACATTTATGAAACACGCTCCCTAAATATTCTACGATGAAAAAGGAAACACGCTGGATGTTTGGTTTGTGAAGCCCAGAAAAGCAATCTGCGAAGAGATGGGTGAGGATTTTATTTGAAATGAAACATGTAAAATTCTTAAAAAATAAAAAGATTGAGTACGAGATTGTTACATGGGGAGCACCTGTTCAGTTTTTCGGAACTGTCAACGGAAACCCTTTTTATTTTCGCGCTCGGTACAACGCCTGGAAGTTTGTTGTCACCAAGGATCCCAACATACGGCCAGAGAGCATTGATTCCGAGGAGGAAGGATTTATCATGGAAGAAGAGTATGGGCAAACACCCTATAAAGCAAGCTGGATGCCCCTTAGAGAAGCAAGAAAAATTGTTCTTGCTTGTATTGAAAAATATCTTAAAGATGCGAGGATTCCATAAAAATCGGAAGCTCGATCACAACGGTCGTCCCCTCCCCTACTTTTGATTGTAAGTCAATATATCCATGATGTCCTTCGATGATGAGCTGACTGATAAATAGGCCTAAGCCCGGCCGACGGTTCGTGCTTCCCGTGATGTGGGTACTGACCAAGGGGTCAAAGATATTCTTCAAGATTTTCTCATCCATTCCAGGCCCGTTATCTTTAACGATGAGACGAATGTATGGGCTCTCTTTCCCTTCTCTGTCTTTTAAGATAATGGAATCTTTTTCTGTCATAATCTCTACTTTGCCTTTATCTCCCTCTTTGACCGCCTGGGCAGAGTTGGTAAATAAATTTAATAAAACTTGTATCAGTTGACTGGGATTGCCCTTGATATGAGGATTCGTATTCTCGCAGCGTTTTAGAATTTTTATTTTCTTCGCTTCAGGGTCTTTCGTAAATAAATCACTGGCTTCTTTGATAAGGTCATGTAGGTTGATAGGATTTTTTTCGATTCTTTCTTCCTCGCCTGTAAGACTGCTCATGCGACTTACAATTGCCTGGATCCGCTTGAGACTTTCAGGGACGTGTTCAAAAAAGCCTTTTCTATATTCTGGGTTGTCGTATTTTTCTGGGAGCATTTGAGTGAAGTTACTGATGACTGATAAGGGGTTGTTCATTTCATGAGCCAGGGCGTGTGAAAGACGCCCTATCGCTGAAAGACGATTTTCGCGCATGAGCATTTTTTGAAGGCGAAGTCGCTCCTCTCGTTCCCAATAATGATCAACCGCTTGGAAAACAACATAGACAATGTCGGTTGCAATGTTGGGAGATTTAAAAACATATTGATAGATTTTTGCCTTGTTCGTTGCGTCTACAGAGGCCGCATAATCGGGGTATCCCGTGATCAGTATTCTGACCGTATCAGGATATTCTCTAGACGAGCGACTTAAAAGTTCTATGCCGTCCATGGGTTCCATTTTTTGATCGGATAAAATAACCGCATAGTTTTTCATTTTAAGTTTTTCCAGCGCCTCCTTGCCACTTGTCGCAGCATCTACTTGAAAAACCTTTTCGAGCCTATGTCTAATCGGCGCGATGCTGCTCATATCGTCATCTACCAAAAGAATGGGATAGTTTTTGTAGTTGATAGAGCCCATAGAGTCTCTCCTTTATTTTATAACCCACCCCGATGCACGTCGGGGCCCAAATGGACAAAAATAACCCCTCTATCCCACCACCTAAACAGCCAGGTGGTGAGACCATCTCCCCTTTGAACTAACCCTAAAGGGCTAGAAAATCTTGAGTGGAGAGTTTCCCCCAGACTATCCGAAAAGTTCCCTCCCCCTTGTGGGGAGGGTTAGGGAGGGGGAGTATTTGAGCTCACCCTCCCCTAACCCCTCCCATCAAGGGAGGGGAAAAACAGCGTTTTCAGACAGTCTGGATGGGGGAGTTATGAGTTTGGTCAGGGCTTATTCTCATTATTCTTCTGATCCGGAAGTATAATCTTAAATTCAGTTCCGAGGCCTACATGGCTTTCTACGATAATATCTCCGCCATGTTCCTTCATAATTCCGTAGCTGATAGCCAATCCCAGTCCTGTCCCGTGCGTCCCCTTCGTTGAAAAAAATGGATCGAAGATTTTAGAAATGAGTTCGGGTGGAATCCCACACCCCGTATCTCGAATACAAATTTCAACAACAGGATCATGCCATGCTGTTTTAATCACAATTTTTCCCTCACCCCTAACAGCATCAATCGCATTATCCAGAACGTTCATCAACACCTGATTGATTTGATCGGCCCGGCATTGAATGGGCTCAAGATGTCCATATCGCTTCTCTATTGAGATCCCTTTCTTTATCTTAGAATTTAATCGAGGTAGGACGGCCAGTTGCCCAGCCGCCCCCTCACAGATCCCGACGTGCGAAATTATCGCATCGGGCTCTTCAGAGATACTCGCCTACGCATTTAGGCCAGTTGTCAGAGCGTGTAGATGGCTTGTGGTTTTGTCC
>JACPWU010000062.1 GCA_016196885.1 Chlamydiota bacterium | reverse complement strand
GACTTGTAGTCGCCCGATTCATCGGGCAGTCCATGCAACGGCCCCATAAATGGGGCGACTACAAGGGTGATTTTCATCCCCCTTTGTGCCGACCTCAGTCGGCATGAATGTTTCATAACAAGAGGACAGACGTAAAAAAACATCTACTACCGCAGTCGGCTTTGTACTGAGACTAGCAGTGCAGCCTCCCTTGCTGGGGTTGGGGGAGTTATTTCATTATTCTTTTCATTTCATTAAAAACACCACCAGCAAAACGGCCACGGTATTATTCAACGCATGAAAAACCATTGGCGCAAAAAGAGATCCCGTCTTTTCATAAAGATAAGCCAAGAATAAACCAATGCAAAAAATGGGAAGAAAGGCCAAAAAACTAAAATGTAAACTTGAAAAAAGAAGAGAATTTAAAACCATCGCCTTCCCCATCCCAAAGGACTTTCTCAAGAGGGCATAAAGAAAACCACGAAAAAAAATCTCTTCTAAGAAAGGAACCAAAATAACAATCACAAAACCCATCACCGCCCAAGCTGCTATCGAGGTCTCCCCCTGTAAAATCTGAAGCGGAACCTGAGGCTTTAAAGGAATTTTCCAGATTCGGCCTAAAAACTGGGTCGCGAGTCCTACCCCCACCAAAGGAGGAAGAGCGCCGCAATAAGCCAGCACTCCTTCCTTTGCCGTTGAAAAAGAAAAGGGTTTCTCTAGCCCGCATTTCTCATCAGATTTCGTCGCGAGGAACGCCTGAGTCCGCCTTTGGATGCGAGGAAGACGACCGAGGCCATGTGAGGCATACTTTACAGCATGTTGAGCGTGGCCGACCGAGTCTGCACGGAGAGACGAGGCGGAATCGGCGCTCGTAGCAGAAATGTGATGAGAAATGAGGGCCAACCCCAATGTTTTCCACTTTAAACCATAGCGTCGGCCCAGAAGGAAGCACAAGAAAAGGACCGTCGCAACCTCCAGCCCAGAATTTGCAAAAAAAGCGATCCGTCCTCTCTCTTGAGGTGAAATCACAAAAGTCTTAAAAATAAAATGACTCATCCCTTCCAAGACAAACTCAAAGAGAACAAAAAAGAGAACGACTGCGGCCGCGTCTCTCCAGCCCCAGAAGGCATCCCCCACACCTACCTTTTCGGCCGCATACTTTCTTTTGGCAAGAAAAATAAAATCCAACACCAGGCCCCATAAAAAAAGTAAACCCAAAATGGAAATCAAATAAGATCCTAAAATAGATTTCATTCTACATCCCACTTTCTAAGCCATTTCAAAGAAATAAAATTCTCTCTCACAGCCTTCTCAACCTTCTCTCCAAAACGACCTTTTAAACAGGGAATATGTCCTAAAAGGGGAAGCTGCGTTAACCGCTGCAGCGCTTGCGGATTTGTTTTCGAAGCCCAATCCTTTGCCACTCTCGACTCGCAAAAAATGAGGCCCTTGATTTGAAGACCTTTTTGACGAGCATAATCCACTGTGAGCAAGGTATGATTGAGTGTTCCCAGCCGTAAGTGCGTCACAATCAAAAGAGGCAAATTTAATTTCAACACCAGATCCGCAACATCTAAAACCCCGCTTAAAGGCACATGAAGTCCGCCGATCCCTTCCACAATCATAAAATCAGAAGAGGCCGAAATCCTCTGATAGGACTTCAGAACCTTTTTTAAATCAATCGCCTTTTTCCCAAAACCCCTGGCGCTGTAAGGGGCCAGAGGTTCCTTAAAATAAATCGGATTAACCTCATCCAAGGTTAAATCATCTCTTCGGGCAGCCCCCTGGAGTCGCAAGGCATCCTGGCGGTTCCCCGAGGCAAAGGGCTTCATCACGCCCACAGAACCCCAACGGCCTAAAATCCTTGCCAAGACACAACTCACAAGGGTCTTGCCCACGCCTGTGTCTGTCCCTGTAACGAAAAAACCTTTTTTCATCTACTCTCTTCAACTGCCTCAATCTCTCCACACGCCACACGGGCCCCTGCATTTCCTGTCGGTTGAGTTTTGAAATCGTCTTCCTGGGCATGGAGAATCACCCCCCGCCCAACAATAGAATTTTCCCCGCTCAAAGTCATTTTCGAATCCACATAATCCAAATGGGCATGCCCCTTTTCATCCGCAACAATATTTCCCATGTCCCCATCATGGCGCATCGCGTCCATAGGCCCTCCATGAGACATGGCGTGAGGATTAAAATGTCCCCCGGCCGAAGAACCATCGGGCGCACTGCAATCCCCTTTTTCATGAATATGAAACCCATGCCTCCCAGGCGTTAGGCGATCTACGTCCGCGATCACCTGAACCCCCTCCTCCACAGCCATAAAGGAGATCGTCCCTTGAACTTGATTTCCCTGGGTTGGATTTAAAACGGCCATCGCTTTTTTCACCTCTCGTGAATAAGACATCCCTAAAACCCCAAAAAATATTCCCATGACTCCAATCATCACCTGAAATTTTTTCATATCCCCTCCCTTTATTAAGCCAAGATTATAAATCAAAAACCCCCGCCAGCAAAGCCTCAATTCCGATAAAGCCCTCTGGAAAAAATCTCATCCTCTCGATAAAGCTTGCAAATCTTCTGAATCAATTCTGGATTCAAATGTTTTTCTTCACACGCCTTTAAATTGGACCGGACCTGATGAGGCGTCTTCATCCCTGGAATCACGATAGAAACCTCCCGGAAGGAAAGCACAAATTCTAATGCCAATTGAGAAAGAGGAATGTCTTCAAGACCCACCCAAGACCGAATGCGCCGTATTTTCTCTAAATCCAGCTCCATCTTTTCTTTAGGCCAGCGACGGCGATGATCATTTTTGGGAAATACCACATCCTTAGAATATTTCTCCGTCAGCATCCCACAAGCCAAAGGCTCCCGAGCAATGATCCCCACTCCCCTCTCCCGCACCAAGCCAAAGAAATCTCTGAGCGGTCTTTGATCCAAAAGATTAAAAACAATTTGAATCACTTGAACATCGGTATTTTCAATCCATATTTTTCCCTCTTCGGGTCCGTGAACAGAAACGCCGTAAAAATCAATCTTGCCTTTCTCTTTCCACTTCCTAAGTGACTCTAATAAGAACTTATTCTGGGTCAATTCAACCGGCGGATTATGCAATTGAAAAAGGGAGACTGAATTTCTCTTCAAACGCTGAAGACTCTCCTCCAAAGCAAACGCTAGATAACTCACATCAAAATTGGCTCGAACGAGCCCATGGCTGAAATCCCATCCTGCCTTTGTCGCCAGAAAAACATCATCCCTTCCCTCAACAACTTCTCCAATCAAAGACTCGCTATGACCCTTTCCATAAATATCGGCCGTGTCTATAAAATTGACACCGTGAGCCATCGCTTCTCGCAAGGCTTCAAGAGACTGAACATCCTCCACAGGCCCATAACTCCCTCCCCCGATGGGCCAACTTCCGAAACCCAGTTCGGAGATGCTAAGTGCTGTTTTACCTAAAATTCTGTGTGGAATCATTTTTCCCTACATCCATCTCAAAATCCTTGCTAATTTTACTCAAGAACGCTATAAAATCACCCTAAATGACGATGTGACGTGGAAAACCGCTTTTGCTACAGTCAAAATTTTAGGAGTGATTTATGCCATTAAGCAAAGATCAGATCGCAAGATACAGCCGTCATTTGATCATGCCCGAAGTGGGCATTGAGGGTCAAGAGAAGCTTTGTAACGCAAGGGTCCTTTGCATCGGAGCTGGAGGCCTTGGCTCTCCGCTGGCCCTTTATCTGGCGGCCGCCGGCGTGGGCCATTTGGGTATTGTGGATTTTGACGTGGTGGATTTTTCAAATCTCCAGCGCCAAATCATTCACAGTGAAGCCAAGATCGGAGAGTCTAAGGCTGAATCGGCCAAAGAGAGACTTCTCTCGCTCAACTCCAGCATTGATGTAGAAATTTATAAAGAGCGACTTTCTTCTGACAACGCCATCCAATGGATCGAACCCTACGACATTGTGGTGGACGGCACAGACAATTTTGCCACGCGCTATTTGGTCAACGATGCCTGCGTCCTCTTGAAAAAGCCCAATGTCTATGGCAGCATTTTCCGCTTTGAAGGCCAGTCCTCTGTCTTTGCCGCCGAACGGGGCCCCTGCTACCGTTGCCTTTATCCAGAGCCTCCTCCTCCCGGGATGGTGCCCAGTTGCGCCGAAGGCGGAGTCCTTGGCATTCTTCCAGGCCTTGTCGGCTGCATTCAAGCGACGGAGACAATTAAACTTATTTTGGGCCAAGGGGAACCCTTGATCGGCCGTCTTCTGATTATCAGCGCCCTTGAAATGAAGATTCGGGAGCTGAAGCTCCGGAAAGACCCGAATTGCCCCATCTGCTCAGATCATCCAACCCTCACAAGCCTCATTGATTACGAGGAATTTTGTGGAATCGGCCGCGGCCAAGAAGAAACCCAGAAAGAGGCCTCTGACCTAGAAATCACAGCTCGGGAACTCAAGAAAACGCTCGACAGCAAGAAAAAGGTGGTTGTCGTAGATGTCCGTGAGCCTCACGAATATGACATCTGCCATCTGGAAGAATCCGTTTTGATTCCCTTGGCTGATTTACCTCAGCGCGTGAATGAACTAGACACGGCCGATGAGATCGTCACCCATTGCCATCACGGGGTGAGAAGCCTGAACGCGGCGAAATTCCTCAAGGAAATGGGCTTTAAGAAGGTGAAAAGTCTCAAAGGCGGGATTCATGCCTGGGCCACTGATATTGATCCCAACATGGCGACGTATTAATTTCAATGATCTTTCGAGATCATCGTGTGCGATGAAAGTTCTCCCCATCATGCTTTTTTTGTAGTCGCCCGATTCATCGGGCAGCCCCATAAATGGGGCGACTACAGAGTGAGCTTCACTTTCATAGCAAAAACCGTCCTTCGTACATCGTACTTCGTAAAAACCGTGTTACCCTATTTCAAAAATTTTTTGCCTGGATGAAAAGCCTGAGAGAATTTTCACTCTGGAGGGAGCTCTCCCAAAAAATTCCGCCAACGCCTTTGTAACGGCCACGTTCGCCCTACCTTCAATCGGAGGCTCTTTCACAGCTATCTCAAAATGATTTTCATCTATTTTTTTTACCCGGCATTCTTTGGCACGAAGCTTCACCTTCACAAAAATTTTCATTTTCTTAAGGTTCCAGTTCCCAAGCTTTTTTCATAGTTCTGAGAGTATATCAAGAAAAAAATATCAAGTCGCTGAAACATTTGATCTTGACAGGCTGCTCAAAAAGGTCCCAGAGGGAAGCGCGCCCACGAGCGACCGCGGAGGCGTACGTTCTAGCCCGCATTTCATCTGAAAATAGTCTTTACTCATTCTTATACAATAAGTTATGATGAATTGTAGTCGCCCGATTCATCGGGCAGCCCCATAAATGGGGCGACTACAAGGGTGATTTTCATCCCCCCTTGTGACTGAAAGTCATGGCCGTTTCTCATCATCACCTGTCGGTAAATTGGAAAAGGTGGTCTCCTTTTCTTATGTTGGATGACGTTTGGGTCAACCATTCTTCTCCCCTTCATAATAGCCGAACACTTCGTGTTCAGAGCTCATCAAGTTTAAATACTTGGGGAGACCACCTTTTCCATAGACATTCCCGCAGGTTTCAACGAAATAGCCCCTGTGGGGTAAGCGGGAATCCAGAGTTTTAGGTGTTTTTGGATCCCCGATTAAAACACTCGGGGATGACAAGCTGTATGCATTTTGAGCTCGTGATGAGAAATCCAGGCTAGGGTACGCCGCACAAGGGAGCGAAGTGGGAGGCATTGTCAGATGGGCCTTTTTCAGCAGCCTACTAAAAAGCAAAAAGGCCCCCACCTGAGGACCTTTCTACTAGTGAAGAAAACACCCTACCCCTTTTTTTAATGATCTTTTTTCGCCTTAACAACGATGTCCTGACCCGAAGTCTGAAAACTAGGTTTCAGAAGAGATTCCGAAGCAATTTCGTGACGGTAAATTTGCCGCCCAAAGGCCGGAAGATTGTTTTTCAATGCCTGGGCAAAATCAGAAGTGGACTCCTGAGCAAATGCTGTCCCTGAAAGAACCATTGCCATGAACATTAAAATCTTCATCGTTTTCATAATTTTATCCTCTTTGCGACAACACTAAGAGAGCATCAAACATGCCAAGAGCCAGATAGAGGAGAATAAAATGATAAGAACTTGTTTAAGAATGAGTTATAGAATTAAAAAATCTTAAAAAATAAAAGGATGGTTAAAGAACTTGGAAAAACCCTAAACGAACTTGTTCAAATTTTCATAATTGTTCTTTTTTGAACATTTAGGCCTTTCCTGGAATTCCAGGCTCTGTTAGCTTTTTCAAGTCCAAGACCTTCTCTAATTTCTCCCGCGTCATCAGTCCTTTTTCAATGACCAGCTCTCGAACGCCCACTTTTCTCTTCAAAGATTCTTTAAAGAGCTCGGCCGATTTCGAATAGCCGATAAAAGGACTAAGAGCCGTAATAATAGAAGGGGTTAATTCAGCGTAATGCCGACATCTTTCTTTGTCAGCCTCCAGTCCGAGCACACATTTTTCAGAGAACACTTGGAGAGAATTTTTCAAAATCTCAAGCGTTTGGGGCAGAAGATAAGCGACGAGGGGCATCATCACATTGAGTTCTAGTTGTCCCGCCTGACTGGCCATCATGATGGCGGTGTCATTTCCAATCACCTGAAACATGAGCATGTTTAACATTTCAGCCATGACGGGATTCACCTTGCCAGGCATGATGGAAGAACCGGGTTGAACAGGGGGTAAAACAATTTCACCGAAGCCGACCCGAGGGCCTGAGGTCATGAGCCTCAAATCATTCGCAATGCGAATCATGTCGAGCGCAAAATTTCTCAAGGCGCTCGAGAGATTTGTGAAGGGAGCCAAACTTTGCATGGTCTCAAAATAATTTTTGGCCGGTTTGAAGGGAAGTTTTGTTTGTTCCGAAAGCGCCTTTGCGACCCTGACCCGATACTCTGGATGGGTGTTAAGCCCCGTTCCCACCGCGCTTCCCCCCAGTCCCAAATTCTTCAAAAGTTCTGAGGCCTCTCGGATTAAATTTTGATGCGTCAAGATATTCACTGCATAAGCGCCAAATTCCTGGCCCAAGCGAATAGGCACTGCATCTTGTAAATGCGTCCGCCCGGACTTGATAATGTGGTCGAACTCCTTTGCCTTCTTTTGAAACGATTGGGCCAACGTTCCCAAAGTGGGGATTAACTCCTGAACAAGCCCCAGGGCTGCAATGCGAATGGCCGTCGGAATCACATCATTGGTAGATTGGGCCATGTTTACGTGATCGTTCGGATGAAGGGGCTGATACGACCCCTTTTTCTCGCCCAAAATTTCGTTGGCCCGGTTGGCAATCACCTCATTGGTATTCATGTTATGTGAAGTGCCTGCACCGGCCTGATAAATGTCCACAACAAATTGATCCATGAATTGGCCCGAAAGAATTTCATCAGAGGCAGAAATGATCGCCTTGGCCAAACGGCTTTCTAAAAGTTTCAAATCCTGATGGACACGGGCTGCAGCCCTTTTAACATGAACGGTTGCCCGGATAAATTCAGGATGAGCCTTGATCCCACTGATGGGAAAATTTTCAATGGCCCTCTCGGTCTGAACCCCGTAATACGCGTCGGCTGGAACTTTCTTTTCTCCCAAGGCATCTTTTTCTATGCGGTACAACATTTCTCAGTTCCTCTCTTAGCTTAACGAACATCGTACATCGAACTTCGAACATCAACTAGGAAAAAACAGAAGATCGAACCGGTTTTCTTAACGATCTACGATGTCCGAAGTACGAAGTACAGTTTCTGAATGTTTCCACGCATGGTAAGAACTGCGCACCAGGGGCCCGGCCTCTACATGTCTAAAACCTAAGCGCCTTGCCTTTTCGGCAAGCACCTTAAACTCATCAGGGCCGACAAATCTCTCGACAGGCAATTGATCGAGGCTCGGCCTTAAATATTGTCCCAAGGTTAAGACATCACAATTCACTGCTCGCAGATCTTGAAATACAGAAAAAAGTTCTTCGTCTTCTTCTCCCAAGCCCAACATCAAACCCGATTTCGTCACAAGATTTGGATTGATTTCTTTCGCCCAAGCTAAAACTTGCAAAGAGCGTTCATATTTCGAGCCGCGTCTAGCCCTCTGGTAAAGCCGCGGCACCGTTTCCAAATTATGATTAAACACCTGTAGGGGCGCCTTCACCACCGTTTGAAGTGCCTCCCGATTGCCTCTAAAATCAGGGGTGAGTACCTCTACCACCGTTTGAGGACTGCGGGCCTTAATGGCATGAATGACTTTTGAAAAATGACCGGCTCCGCCGTCAGACAAATCATCTCGATCCACCGAGGTGATGACGACATGTTTCATCCCAAGCTGAAGCGTCGCCTCGGCCAAGCGCTCGGGCTCGTCCAGATCCACGGCCATGGGCTTGCCCTTGGTGACATGGCAAAACCCGCAAGCACGTGTACATACATCTCCCAAAATCATGAATGTCGCCGTCCCATGATCGAAACACTCTCCGATGTTGGGACAGCGAGCCTCTTGACAAACCGTGCGAAGGGCAAGCCTCTGAAGAATCTTTCTCGTCTCCAGATACTCTTGCCCACCCGGTGCTTGAACCCGAATCCATTGTGGAAGACGTGATGATGTGAGCATAGGTCCTAAAACAATTGATAATGAAGGAAAGATTTATTTATAATTTTCAATTATCCATTGTCAATTACCAATTGTCCATTATTCATTATCAATTTAAGCATTTAAAGCCCTCCCCTCTGCCGCCAAGAGCCCCTCTAAAACACCTTCTGAAAAAGTGGGATGGGCATGAACCACCTTTGAAATTTGCTCCACGGTTAAACCCAAGGTGCGAATCAGCGTCAGTTCCGCAATCACCTCCGTTGCATTCTCTCCGATCACATGCGCTCCTAAAAGTCGTCCATTTTCATCCACCACCGTTTTCACAAATCCCTCGTCGCTCCCTTCTGCCAAGGCTCGACCCAAAGCCCGAAAAGGAAATTTACCTATTTTGAAAGAAAAATTCTGTCCTTTCGCATCCTCTTCTGAAAGGCCAACGCTTGCAACCTCAGGATGTGTGTAGACACAGCTTGGGATAGAAGTACGATCCAGACCCTCGCTTCTCTTCCCTGCCATCATCTCCACCGCTACCTTGGCCTCCTCAGATGCCGCATGGGCCAAAAGAGGGGGGCCTATGATATCCCCCACTGCAAAAAGGGAGGGCACGGAAGTTTGAAAATTTTCTGCGACTTTAATATATCCATTCTCAAAATGAACCCCGAGCGCCTCGAGCCCTAAGCCTTCAATGAAAGGTTGGCGGCCCACCGCCACGAGCACCTGAGCAGCATAAAGTTCCTTTTCTACCCGGTCTTTATCCTCATAGGAAACCTTGACTACATCCCCCTCCACTTGCGCCCGAGACGCTCGGCTCCCGCAAAGCACCCTCATTCCTTTTTTTCGAAAGGACCTTTCCAACTCTTGGCCCAATTCCACTTCAAGACCCGGCAAAAGTCTTCCCTGCGCCTCTAAAATCGTGACATCCACTCCCAAGGCTCGATAAAAATAAGCAAATTCAGCCCCCACAGCGCCTCCCCCTAAAATAAAAATGGATTTGGGAAGAACGGTTTGAGCCAAGGCATGATCGCTCGAGATAATTTTTCTCCCATCTATTTTAAAACCAGGAATTTCCTTCACTGCCGTCCCCGTCGCGATCAAAATCCGGTCGGCTTTAAAGGAAATGGAAGGCTCCACTGAAACTTGATGAGGCCCCGTTAAACGAGCAGGCCCTTTGATGAAATCAATCTTGTGCTTTTTAAGGAGAAATTCCATCCCCTTGGAAAGGCGCTCCACCACCTTTCGGCTACGCTCCCACATCAAGGAATAATCATGCGAAATTTTTTCACAGCGAATCCCAAAACTTTTGGCTTCATTAAAAATTTCAAAGAGTCTGGCAGATTTCAAAAGCGCCTTGGAAGGAATGCACCCCTGATTCAAGCAAACACCGCCCACTTGGGCCTTCTCAACCAAAACCACCCGCATGCCCAATTGAGAAGCACGAATGGCCCCGTAAGTTCCCGCAGGCCCAGCCCCGATGACAATCAACTGATAGGTATTTGACATCATAGATCCATGAAAACAAGTTCTTCCCCATTTACTTAGACACTTAAGCACTTGCTTTTATTGTCTGCTCATTCTACTCTTTTGAAGACATTTTTCCAGGTCATTTATTACCTATCAAATAACTTTATGATTTAAGTCATAGTAATTTTTACTGGGAAGAAACAAAATCATGCTAGAATAGCACCCGGGAGGTTGCCATGAACCCCTTTAAGATTTTGGTGGTGGATGATGATCCGGAACAGGCCGAAATTCTCCGCACCATTTTAACGAGCGCGGGTAGAGCCATCACGATTTGTACCCGAGGTCGAGAGGCACTCGATCTTATTTCTAAAAACCCCTTCAACCTCATCTTTACAGATATCAGCATGCCCGAAGTAAACGGGCTTCAAGTGATGAAATGCGCCCAAGAAAAATGCCCCCAAGCAGCGCTCGTTCCCATCACGGCCTTTGGCGACTGGGGAATTTATGCCCAGGCCCTGAAAATGGGGGCTAAGGATTTTATCAACAAGCCTTTCAGCATTCCTGAAATTCAAGGGGTGGTGGAAAAATTTATTTCACAAATGGCGAGATAGAGAAACTTCATTCCTGGGAAAGCTTTCTCAAAAAGGCTTTCCTCTTTTCTGTTAATTT
Organism: Chlamydiota bacterium; assembly: GCA_016196885.1. GTDB lineage: Bacteria > Auribacterota > JACPWU01 > JACPWU01 > JACPWU01 > JACPWU01. The sequence goes on along the minus strand of JACPWU010000062.1, from coordinate 15,379 downwards.
TTTAAATTTTCCCTTTTGTCCTTCGTTTAAGAAAGCAAGAATTTTTTCCTCTGCCTCTTGAAAGACCTTTTCCACACGAGAAAGGGTCTCTTGACGAATTTCTCTCAATTTCTGACGAGATTCTTGAACGGTTTGACGTAAGAGCTCTCTCTCTTGAGGGTCTAAATCTAACCTGCGAGACATCCGATCAACCAAAAGAGTGGTGGCCCGAGGGGAACCTCTCAAAGCCTCTTGAATGATTTTCTTTTCAAAAAGAGAGAGCCCGAGGACCCCTGCAAAAACTCCCATTAAAAAAATCAGCACAACCCCCAAAACAGCCTTGACCCGACTCATCAGAATCCTCCCTGTGTTAACCATCCCCATGACGCATCTTTCCCTGCCAAAAGCATCCACCACTCGGATCCATCTGAGGCACTGTTCATGTTCCATGCGCCCAACACGATGAGAAAACCGGCTGCGACCGGCATCCAGCGCCAACACAAGGTCCCCAGCAATTCTAAAAAACTCGGGGCCTTTTCTTTTCTCGCCTGTTCAATGCGCCTCATCACCCTTCTTTCAAAACCTTCTTCAGGAAGGGAAATTTTTTGATCCCGAGCTGAGTTCCATAGAATTTTTTCTAATTGATCGAGTTTGTTTGTTTTCATATTAACTTCTCCTATCAACTACAACATAAAAGCGGGTGACCCGACTGGGGGTCCCCCACTGAGCGCCAGCAGTCCCGATTCCATCGGGACGATGCCGTCAGTGGGGGTGAGGAGGGACAGGACCCGCTACATTAGTAAGTAGCTTCTCCAAAACCTTCCTCATCTTCTTGCGAGCCCGAAAAAGCCTCACCTTCACCGCTGAAATGCTCCAGCCTGTCATTTCAGAAATCTCTTTGATCGTTTTATTGTCCAACTCCACAGCCCTCATCAACCACTCGTCCTGCGAAGTTAACTTAGCCAACACCTTTTCTAAAAGTTCTCGAGCCTCTCGTTTTGTTTGATCATCCTCTAACTTTTCTTCGGAGGCATCCGTGAGTATCGTTTCTAACAATTCCGTATTCTCATCTGTCATCTCACTGAAAAAATCTTCTTTTTTTCGATGACGCCAGCGCAGATGATCCAGGGCCACATGCGTTGCAATCCGGCTTAGCCAGTGTTGAAAAGGAGCCTTGGCTCGATAACTCTTGAGAGAAAAATAAGCCTTCAAAAAAGCCTGCTGTGCCAAATCGTCTACTTCATGCTCGTCCCGCGCATAACGATACACCACGCGCATCACATACGTTTTATGACGGCGCACCAGCTCCTCAAATGCCTCATCGTTTCCGTCAAGAGTCTCACGAATTAATTCTTCATCACTGAGAGAGCTGGGCACGCCATCCATTCCTTTTGTTTTCCCACCATCTTACTCTGACTTAAGGAATTCCTCAACCTGATCCGGCAGATTTTCCAAGCGATGGTCCAGGCGATGAAAAATCGCTTCGATTTTTTTCTCTTGCTCCGGTGTCAGAATAGACCGGACCTCCACTGACACCTTGCCCCTCAGCACCGCGAGATCTGCAGCTGTCTGGGCCCGACGATAAACTCCATCCCGAATGGCCTTCTCGTCATGGGGCGTATTCCTAATCACCTCTCTCAATTCAAGGCGAGACTCATTCATTTTTTGAAGCAAGGGTTTCGCCTCAGCCCAATGATTCTTCAAAATGGATCGAATCGCCACCTTTTGATCTGCCGTCATATTGAGATCTGAAATATCCATTAATAATTTAAGACCTACCGGCCCCTCCTCCTGAAAGGCGGCCCTGATTTCTTTCAAAGGCGGCCCTTGAGCCTTTAAATGAGAGAGTCCCAGCCCTCCCGCCAAAATTGCGACCGCAACTCCAGCATAAATCATTCCCTTTTTCATCTGATCCATCCTTTTCTGAAGGGGGTTTTTGCCCTTCCAAAAACACAGACGTTCTAAAAGAGAAAAAGGTTACATATTTTCTGTCTTCTGACTTCTGTCTTCTGTATTCTGTATTTAAGTATGAAAGCCATTCTCTTCGATCTTGACGGAACACTGCTCGACACCTTGGCCGATTTGGCAGACTCGATGAACACGGTTTTAAAATCTTTTGGCTTGCCCCTTCATCCAACGGAAAGCTACAAAGATTTTGTGGGAGAAGGTGTGGAATATTTAGCCTGGAGTGCCCTTCCCGAAATTCACCGAAAATCTGATATGATTTCCAGAACCGTCAAACAAATGAGGGAAGAATACCATCACCGATGGGCCGAGAAAACGCATCCCTATCCAGGGATTTCAGAATTGCTGGATGAATTGGAAAGAAAAAAAATCAAAACGGCCATTCTCTCCAATAAGCCAGATGATTTCACGAAACTCATTGTCCGAAAATTTTTAGGGAAATGGAAATTTGATGTCATTCAAGGGGCCCATGACGAAATGCCGAAAAAGCCCAATCCTTCTTCTGCTCTTCAAATCGCCTCAAAAATGAAAGTGGACGCAAAAAATTTTATTTTTCTCGGAGACACCAAAATTGACATGGAGACAGCTTCCCGAGCCGGTATGTTTCCTGTGGGAGCCTTGTGGGGATTTAGAACTGCTGAGGAATTAATAGCAAGTGGAGCAAAAAAATTGATACACAAGCCGCTGGAATTACTTAAAGCTGCTGAATTCTGACTCCTGAATTCTGTCTTCTGTTCTATCCCAATTTTACCTTGATTCCCTTTCTTTCCAACTCCCTTCTCACCATGCCCACAAAGGGAATGGCGAGAAGAGTAAAAAAAGCGCTGATGTAAACAAAAAGTTGCAGAATGAGAACTTCTGAATCATGGCTGTGAGAAAGATTAAAGAGGGAAGTTTCGAAACCTTTCATGAACCCTGTCATGGCTGATAAACTAAAAAGTTTATAAAGCACACCTCCGGCCACATTCCCAATGGCATTCGTAAAATTGGAAACGGACATCAAAAGGGCATACGTGAATCCCGCGTGATGCCTCTGGGCCACTTCCCCCGCCAGGGTGAGCGGAATCATGAAGGCTGCGATAGAGGCAAACCCCAGCGTGGTCTCCGTGAACAAAGCCCACCAATGGTAACGATTCCAATGAGAAGCCCCTTCCAGAAGGCGATAAATCCAAGATCCCATGACTGACTCCTTCAATCCGGCGGCCAAAGAAAGAATTCTCTCCCATGGGAAGGAAAAGGAAAAAGACAGGGGATGCCCAGGCGGCAAATAAAGATAATAGCCCGCGGCTAAAGACACCACACCCAATGCAACCATCGCATAAAGATAATGATACCATTGAATAAGCGCAAACCGACGCACCACCCAGCGATAAACAAGAATGGACAAAAGCAAAACCACATTGCTTGCCGCACCCAAAATGCCCAGAATTAGAGGGGTAAATTCCAAATGACTGACCCAGTAAGCACGAGCCGCATAACTGACAGAGGGGCTGAAATTCCAGGCCACAGTGAAAAGGGCCAAAAGCAAAACGGCCCGGTACTCTTTTTCAAAATTTCGAAATCGAATCTTCGCCTCAGGAAATGATTTGAAGGGATTCCTGAATTTTTTCCAAAATGAGACGGGAGATACCTGAGGATAAATTCCCTTTTCTTCTTCTAAATTTTTCACACCGATGATGAGCGTTAAAAGAGGGAACAGTCCTGTCAAAGCAAAAATGAGTGCGTAGGAAAACTTCCCCCCTTCTATTTTCGTTTGAAACCAACCACTGAAAAGAGCCACAAGCATAGCTGCAAGACCCAGCATCATCCATTGAAAATTGACGAAGTGACCGACTTGATTAAGTTCTTGCCCCCGCTCCACCATCAGGGCATCCACGACCACATCTACAAAGGCATAGGCCAGTTGGGCTAAATTCAAAAAAAGAAAATAAGGGATCATCGCCGTGATTTTAAAATAGGCACAAAGGGCGATTGAGAACCATGAAAAGACGGCCAAGGTAGCCATGAGGCAAAAATAGGATTTTCTGCGATAGCCTCTCAACGGGAAGCGATCTGAAGTCCATCCCCAGAGCGGCTTTAAAAACCAGGCCACATGATCGAGCCCCTGAAAGAGCTGGCCGGCGACAGGCCCCAATTTCAAAACATTCATCATGTAATAAAAAAAGGAAAGCTGGGGAAGGCTCGACATCCCTTGGACAAAATACACCACGCCAAACACTTTTTTGAGGCGTTTAATTTGAGGGTTCACCTCGCAAGGGCGCATTAGGATTGAGTGGGAACAGTATCCGCTTGATTTTTTTCTTCCAAATGGGATGGAGCAGCCGCATCTTGCGTAGAAGGCGTCGTAGAGGTATCGCTTTTGGTTTTATTTCCCAAAGGCAAGGCTTGCGTCATTTGCTTCAAAATATTTTGTAACTCTGCCTTGGATTTACCCTTTAAGGCATCTGAACCTTGCTCAGCCGTTGAAGAAACATCCATCGGAATTTCTGTTGTCACAGGCGTGGGTCTCACATTTTTCACCACGGAAGAACTTTGGCGGGCCGTCATAAAAGCCAGGGCCAGGCTTGTGATCATAAAAACAATCGCCATCAAACTGGTACCCGTTTTCAGAAAATCACTGGCCCCCGCGCCCAAGGCCGTTTCCACCGCTGCCGCTCCAAAGGTGGAGGCGAGCCCCGCCCCCTTTCCCGCCTGAAGAAGCACGATGGCAATGAGACCCAAGCAACAAACCACATGAAGAACAATCAAAAAAATAGTCATAGGGCGGCATTATACCTTAAAATTTACAATTCTTGCAAAAGATTTTATGTCCAGACTCGCACCCCCCACCAAAGCCCCGTCCACATCGTCTTCGGCCATCAATTCATCTATGTTGTCCGGCTTCACACTGCCGCCGTATTGAATGCGAACCTTGGAAGCCGCCTCTTCCCCAAATTGCTCCCCCAAAAGTTTGCGAATAAAAGCATGTACCTCTTGAGCTTGAAGCGGGGTGGCATTTCGACCTGTTCCAATGGCCCAGACAGGTTCATAAGCAAGAACACAGCGCAAAACCTCCTCTTTTTTCAATCCTTCTAAGTCTTGTGTGACTTGAGACTTAATGACATCAAACGTGATTCCTTTTTCTCTTTCCTCCAATCTCTCGCCGACGCAAACAATCGGTGAAAGTCCTTCTGCAAGGGCCTTCTTCACTTTGCGATGAACCATTTCATCTGTTTCTTTCAAAATTTTCCTGCGTTCGCAGTGCCCCAAAATACAATAAGAAGCACCTATCTCCTTCAACATCCTGGATGAAATCTCGCCCGTAAAAGCCCCCTCGGTCTCCCAGAAAAGATTCTGGGCACCCCACTCGATCCCGCTTCCCTTTAGCTCTTGAGCGACAGAAAGAAGAGCGGTAAAAGGCGGACAGATCACGCAAAGGCGGTCGCTTAGCTGACCCAATTCTTTTTTCAGGGATTGAACGAAGGTAACTGCCTCTGCAGTCGTTTTATTCATTTTCCAATTGCCAGCAATGATGGGAATACGCATATGTAAAAAACTTTATAGGCATATGCACTTGATTCCCCTTTGTAGTCGCCCGATTCATCGGGCAAACCTATGCAAGGGGCACAGCCCCATGAATGGGGCGACTACAACTTCTTGCCATGGCGCTTGCTATCTAAGGGGAATCAAGTGCATATGCCAAAAACTTTATTGATAAGATCCTTCGTGATACTCAGGATGACGCTTCGCGTCACCTTTGAACTTTTGAACGTTTAAACCTTTAAACTTTCGTTATCCGTCAATGCCGCAATTCCAGGCAATTCCTGCCCCTCCAAAAATTCCAAGGAGGCGCCGCCGCCTGTCGAGACATGGGTCATTTTATCGGCCAGTTCCAAACGAGAGAGCGCCGCAATGGAGTCCCCGCCCCCCACAATTGTCACCCCCTCACACTCTGCCATCGCCTGAGCGATCCATTCTGTTCCTCGGGCAAACGGGGTTAATTCAAAAACACCCATCGGGCCGTTCCAGAGTACCGTTTTGGCATTTTTAATCCTTTCAGAATAAAGCCGAATCGTCTCAGGCCCAATATCTGCGCCAATCTGTCCGGGGCCAATTCCCCCTTGGGGAACAGTCCACGTGCGAGTGCCTTCTTCAAGTTTTTCCGATACCACATGATCCACGGGAATCAAAAGTTCTTTTTTCTCGGATGCGGCCTTGGCCAAAAGCTGACGAGCCAAATCTACTTTGTCTTTCTCCACCAAAGAATTTCCGACCGGCAATCCCTTGGCTAAAAGAAAGGTGTAAGCCATGGCGCCCCCAATTAAAAGCGTATCCACCTTTTCCAAAAGATTTTCAATGACATTGATTTTGTCGGAGACTTTGGCCCCGCCTAAAATCGCGACAAAAGGCCTCTGGGGCCTATTCACCGCCTCATCCAAATATTGAATTTCCTTGCGAAGAAGATAACCACTGGCACATTGAGCAATGTGATGCGTGACCCCTACCATCGAGGCATGGGCCCGATGGGCCGTCCCAAAAGCATCATTCACATAAAGATCTCCGAGCTGGGCTATTTTTTTGGCGAAGGCCTCGTCCCCTGCTTCTTCCTCGGCATGAAATCTTAGGTTTTCAAGCAAGAGGAGATCGCCCGACTTCATTTTGGACACCCTCTCTTCCGCCAGAGGCCCCACACAATCTGGAGCCATCTTCACAACTTTTTTCAAGAGCTCGCTGAGTCTCGCAGCAACCGGCTTCAGACTCATCTTGGGCTCCGGCTTCCCTTTCGGACGCCCTAAATGGCTCATAAGAATGGCCTTCCCGCCATGATCCAGCACATAGCGAATCGTCGGCAAGGCCTCGCGAATACGCGTGTCATCGGTGATGGAAAGATGGCCATCGAGAGGCACATTAAAGTCCACCCGAATCAAGACGCGCTTGTCTTTGAAATTCAAATCCTCAACGAACAGCTTCGGCATAATTCGCTTTCTTTGAAGCCATGTATTTCACCAAGTCTACCACGCGATTGGAATACCCCCACTCATTGTCATACCAGGACACCAATTTAAAGAATCTCTTCTCGCCCTTTAAATTGTTTTGAAGCGTGGCCAAGGAATCATAAATGGAAGAATGGCTGTCATGGATGAAATCCGTAGAAACCAATTCTTCATTGGCATAGGAGAGATATCCCTTGAGATAGCTCTGAGAAGCCTTTTTTAAAAGGCCGTCAATTTCTTCGATCGAGGTATCGCGAGCCGCTCTAAACGTCAAGTCCACCACCGAAACATCAATGGTGGGAACACGAAAGGCCATTCCCGTGAGTTTTCCTTTCACAGCTGGAAGCACCTCACCCACCGCCTTCGCAGCCCCGGTGGTTGAAGGAATAATATTGATCGCTGCCGCACGTCCCCCCCTCCAATCCTTCTTCGACGGACCATCCACCGTTTTCTGAGTCGCAGTATAAGAATGAATGGTGGTCATCAAACCTGTTTCTATCCCAATGCCCTCTTTGAGCACCACATGAACGAGAGGTGCTAAACAGTTGGTCGTACAAGAGGCATTGGAAACGATGTGATGTTTGGCTGCGTCATATTCATTTTCGTTGACCCCCATCACCAATGTTTTCACCTCACCCTTGGCTGGAGCCGTGATAATGACCTTCTTAGCACCGGCTGTCAAATGACCCTTGGCCTTTTCAGACTCCGTGAAAAGACCGGTTGATTCAATCACATAATCCACACCCAAATCTTTCCAGGGAAGCTGACTCGGATCTTTGGTGGCCATGATACATTTTATTTTGTGACCATTGACAACCAAAAGATCATTCTCTTCTTTAGAAGAACCGCTCTTGGCCGTTTCCACCTTGTGCCTAAACCTTCCGTGGACGGAGTCATATTTCATTTGATAAGCGAAATAATCGGCGTCGGTTGAAATATCCACAACCGCAACCACATCCAGTTCCTGACCCAAAAGCCCTTGATCGCAAATGGCCTGAAACGCCATTCGCCCAATTCTGCCAAATCCATTGATTCCAATTTTTGTTCCCATGTTTAAAACTCCTTTCTAAATCAGTAAATCAGCGGAGATTTTACCCGATGAGGACAGAGTGTCAAGGCTTTTTGGTCGTGAGTCGTGAGTTTGAAAGCAGTTGTGAGTCGTCGGTCGTGAGTCGTGAGTTTTAAAGGTATTATTTTTTTACTCACGACTCACCCCTCACGACTCACGACTGATCTTACATGCTCCTCGCAAGCACCGCAACAGTAATGGCGCTAGCCCCGGCCTCTTTGAGAACACGCGTACACTCCCGAACCGTGGCGCCTGTAGTTAAAACATCGTCCACGAGCAATAATTTTTTGCCTGAAATTTCATGAGAACGCCCTACCCTAAAACTGTCTTGGATGTTCTCCAAGCGTGCCTTACGATCCTGCAAGGTCTGACCTCCGGAATATTTTTGGCGGATGAGGCCTCTTTTAAAAAGAGGCAAACCGCTTTGATGAGAAACCTCTTTAGCCAAAATCAAGGCCTGATTAAACCCCCGCTCTTTCAGTTTTCGGGGATGAAGAGGAGCGGGCAAGGCAAAATCAAAATCTGAAAAATTGATTTTTTTCTTTACACCCTCCCAAAATATTTTCTGAAGCGTTCCTGCCAAATATTCTGCCTTTTGAAATTTAAATTTCTGAAGCAAATCCTTAAGAAGGCCATCATAACGTGCCGCAGAAAAGCAGGATTCATAAGAGAAAACAGAATTTCGACAAGCCGAACAAATTCCACCACTCAGGCCCTGAAAAATTTTGGCACAGATTCGGCAGGTGGGGCCCACCACCCACGGGATCCTAGAGAAACAGCCCTCACAAAGATAAGACCGTCTCTCATGAGGCATGACCTTGGCGCAACCCTCACAATGGCGAGGAAAGAGGAGATCAAGAAAGGGCCAAGAAACCCCACGAACAATTTTTTCAGTTGTCGTCATAAATGAGAGTTTGTCCAAGCAAACAAGAATTTCCAATGACCCATTTCAAATATCAATTTCAATGATCTTTACGAGATCATCGTGTGCGATGAAAGTTCTCCCCATCATGCTTTTTTTGTAGTCGCCCGATTCATCGGGCAGCCCCATAAATGGGGCGACTACAGAATGAGCTTCACTTTCATAGCAAATGAATGTTCAATAACCAATGACCAGAATGAATTGGGCATTGGATCATTGAAAATTGATTTGTCATTGGAAATTTGTCATTTATCTTCATGGCCACTTATTCTATGAAAAAACGTTATCAGCTGCTATGATAATCCAAAAATAAACAGGCCTTTATGAAAATCCTACACGCCTATATTTTAAGAAATTTTCTACTGAATTTTTTCATCGGGATTGTCGTCTTTGTCGCTGTCCTTTTCATGGGGTCCATGATCAAGGACATCGCCGGGCTTCTCCTCCAGGGAGTACCCCTCAAGGACATGGGTCTTTTGTTCCTTTTGTTGACCCCCTATTTTTTGTCCGCATGTATTCCCCTGTCACTTCTCACCGCGCTTCTTCTCGTCTTTGGAAAATTATCCCAAGACAATGAGCTTTTGGCCATCAAGGCCTCTGGCGTTTCCCTTTTCCAACTGTGCTATCCCTTGTGGCTGATCGGGCTTTTGCTCACAGGGATCTGTTTTAAACTCAATAACGAGATCATCCCCTATTCTCATTATGCAGCCCGAAAATTGATTGTCCAAATGGGAGTCGAGAACCCTGCGGCCTATTTAGAACCGGGAAACTTTGTCGAAATTTTTCCCAATCACATCATTTACATTCGAGAGAGAGAAAAGGATACCCTCCGTAAAATCGTCATTTATCAAACCATGGCCGAAGGCCGTGTGAAAACCATCACAGCCAGGGAAGGAAAAATTTCTTACGATGAGAAAACGGGCCACATCTCGCTTGAACTCAAAGATGGCAACATTCAAGAACCGACCGGAAATGAGTTCAAGGATTTTTTCAATCTTCAATTTGGAAGTTACGTTTTAAAATTAGACACTGGGAAGATTTTAAAAGACCCTTCAAATCTGGATAAAAAACACAAAGACATGACCCTCTCGGAAATCAAAGAAAAAATGAAAGAGTACAAAAGCAAAGGAGTCAATGTCACACCCCTGATGACAGAAATCCAGAAGAAAATTTCAGTTTCTTTTTCCTGTTTCGTCTTTACATTGATTGGCATCCCTCTAGGCATTCGCGCCCATCGCAGTGAAAAAACCATCGGGGTCGCCTTAAGCCTCCTTCTCGTTTTTTTCTATTATCTTTTTATCATCTTTGGAAAGGCACTTGACGAGAAACCCCAATTTCATCCAGAGCTCTTAATGTGGCTCCCCAACATTCTTCTGGGCATTATTGGGATTGGATTTTTCAGAAAAGTGGCAAGGTAAAACTAACACAAATGTAATACATTTGTATTAAGTATCAAAATGCGAAAACCGAAATTCTACACGTCATGAAAATCATTGATCGTTACATTTTAAGAGAATTTATTCTGCCCTTCTTCTATTGTATTCTAACCCTTTTCCTTCTTTATCTGATCGCAGACCTCTTTGAGCACATGGATGAATTCTTAAAATCACATGTACCCTGGTTGGACATTTTACGCTATTACCTTTTCATGCTTCCTAACATTTACATTGAAATCTGTCCTTTTTCTCTCGTGCTTGCGTTGATTTATCTTTTGGGAAATTTTACGAGACATCATGAAATCATCGGCATGAGGGCCGCTGGGATTTCTTCTAAGAGAATTGCCGTCCCATTCCTTTTATTGGGATGGGTCCTCAGTGCCCTTTTCTTTTATTTGAATGAAGAGGTCATTCCTCAAACGCGATTGCAAAGCGAAATTTTCAAGAAAATTTTTTCCGAGAAGGAAACAGACGAAAATTCTCAAAGGTATGAAGATTTAACCTATGGAAATGCGCTGGAGAACTACGCCCTTTTTATTCATAAACTGGATCCCAAAACCAACATAGCACAGGATGTTCAGGTTCATTATTTGAACCCAGACGGCACGATGAACAAACTCATCCGCGCCCAGACAGGGCGCTGGCTGGACAACGAATGGTGGTTCTTCAATGGAACCATTGTCAGGTACAGTGAAACGGGAGACATCACACATGATCCCGAAGTTTTTTACAAAAGGAAGACCCGAATTTATGAATCACCGCTTGACCTGATTCGAGAAGAAAAGGCATCCGAACAAATGAATTATTCAGAATTGAAAAATTCCCTTTCAAAGAAATACGGGGGAAGAATTCCCGCCTCGCAACGCGTCGAACTTTATGAAAAATTGGCCACACCCTGGATCTGTTTTATCTTGGTGCTCGTCGTGGTCCCCATCGGACTTACCATCACGCGAGGAGGAGCGCTTCCCGTCCTGGGCAAAACCATTCTCCTCACCCTGACCTACTATGGACTGCAATTTACCTTGAGCGCCCTGGGAAAACAAGGGTATCTCCCGCCTCTTCTGGCAAGCTGGCTTGCGAATGGAATTTTTGGAGGGCTGGGGATGATTCTGATGATGAGGTTGAAGTAAGGCCGTGCTTCGTGCTGCGTACTTCGTGCTTCGTTGTTTGTCAACAACGAAGTACGCAGCACGAAGCACGAAGTACGGCCTTTAAGTTCCTTCTTGCCAACTCGAAAGATACTTCTTCTGCTCTTCGGTCAGCTCGTCAATTTGGATGCCCATTGCCTGAAGCTTCAAACGAGAGACCCATTCATCAATCGCCTTGGGAACATCATAGACCTTGGCCTGAAGCTCTTTCGCATGCTTCACCGCATATTCGCTAGCAAGCGCTTGAACGGAAAAGCTCATATCCATCACAGAGGCAGGATGGCCTTCTGCAGTAGATAAATTTACCAGACGACCCTCGGCCAAAAGATAAACTCTCCTGCCGCTCGGTAAAACATATTCGTCAATAAAATCTCGCACCCCGCGAGTCACTTTCTTCGCCAACCTTTCAAGGGCTGGAATGTCAATTTCCACATTGAAATGCCCGGAATTGCAAAGGATGGCCCCCTCTTTCATTTTCAGAAAATGCTCTTCTCTCAGGACATGAGTGTCGCCGGTCAAGGTGCAAAACACATCACCCACTGCGGCCGCTTGAGACATGGGCATCACCCAGAAGCCGTCCATGGCCGCCTCCAAAGCCCGAATGGGGTCCACCTCCGTCACGATCACTTGCGAGCCCATGCCCTTGGCCCGCATGGCAAAACCCTTGCCGCACCAGCCGTAACCCGCCGTCACTACTATTTTTCCAGCCAAGAGCACATTGGTGGCTCGAATAATCCCGTCCAAAGTAGATTGACCTGTGCCATAGCGGTTATCAAAAAAATGTTTGGTCGCCGCATCGTTCACCGCAACCACTGGAATTTTCAGGGCACCTGCCTTTTCCATGGCCCGCAAGCGAATGACACCCGTCGTGGTTTCTTCCATACTCGCCAGAATCTGAGGAATCAATTTTTGATGAGACGAATGAATCTCTGAAACCAAATCGGCGCCATCATCCAGGGTCACCACAGGATTGTGATTCAAGGCGCTGGTCAAATGGGAATAATAAAGTTCTCGAGATTCCCCTTTAATTGCATAGACAGGAATTCCAAAATCCTGAACGAGACTTGCGGCCGTATCGTCCTGAGTACTTAAAGGATTCGAGGCACATAAAACCAAATCGGCTCCTCCCGCCTGTAAAGCGCGGGCCAAATTGGCCGTTTCGGTAGTGATATGCAAACAGGCTGACATGCGTAAATTCCGGAATGGTTTTTCCTTGGCAAATCGCTCGCGAATGAGTCTCAACACAGGCATGTCGCGTTCTGCCCACTCAATGCGCTTTTTGCCCCTGGAAGCCAAAGCCAAATCTTTCACATCATAAGGCGCTGGAGCCGTTGTCATCATCGTGCGACCTCTTCTGCCACACGCGAAGCCAAGCTTGATTCTTGACGCAAAATCTGAGCCTTATCCGTTTTCTCCCAGGTGTAACCAGGCCCGGAGCGACCAAAATGTCCGAATCGTGCCGTTTCCTTATAAATCGGCTTTCTTAAATCAAGGCTATCAATAATGCCCTTGGGGGTCAGCTTAAAATGTTTGCGAATCAGTTTCACAATCTCGGCCTCTGGAACAAACGCACTCCCAAAACAATCCACGGAGATAGAAACGGGCTCTGCGACGCCAATCGCATAAGCCAATTGCACCTCGCAGCGATCCGCAAGACCTGAAGCCACCACATTTTTTGCGACATAGCGAGCCGCATATTGGGCACTGCGATCCACCTTCGTCGGGTCCTTGCCAGAGAAGCATCCTCCCCCGTGACGGCCCATCCCACCATAAGTATCCACAATAATCTTTCGTCCTGTAAGACCCGTATCCCCCAAGGGTCCCCCCACCACAAATCGGCCTGTCGGATTCACATGGAAGATCGTCTTCGCGTCAAGTAAATGAGCAGGGACCGCTTCTTTAATAACTTTCTCAATGACATCTTTCTGAAGGGTCTCATGAGCGACTTCTGGATTGTGCTGAGTTGAAATAACAATGGTATGAACACGAACGGGTTCATTGTCTTCATACTCCACCGTGACCTGACTTTTCGCATCCGGTCTCAAATAAGGGAGCACCCCTTTTTGCCGCAAAAGAGTGAGTCTTTCAATCAAACGCCAAGAAAGAACAATCGGGAGCGGCATGAGTTCAGCCGTCTCGCGGCAGGCATAGCCAAACATCATCCCCTGGTCTCCCGCCCCCATTTCTTTATGAAGCCCTTCTCCTTCATTGACCCCCTGAGCAATGTCAGGCGACTGACGATCAATAAAAGCCAAAACCTGACAGGTTTTATAATCAAAACCCACCGCTTCATCCGCATAACCAATTTCTTTCACGGTTTGACGAACCACATTTTCGACAGAAATATTTTGCTTCGCCGTCACCTGCCCTGCAACAATCGCCCTTCCTGTGGACAAAAGGGTCTCAACCGCGACGCGGGCCATGGGATCCTTTTCCAAATACGCATCCAAAATTGCATCTGAAATTTGATCCGCCATTTTATCGGGATGGCCCATGGATACTGCCTCAGAGGTAAATAATTTTTTCTCGCCCATTTTATTTTTTCTCCTTAAAAGACGTTTCCGATAAAGTTCATTTGCGCCCTCGTAACTTTTAAGATCCCCAATATCAAACCACAACCCCTGAACCACAAATCCAAAAACTCGACCCTGTTTCGAAAACCATTCGATCAAATGCCCTGGGGCATCCTGGCTCCCGCCCTCTTTGAGGTAACTGCTGACCTTGGCCAAATCTGAGCGAGTATAACCATAAACGCCCGTCGAAATCAAGGAATTCGGAGGATTTTTAGGCTTCTCCAAAAACTTGATAATCCTTCCGTCGCGATCCAGAGCAATCACCCCATATTGAGTGGCAAGTTTCACATCCCCCAGATCGAAACAGGCGAGGCTCGTCCCCTTCAGTTTAAAGAAAGAAACAAAATCCTTCAGATTAAACTCAAAGAGGTTATCCCCCGCTAAAATCAGAACGTCGTCATCCAATTTTTCGCAGGCGATCACAAAGGAAATATCGCCGATAGCCCCCAGACGCGTTTCATTATCGCTCGTTCCATCATTCAATATTTTGCAAAAATGTTCAAGCCCCAAAGATCGAATCCACTCACAAAATTGCGGATAGAATTTAGCATTGGTGACCACATACACCTGATCAATTTCCGAAATGGACTGGATAGAAGACAAAATGTAGTCAATGATGGGGCGATTGCCAATGGGCAAAAGCGGCTTGGCCCGATGTTCGGTCAGAGGATAAAGCCTTTTCGCATAACCAGCGGCTAAGATGATCGCTTTCATCTGGTTTATCTCATCATTTCAGGGGGTTTTCAGAATGTCGTGCGTTCCAATCTTTCATCTGAAAATAGTCTTTACTCTTTCTTATACAATGACTCATGATGACTTGTAGTCGCCCGATTTATCGGGCAATGCCCAATGCCACAATGTCATAGACCGCCCCATAAAGGGGGCGACTACAAGGGTGATTTTCATCCCCCTTTGTGCCGACCTCAGTCGGCATGAATGTTTCTTAGGAAAATGCCCTTTTCCTCGTATTCAAATGTGATTCTATCGTTCATATGATTTTACTAGTAAATAACTGCTGCTTCCACACTTTAAATTCTCTAGATTTTGGTCTAGCCCGTCTTGACCACTCTAGCAGTGACACGGATAAACCCCTCTGGGGACGTAAACTTCACCGCATTGTAAATCAGGTTCATGACCACCTTCTCAATCTGGTCTCGGTCGAATTCGCCTTGGAGTGATTCCTCACACTCGAAAGAAAGCTTCAGATTCTTTTGCTCGGCTAGAGAAGACATAGAATCCTCAATCTCCCTGAAGAAATCCCTCACATTCACCTGGCTCAAACGAAGCTCCAGTTTCCCTGCATCAATTTTTATT
>JACPWU010000058.1 GCA_016196885.1 Chlamydiota bacterium | reverse complement strand
GGGGCTATAACCTCTGTGCCGTCAGTTGATAAACGAAAAATAACATTTACTACCGCGGAAGGTTTTTCTGCCACCGGCAGAAAAACCTACCTTGCTGGGTGAGGAGGGACAGGACCCGCCTCCTCTTAAAAGGACACACTTCTAAATATACGATCCAGACCCGTTCCATTTTCATAAGACAGCTCGTTCTTGTATTTTAACACGACCGACCCTCCTCTTATTCTCCTTACGCCGAAAAGCGCGACTTCTCAAAATATGACCTATCACAAAAAAAGGCAAAAGAAATCCCAGAACAAGATGAAGGGTGCTTGAAAAATTTCTTAAATTTTCATCTGCATAGTAGAGAAAATATCCCGTTAGAATGAGAAGGACAAAAACAGTGATGAGAAGAACCCCGCTTCTCCTATTTAACTTGGCCCTCCATGATTTTAGAATATGATTTGGGATAAGAGATCCTAAAACCATTAAAACCACCATCGCCACTCCCCCATGAATTTCCAGACTGAGGGAACGAGAGGTATAAATAAAGCTATCTATTTCTGTTTCAGGTTTTATCAAAAAGTTGGCACCCCACCAAATCGCTCCGGACAAAAAAAGAATGATTAAGCTGATATATAGAATGGATCTTTGCTTTTTAGGAATTTTCATGGTGCTGGAACAACCCATAACCCCTCCAACTCCCCTTATCTAAGGGGAGAGTCTCTCCCCTCTTAGTTTAATTCCAATGATCTTTCGAGATCATCGTAGAGGATGAAAGTCCTCCCCATTATGTTTTTTTGTAGTCGCCCGATTCATCGGGCAGCCCCATAAATGGGGCGACTACAAAACGCATAACAAGAGGGGATGGGGGAGTTACTTCATTTTCCATAGTCCTATTTTCTAATAATCACCGCCCGTGCCTCATATTTTTCCAAAAATGATTTTGCAGCATCTCCAGCTAGCATCACCACCTTTGTCAAGGCATCCGCTGTCATGCAAGAGGAAGCCATAACAGAAACGCTCCATTTTTTGAGACAAGGTTTATTTTGGAGAGGATTCATAATGGAACTCACCTGACGACCCTTTAAATATTTTCTCGAATAATAATGGGAGGAAGTTGCCACAGACATCTCTTTGACTTCCCCTATTAACACAAGATCGCTCGGGCGACTTGGAGACTTCACATACACAGGCTGATTTTTTCGACCAAAAATTTTAAGATCCCCTCCAGCATTCACAGAACCGTTCTTCATTCCCGCTGACTTTAGAACGGTCACCGCCTGGTCCACTGCAAACCCTTTGGCAATCCCTCCTAGATCAATCATCAAGGGATTTCTAAAACTGATTTTATGGGCACTTAAAAATTTAATATCCTCGTAAGAACCCCAACTCTTGCTCTTCTTTTCAACCTGTCCTGGCAAATATTCCCACTTAACCAATTGAGGAGCAACCGTGCAATCAAAAAGACCTTTTGTTAAAAGAGAAAGTTCCGCTGACTTTTTCAAAACTTCATAAGTCCAGGGATGCACTTTCACCGGTTCCTGAAAGGCCCCACGGTTAAGCCTCGACACATCACTCATCGAATTGTGAAAACTCATCAAGCAATGAACTTGATAAATCACTTCAAAAGCCTGATCAATGGCTTCTTGCGTCTTTTGAGACTCAGATTCCAAGAGGGACACTTCAACAAAAGTCCCCAACAAAGGTCTCGCTCTTCTAATCCGATTATTTTTTTCGAAAGACGGTCTCATAAGTTGCCAGCAGTCGCTTCACCCCATCTGTGATGTGACGACACGAAAGAGTCGCCCCACTGATATTCTTAATATCTTTATCCAGCATTAACTCAGATTGTGCATTCTTCCCAACAAATTGTTTACGCCAAACCTCATCCCGTATTTGATAACCATAAGTTTCTCGATAATCCATGATTTCAATTTGACGGACCGTTCCATCAGAAAGAATCCCCACTGCATAGGTAATAAACTCATGTTTTCCAAGCACCGTATCTACAATCAAAAAATCTCCTTTGCCTGTTTTCCAGACGCGCATCCCGCGATCTCGAACTGCAATCCCAGAGCGCTTCTTAATCTCAGCTTTTTGATAGCTGCTCAATTGTAAAGGTATTTCTGAGAAGCCTTCTCCAGGAAAAATGACTTGCTGCGCTTGCTCCACACTTAAATACACTTCAGCATAAGAAGGAGCATCCATCACAATGACAATCCCAGGCACTGTCAACCATCTTAAAGTTTTCCCAAACCTTTTCATATTGTGCCTCTTAGAAATTAATCCCGATCTTCAGGCGAATATAATACTTTTCATGTTCATCGCCAAAAATATAGCCATCGTGCTCAGCAAATTCTTTATTGTCTTCGGAAATTGCCTGTCCAATTGGAAGCTGATGTAAAAATCCTAAGGATGCCCACCAATTTTTGGCTCCATAATGCAGCGTCGGCCCAAGAAAATAAGCAGAATGCTCATGCTCTGTTGCATCCGCAAATTCATGATGATTCCAGAATTCTAAACCAAAGGACCAGTTTGAAATAAAACGATACGAAAGCCCCGTAAACCATTCAAATTTGGCGTCCCTTTCGTATTCCCCTTCCTCCTCCTTTTCAAATTCAAGTGCATAATTCAAGTTGAGCGCCCAGACCAACTGATCCTCCAACCAATTTTTTTGCAAAAGAATTTTTGATTCTATCTCTGTCTCTTCATCCCCAAACTCGGGCTCTAAATACAAAGCCAAACCGATTGGATCCTTATAGGGGCTTAAAATCCGATAAATAAGTTCCACCGAAACAGATTCAAAATGATAAGAATCAAAAGGAAGAGAGGGATCATGATCCGCGTGTATGTCTTCGCCTCCCGTTTCAAAGCTTCCGGGCAAGCGATGCCCTGAGTTATTGGGATCCTCTTGAGGAACACTCTCTTTAGCATTCACATCATGATGGTTCAAATAGAGGGACACACCAAAATTATCTGTGACCCCGTACTCAAACTCCTCACGAAAATCAACGACGTTGTAAGTTCCATGCTCTTTTTCCAATCGAGCCGTCGTCCAATGCTCAATCTCCCATCTCCCTTTGGGTAACAAATCTGTCGTATATGTCCAAGCGAAAACACTTTCATGTGCAAAAGCAGATGCCGCAAAGCCCAAGACCCCTATTGCAAACAAAGAGATTTTTAATCCTAACCCACGATAAACCTTCTTCACCTTATTTTCAAACCTCATAACATCCTCCTTTCTTGTTCTAATTGAGACAGAGTCTCAATTGAAAATTAAAAAAAATTTCCCTACTTCTTTTTTTCCTTACAACTCCCGCAGTGTCCATACATTCGGTGATCATGAAAAACCATTTCAAAGTCATATTTTTCACAAATCTGATCTTGAAACTTCTCAATCTCATCCGAGTGAAACTCAATCACTTTATGACATTTCAAACATACCAGATGATCGTGATGCTCTTTTCCCGTCTGGCTCTCGAAAAACTCTCTTTTTCCCTCACCTACCGACTTCTGAATGACCCCACTCTCCAAAAGAAGCGGAATGGTCCGGTAAACCGTCCCCCGAGCAATGCGAGCCTTGTCTCTCTGAAGAGACTCATAAAGAGAATCTGCATTAAAGTGTCCTTTCAAACGCGAGACTTTTTCAAAAAGATATCTCCGCTCGTACGTCAACTTAAGACCTCTATCCTCAAGAAATGAAGTAAACCGATTTGGCATATCCGTTTGAGTTTTCATTTAATTGAGACTAAATCTAAATTGGATAGAATCTAAATGAGAATTGAAAAACTGTCAAGAATTTATTTGCACCTGTCCTGAGTTCCCCCTCTCGCTTCGACCCACTTACTCTTTTTCTGACGATCGTTTCAATTTGTGAGAAATCATGTTTAAATAAGTTCTCCAGACCAAAGCGCTTCAAGAAATTTTTTCCAGGGAAGAATTTCAATGTCACCCATTTTTCTAGGCCGGGGATCCAGCGAAACCACTATAGCTTTTTTCACTGCATAATCTTCGCAAAACATCTGAAGACCTTTAAGGTGTTTTGAATTGACCAGCGGGACTCCTTTCACCTCTAGTGCAATCATGGCGTCCCCCAGAATAAAGTCCACTTCGTATTCTGAAGAAGTTCTCCAATAACTGACAGGGTACTTCTTGCGAGAGTATTGCGAATGAGCTATTACTTCTTGGTAGATAAAATGTTCAAAAGCTCTCCCAAAAGATTCCGATCCATATTGAATAAAACCTCTTTTAAGAAGAAAATTTGCGATCCCCACATCAAAATAATAAAATTTAGGTGACTGAATTAAACGACGCTTAAGCCGTTTCAGATAGGCCGGACAAAAAGAGCCTATCAGAGTATCCTGTAGAATTTCAAAATACTCCCTCACGGTGGGAGAGCTCACACCACAATCTGACGCAATGTTACTAAAAACAGGAATCTCACCATTGCTGAAAGCCGCCACTTCAAGAAAGCGGTGAAAGGAAGGGAGATTACGTACAAGAGACTCCGCAGCGATTTCATGTTGAAGGTAATCGGCAATATAGGACTCGACGAGTTCCTGTGGCTCTTTAGAAAGATAATGACGTGGGAGCAAACCATGATTCAAAGCCTTTATGAGATCAAAATCAGAGATTTCAGGAAACACGAGAGGATAAAGTTGATACCGAATGGCCCTGCCTCCCAAAAGATTAGCTCCCGTCCTTTTCAGTTTTCTTGCACTAGATCCACACAGAATAAAATGGATATTTTTCTTAGTCATCAGCCACTGGATTTCATCTAAAAGTTCTGGAACCTTCTGGATTTCATCGAGAATGACTGGCCCGTGAGGGGGACTGGATAAAAGCTCTTCCCTTAAAAGCGAGGGTTTCACTTGGAAACGAGTGACCACATCTGAAAGTAAAAGATCATAATAAGGCGCATCAGGAAAAAGCTGCTCTAACAGAGTACTCTTCCCAGTTTGACGGGGTCCCCACAAGAAAGAACTCTCATGAGAAAACTTATCTAAGGTTAATATTCTCTTATACATGTATATATAAATATATACTTTATATATACATAATTACTCGCATAAAGTCAATACGATTATTGAGTTTGTAGTCTATTGGGGAAAGATTAATTCTACTTCTCTTTTCTCTTAGAGAGGTATTTCAATACATCCTTGATCATGATAATGCTCAAGGGGGTCCCATCTCGAGCCAAAACTGGAAGATGTCTAAAGCCGCCCATGGCCATTTTATTTACGGCATAGGCAATGGGGTCTTCGGCCCGAACATATTCGGGGTTGGGGGTCATGATAGCTTCGGCTTTCACTTTGGAGAGATCTTCAATTTTCCCAGTGACTTTTAACAAAAGGTCCCGAAAGCTGATAATACCAACCATTTTTTTCTTCTTATAAACCAAGATGCAATTTTTATTTTCCTTCTGAAAAATCTTTACAATTTTTTGAACAGTATCGGTTGTACTTGCGACCAGCAAATCTTTTCCCGTGAGAAGCTCTAAAATGGGAGCTGTCATCATCACAGATTGAATCGCATCATCCTTTTTCGCTCGAGGCAAATCTCTTTGCATAAGCGAATGAAAGCACTGCTCACACCTGTCTTCCCCTGCTAGATTTTGAGAACCACAGGCTGGACATTGAATGGTATTCATGATCCCACCTTCCATGTGTTAGGCCCATAAATCAAGCTTTTCAAATCCCCTTTCCCTTTCACTTGAGCTTGCCGAATCTGCTCATCCAACATTTCATCATAGGTCGGTTTTTCGATGGCTCGAAAAACACCAAAAGGAACCGGCATTTCAGGATGTTCCATTTGAGTCAAAAAATAGGCATAATGCGGATTCTCATCCTTCTCATTGTGAATCAAGAGATCTTTCGTGTCTCCCCCCGCTGTGTAATTCACCTCTTCAGGATAAAGCCCCTTCAATCGAATGGCCTTGTCTTTTTTCTTACCGAATACGAGAGGCTGTCCATCTTTTAAATAAACCATGCGGTCCTCACGCGTCTCTCGACCGGTCACTGGGACAAAGGCCTTGTCATTAAAGATCAAACAATTTTGATAAATCTCGACAAAGGAAACACCTTTATGCTTGGCCGCCCGCTCCAAAATATAACTCATGTGGGTGGGATCAGTATCCAGGGTTCTCGCAATAAAAGTGGCCTCTGAGGCAATGGCAACACAAAGTGCATTGATCGGCTGCTCAATCGTTCCATAGGGAGAAGACTTGGTGATTTTTCCTTTTTCAGAAGTCGGAGAATACTGCCCTTTCGTCAATCCATAAATCCGATTGTTCACAAGCAAAATATTAATATCCACATTTCGGCGCATGCAGTGAATCAAATGATTCCCTCCAATGCTAAGGCCATCCCCATCTCCTGTAATCACCCAAATCGAAAGCTCAGGGTTCACGCATCTCAAGCCCGTCGCAATCGTAGGCGCCCGTCCATGAATGGTATGAAATCCATACGTATTCATGTAATAAGGAAACCGGCTCGAACAACCAATTCCTGAAACAAAAACATATTTTTCAATAGGCAAATCAAATTTGGACAAGGTTCTTTGCATGGTGGCGAGAATAGAATAATCTCCACAGCCTGGACACCACCTCACCTCTTGACCTGAAACAAAATCTTCTTTGGTGTATGGTAATTTCAAAACAGCTTCACTCATAGTAATTCCCTAATTTTATTTTTCATTTCAAAAACCGAAAACGGATGCCCTTGCATTTTATTGAGACCTAAAAAATTCACACCCGGAAAATGATCACGTAAAATCATAATCAACTGTCCCATGTTTAATTCTGGAACTAAAATTTTTTCAAAACGAGATAACACATTCTTCAAATTTTTGGGAAAGGGATTTAAATAATTCAAATGGGCATGAGAAACCTTGACACCCTCCTGAGTCAAATCAGAAATTGCTTGATAAATGGCTCCGAAAGTCCCACCCCATCCCAACACCAATAATTTTCCTGATCCGGGTCCTTCTACTGTCAGGTCTGGAATATCATTGGCGATTTTCGCGACTTTTTCTCGGCGCAAAAGAATCATTTTCTGATTGTTGTCAGGGTCATAGCTCACATTGCCCGTTAAATCAGCTTTGGACAATCCTCCGATCCGATGCCCCAGACCCGGAGTGCCCGGAACAGCCCATGGACGGGCCAGTGTTTCAGGATTTCTTGAGTAAGGTAAAAACGGATCTTTTTCTTCTTTGGGATGACGAATTTCGATTTTGGGCAACTTTTCTATTTCTGGAAGTTTCCAAGGCTCGGCCGCCTCAGCCAAATAACCTTCGGATAAAAAGATCACTGGCGTCATGTATTTCACCGCCAAACGAACGGCTTCAAGAGCCATTTGAAAACAGTCAGAAGGAGTCTTGGGTGCAATGACAGCAACAGGAGAATCGCCGTTACGGCCGTACATTACTTGGAGTAAATCTCCCTGTTCCGTCTTGGTCGGCATTCCCGTGCTAGGACCCGCCCGCTGAACATCAATCACCACCAGGGGAAGCTCTGTCATCACCGCTAAATTCAAGGCCTCTGATTTCAGGCAAACACCCGGGCCGCTCGTTCCCGTAATTCCTAACTGTCCTCCAAAAGAAGCTCCAATCGCCGCGCCTATGGCTGCAATCTCGTCTTCCGCCTGAAAAGTTTTCACCCCATAAACTTTGTGCTTGGCCAACTCATGCAAAATAGAACTCGCGGGCGTAATCGGATACGAACCATAAAACAAAGTTTTTCCTGCAAGCTGGGCCGCCGTCACAAATCCAATCGCAGTCGCCTCATTTCCAGTAATCTTCCGATAGACACCCGGTTCTAATTGGGCCTTGGGCACATGAATTTGGGTCTGCAAAGTCTCTGTAATATCCGCAAAATTGAATCCCGCCTTCAATGTCGCAATGTTAGCAGCAACCATCTCAGGTCTTTTTGCAAAGCGTTTTTCAATCCACGCGACTGTATGTTCAAACCTTCGGTCATACATCCAAAACATCATCCCCAAGGCAAAGAAATTTTTACAGCGATCCACTTCTTGACCCTTCAAGGGATGATCCTTTAAAGCATTGCGTGTCAAATCGGTGAGAGCAACTTTAAGCACCTGAAAATCTTTCAGCGTATTGTCTGCCAAGGGGTTCGTCTTCCAAGCTGCTTTTTTCAAATGATCTTCGCCAAAGGAATTTTCATTTACAATAATCAGCCCGCCCTTTTTAACCGTCTTCAAATTCACCTTCAAGGCGGCTGGATTCATCGCGACCAAGACATCGGCTTGGTCTCCAGGTGTAAAAATGATGTTATCAGAAAATTGGATTTGAAAGCTGGAGACACCCGGCAAGGTTCCTTGAGGCGCACGAATTTCAGCAGGATAATCTGGAAAAGTAGCAAAATCATTTCCCATCACAGCCGTGGTATCGGTGAATTGATCCCCGGTGAGCTGCATCCCATCTCCTGAATCACCGGCAAAACGGATGGTAATCGTATTGGCAGAAGTTTTGGACTTAACAGCAACCATACAAAAACTTACCCCCCTTCTTGTGTCAGTATAATCTGATCGTGCTTGGGCGGTAAGTTATAGACCTCTGTCGGGTAGAATTCAGACAAGAAACGAATGAGGGTACGAACAGATAAAACATTCATCAAATGATTATTTTCATCTACCAGCGGGATATGATAAAAATTCCCATGTCCCATCAAATCAATCGCCTTCCCCACAGGATCTTTGATATTCAAAGTCACAGGACTCGAATTCATGAACAAACTCACCGGTTGATCCCAATCCACGTTATTTTCTAAAATTTTTAACACCACTTCATTTTCCGCAAAAAGACCCACCACTTTTTGATCCTTCGCAATCACGATATAACCCGCATGACGCTCCTGCATCAAACGAATGGCCTCTTTGATAGAAATATCCGGCCCAGCCTGGACAAGCCTTGGATTCACAATCTCATAAATTTTCTTTTCTTTCAGCAATACTTCCACCGGCTTTGATGTAGGCATATCTTGACATACCTCTCTTAATAAACAGGACGGCATTATATCACAATGATCAAATTAAAATACCAAATCCGAAGCACGAAATTCGAAATCCGAAACAAATTCTAAAACTCAAATTCAAAACTCTAAATGAAACCGTCCTGTACTTGTAATCCTTCAACCTTTAAACCTCAAAATCGCCCCGATCCCACCCCACTGACGATCCCGACCATTTCCAGAAACATACTCAACCTTACACCCTTGAGTGACGGCTGCCTCTACCAAATCGTCCACCAAATCAGGAATCGCCTGTAAAGGCTCTTTACACTGAGGACAATTCTTATGTTCTTGATCCAAATAACCGCATTTCAAACACCGCATTCCAGGCACCTGATAATCGCGGCTGACCACAAGGCTGTGAACCTGCCCTCTTCGAAAAGCTGTTAAAGTTCCGAGAACGCCTGTCACGGCTTGCCTTTCTCCTGTGAGTTCTAAAAGATTTTTCACAGAAGTCTCGCCATGCTCTTTGGAAATCTCCTTCTCAACCTTCAGCGCCTTCTCCAAAATATTTTCCTGAGAAGCGCGTAAATCCATTTCCAAACGAGCCACAATTCTGTCCTCTAAAAAAGGACGTAGCTCTTTCTCAAACTCAGGAAACTCTGCCCGATGCCCTCCTAAAATCAACCAATCAAAATGATGCAACTTAAAAAGATCCGTAAGTGAATCCGCAACCTTTTTAAAATGCTTCCGTACCTCTTCTGTTAAATGCCGCTGAATACGATTTTCTTCATATCCCTTCCAGCCCCCTGCTTTGGCTTTTCGAGGCAAGGCATCTGTAAACTCTGTATGTTCTTCAATTTCGCCCAAGAACACCTCAAAAATTCTCGCCTTGGATTTATCCACCAAGACCATGCAAAATCGGCGATATTCATCAAAAAGGGCAATCAACGGACGAATGTAAGGTGTATGATCAATGACCAAAGTATTTTTCACAGAACTGGGCAAAAAATAAACTTGCCAGAAATTCATAGAGGAAGAAGAAAAAATGGCCACACCTTTTTTCCCTTTCCAATCCAATTCATTTTTCACATATTGACGAATTTTTTCAAAATCTTTTTCTAAAGAGAGTTTATGATTTTTATTCTTTTCAAAATTCTGAATATCCTTCTCTCTTTCTTTCATCAAATCCTTCAAGGCATTTTCGCAATTCTTTTTTGAATAACGGCTCCCCTCCATGCCTAAATAAAAACTGACCAAGGGGAGAGAATCTGTTTTCATGTTGATCAATTCTTCTATTTGTCGAAAGCTGATCATGGCATCATCTCCTATTTACTTTAAAAAAAGTCCACAGTCGATAGTCCATAGTCCACGAAACCACTGTCCCGTGGATTTTAGACGACCCTCTGTGGACTCAAGAAAAAAGGTCTCATCTCTGCTTCTCTTATTTTATCTCTCTTATCAGGTTAGGATAATTATAGCACTTTCGTTTCAACAGGAGTCTAAAGAAAAAAGGGATACTTTTGTCTCAGAAATGACACTTCGCGTCATTTCCTAAACCTTAAGAGGCGAGAGAACATCCTCAGAGGTGCTGTGAGTTTCCAACTGCGGGAATTCAAAAATGCCTGGAGCTCCTTTTGTTGAAGGATGAGTGCCTGTTGCGCTTCCAACAATGCCTTTTCTACTTTCAAAAGATGTTGGCCAAGTATCTGACATTGCTGTTTTTCTTTCCAGAGAGATTCTATATCTTCTTGAAAATAACGGGCATAGTTCAAGAAGTCTTTACACCCTGTTTCTATTTTCATTTGAAACACGGAGTCTTGAGAGGACTGACTCAGCATTTCAAGAAATTCATATACAGTGACAAGGGGAAGAGAGGCCTCTCTTTTTTTGAGCTCCTCAAATTTTGATTGGCTGTGGCGAAGGTCCAGGCGAATCAACGCATTCATTTCTTCATTCAAAACATTGTTTTCACGGGGCCAATCTAGACCCATTTTTGAAAAACAATTTTTCATTTCCTTTTCCCAATTTTCCAGAAATAGATCATAGAAGAGAAAGGTCCGCTGAAGCCCTTGGGTCGTTTGAAGAATAGAAAGGTTGTAATGAAGCCACATCCCAAATGATTTACCTTGAGAAAAACCATTCCGTTTCAAAAGAGATTTTGCGACGTCTAAAGGATTTCGAATCATAACGAGAGAGACACAGTCCATCCCCAATTCACGAAGGGCCTCTTTCCAAAGATCAAAGGTTAAAGAGGTTCGTGGATCCTTCCATCCCCAAAGGGGACGATTCAAAAAACAACTTTTGATCAGTCTCACCATCTCGGATTTGAACGGTTGAAAGTCTTTCGAAAGATGCCACTCGTGAGGAAGCGGGAGAACACTGTCCCATGTCCTTTTGAGGGCCTGTAAAATCCGCTCGTTAAGATCTACGATCCCCTTGTGTTCCCAAAAACCTTCGGAATTATCTGAAGCACCTTCCATGAGATCACCTGGCTCACCCAAATAGACCCCCCCTAAATTCAGGGCACGAGTAATCACAGAAGTTCCGCTTCGATGCATCCCTAGAACGGCGATGACTTTCGTCTTCATTTTTTCTTTATCTTCTTTTTGATTCCCTCAAGCCAGCCCTTTGCCCAAGGGTATTCTGTCGCTAAGAGTGCCAAACCACTCACGATCATGAGAATCCCTTGAAGAAAGGGAAGGAATAAACCGACTATTCCAATAGCAAGAAGAGACCAACCACAGAATAATTTCAGAAACCGCCGTATTCGCTTTGTCACTATTTCAACCCGAGCGTCGCAATCGCCTCCATGGCCAAAATATAACTTTGAACTCCAAAGCCGGAGATCTGCCCCACAGCTACAGGGGCGATCAAAGACTTATGGCGGAATTCTTCACGGGCATAAACATTGGAAAGATGAACTTCAATCGTAGGAATTTTCACTGCGCCAATCGCATCCCGAATCGCGACACTGGTATGGGTGTAGGCTGCAGGGTTGATGATTAAATAATCAATCCCTAATTTTATAAGGCTCCCAATTTTAGAAACAATTTCTCCTTCATGATCCGATTGAAAAAAATCAATCTGAAAGTTCAAGTCTTGCGCCTTTTTTTTCATGGCCTCATTAATGGCCTTCAAAGAAACGTGGCCGTAAATTTCCGGCTCTCGCTCTCCGAGAAGCGCCAGATTGGGGCCATGGATGACAAAAATTTTAGACATGTGAATTCCTTTTTTCCTCCCGTTTTATTGAGACCGTCCGAAAACTCTTGTTTTCCCCTCCCTCCGTGAAACGGCCCCTTCCGGGGTGATGGGAGGGGTTAGGGGTTACGACCCAAGCGAGTCGCTTCTTTATATTCTACCAAGGCCTCTTCACGCCGTCCAACCCTTTGATAAAAATGGGCTAGGGCAAGATGCAAAGAGGCATGGGATGGATAATCAAAAATCGCTTTCTTTAAACACGCCTCAATCTGGGAAGCATAACTTTTACCCTCTTCTTTTTCCAAACGTTCATAAAGAAGCGACTGACGATAGGGAAAAAGGGGATTATGTGAATCTCTTTGGATGGCCTCTTCATACGAAGCGATGGCTTCATGCCATTTTTTTTCACGCTCGTTGAGAGTTGCCTTCAAGACATAGGCTTGGGGATTCAAATGACAAAATTGGAGAGATCTTTCCACAGCCCACCCGGCCTCTTCCCATTTTTTTTGAGCCCGGGCCTCGACAGCCTGCCTAAAATAATTCTCAGCCTGATCATAAGACCGCACGAGCAAAATCAAAGAAACGGCCACAACTTGACCCGCGATCATCAGAGCCCCCTTCATTTTGGAACTCTCACATCGAAAGGAAAACCCATGCCTTTTTTCCGAATGCCCGCACGATAAAAGCGCCAAGAATGCCCAGGCATTCATCGCCAGGGCAGGCTCATAAAGATCAAAATCTACGAGCCCATGCAGGACGAAGGCTAAACTTGCAAAAAGAGCTCCTCTCTCAATGGGAGAAGAAAATTGGAATTTCTTCAAACCCTTGATGAGGGGAACAAGCCAAATCAGAAGAAAAGCAACACCCCCGATGATTCCCAATTCCGAGGCCACTTGCAAAAAATTATTGTGCGCCATGCGCGTCTCCTCTGCGCTAGGCAATTGATAATGCGCATAAAGAGAACCGAAGGCCGCAGGTCCCACCCCCAAACCCAGATAATCCCTCACCATCCCGCCTGCCGCCTGCCAATACTGACAGCGCACCTCAAAAGATTTAAAAGCCTTGAAAAGAAAATCGGGATCATGTCTCATGAGAAAAAAACATCCCCCCATTTCTAACAATCCAACCCCCAAGAGAAATAGTTTTTTAAAACGAGGGGAGATTTCTCGATAAAAAAGAAAATAGGCCATGACTCTCATCAAAAAGAAAACGGCCCATCCCCCTTTTGAAAGGGTCAGAAAAAAAGCAAGAAGGTAAAGAAAAGGATAAAAAATGCCCAGCACCCCGCCCGCGATCATCCAAAGAGGTTTCTCACACAAAAGAAAAACCAACACACCTCCCATGATAGAAACAATGGCCACTTTCCGATAAAACCCTCCTTTTTTAATGAGGATCGTTGAAAGCGCTAAAGGAATAATGCTTAGCAAATACCCAGCCAAGGCGTTGGGATAAATCAATGTTGCAAAGACGCGAGGGCTCGTTAAACGATGTTTAAAAGCCGTGGTTAATTTCTCAATCTGGACATGGTGTTCTACCAAATATTGAAAGGTTTCATGAAGCCCAAAAAGCCTTTGATAAAGGGCATAGAAGCTAACGATACTTGCCGTCATCAATAAAAATAAAATCAGGCGGGCCGAATCTGCCTCATTTTCATGCGTTTGAATGATTAAACAGTAAACAAGAATGACCGTGAGCATATTGAGAATAAATGGAATCCCTTCATAGCGATGGATGGATTGAGACCATGACAAGCCGAGGGCGCACAAAAAAATGAGGTGTAAAAAATCAAGGGGAGTCTTTCGAAAAAAAATCTCGCCTCTTAAAACAGACTTTAAAAACCAAACGAAAAAGAGAAAGAGGGCTCCAACAAAAAAGAAAACATTTGAAGACGGCTCTGCCATTCCTGAAACCAAGGGACGAAGAGTCATCAGCAGGATCAGACCGTATGACAATGTTTTTTTTAGAATACGGTCCAGAATCGAGTGGGCCTTTGCAGTTGAAATCAAGTGGACGAATTCTCCCTTTTGCGTCCAAAATATTCAAGAAGGGCTATGATTGACACAAAGGATAACGCCTGCAGTCCTACAAAATAAAGTTGCCATTTAGAAATTTTTTCGAGAAAGAGAGAGGAAGTCCCAAAGGAAAAGGAGAGCAAGTAAAGGAAAAGAACGGCCCCCCCTTGTCCCATGCCCAAGGCGATCAAACGATGAGAGAAATGCTGACGATCTGCCTCAAAAATGGAGCGTCCTTGATAGAGCCGAATCAGAATCACACTGCAAAGATCATAAAGGGGAACCCCCAAGATAAAAACGGGTTTCAGAACAGAGAAGAAATTGGGATTTCCCTTCCCATAATAAGTGGCCAACAGGGTCACGCTGGCCATGAGATACCCAATCCAATAGCTACCGGCATCCCCCATGAAAATTTTCGCAGGATTAAAATTTAACTTCAAGAATCCCCCGAGGGCCCCCATCAAAACGCAAATCAAAACGCTCACAAAATACTGATTTTGAGAAGCGGTAATCACCAGGAGAAAAAAACAACCGATCCATGCAATGCCCGCTGAAAGACCGTCCATGTTGTCCAAGAGATTAAAGGCATTGGTGATGGCCACCACCCACAGAACCGTCAAGGGTAAACTCACCATCAAATGCGAAGAGAAAATGGTGATTCGCACCCCCGCAAAAAAGAGAAGGCTGGCAGCGATGATTTGAACAATGAGTTTTGGCCAAGCGCCCAGTTCCCTAAAATCATCTACCAAACCCACCAAAAAAACGAGAAAACTCCCCCAGGCAATGGCCCATAACTTATGAGAAACCTTCAAGACACCTGGCACATACCTGAGAAGCTCAGTTGGAAAATGGGAGAGAAAAAAAGCATGATGAGAAAATATTTTTAATAAAACTAAACTGATCCAAACCGTGATTACAAACGCCAAGATCATCCCTAAACCTCCCAAGAGAGGAATGGACTTCTTCTGAATCTTCCGAGGCCCTGGCTCATCCATTAGGTTTAATTTCAAAGCCAGCCTTGCGCAAAAATGAACGCAAAGCCAAGACACCGCGAAAGAAAAGAGCAAAAGATAAATATAAACGAGTGACCACATAGCGAATGACAAATTCTCAATTATCAATGACAAATTAATTCCAAGGACCAACGCTAATTTCCCAAGGCTTAAATCGTTGGGAATTGGACATTGGATTATTCATTTGTCATTTGAAATTGGTTATTGGTTATTAAACTCATTTTATATTCTATCATCAATCCCTATCAACCCCCTATAAACTTCCTCAATCCTCCCCACCATGTACTCTTTCCTAAAATAAGGATCCACGGTTTCAAGACCCCGTTGACCTAAACGACGGGAAAGCCCTGGATCTCTTTTTAATTTTAAAATGGCCTCGCTTAAAGAAGAAATATCAAAAGGACGAATGAGAAATCCATTCACCCCATCCCGCACCACTTCATTGGCACCGTCCAAATCAAAGGCAATCACGGGCTTGCCCGAAGCCAAGCTCTGAGGCAAAACCTTGGCCAAGCCTTCCCGCAAAGAAACATGCACCACCACATCCATGATAGCAATCATGGAGGGGATTTGCTCGGGAGAAACGAGGCCTGCAAAAATAAAATTTTTTTCCAATCCTGACTCTGCAATTTTTTTCTTTAAATCATCTTTTAAAATACCATCTCCCACCAGCAAAAATTTCACCTTGGGAAATTCGTTCACCACCTTTGAGGCCGCTTGAATGAGATATTCATGTCCTTTAAGATAAAAGAGCCGCGCAATTTTTCCCACCACCCAATCGGTGGGAGAGAGTCCCCACTTTTCTCGGATCATTTGAACATCTCTGGGGGGATGAATAAAAACGTCCAAGTCCATCCCGCTGTGAATGGTCATAAATTTTTCTTGGGGGGCAACCCTGGCCTGGACTGCCTGCCGCGTCATGGCATCCGCAACAGCAATGATGCGTTGTGTCCAAAGGGCCGACACACGCTCAAGCCATCGGTACAAACGATTCACCCAAATATTTTGAAAGGCGTGGAATGGGAGGCCATGAATGGTATGAACAATGACAGGAACACCTGCACAAAAGGCAGCGAGGCGGGCCAAAATACCAGCCTTGGAACTGTGCGTGTGCACAATTTGAAAATGCTCTTTGCGAAAAAAAATAAGAAGTCTCAAAAAGGCCATCGCATCATAGAGGGGATGAATATTCCTTCTCAAGAAGGGTTCGACCCTTGTCCTAAAACGCGCGGGCGACTTCATTTTCAAACTTAAATCTCCCTCGGGTCCCTTTTCTGGACCATAAACCAAGGTCACGTCAAAATCATTTTTTTGAGATAAACCCTCTACCGTGAAAAGGGTATTCTCCTGTGCCCCTCCGATGATCAAACGGGTAATCACGTGACAGACTTTAATTTTTGATGTCATAAGCTATTTAACAGCCTCAAATAAATTTTCTGAGTCTCCTCAATCATTCTCTCTTGTCGAAAATGCTCTGAAACTATTTTCTTTGCGTTCTTAACCAATCGCTCCCTCAAAACAGGATTGTCCAACAATCTTAAAATGGCCTCCTCGATCGCAAGAGGGTCTCGAGGAGGAATCAAAAGGCCCGTTTCACCATTTTCAATCAGTTCAGGAATGCCCCCTACCTGTGTTGCAATCACGGGAACGCCAAACGCCATCGCCTCTAAGATGCTTACAGGAAAACCCTCCCACTCGGAAGGAAGCACAAAAACATCCATCAACGCCAAGGCCTCATAAATAGAAGTGACCCCGCCCAGAAAACGAAAATGATTTTGGAGGCCAAGCTCGCTCACCCTTTTTTCATATTTTTGCCTGTCACCCGCACCCACAAGCAAAAAATAAACATCCTCCCGAATTTTCAAAAGCCTTTGAGCCGCCTCGATAAAGTAAAAATACCCCTTGGCCTCTCCCTTCATTCCCCAAAAATTTCCAACCATTCCCACGCCATAATGATCTGATGAAACATGTTTATTTTTTACAGGAATTTCAGAGAAATCCAAGCCGTTGTAAACCACTTCTATCTTTTGAGACGGAATTTTTTCTATCGAGACCAAGCGGTCCTGACCCGCCTTAGAATTCGAAATCACAACATCACTGAAAGAAGAGGTCCAGCGGTCCAGCCACACATGATGGATTTTTCGCCAAGGGTCTACATTTCTTTGAGAAGAAATGATGACAGCGACTCTCAAAAGTTTGCCCAAGATTCTTCCCAAAATATTGGCGTGAAAAAGAAAGGTGTGAAGAATTTCGTAATGCCCCTTTTTTAAAAATTTCCAAAGTCGGTAAAGGGCCCCGACATCCCATTTAGAACGCATTTGTAGATTGACCGCTTCCTTGCAAAAGGGGCGAACACGATGGATCAGGGTTCCATCCCCTCTCAAGCTTACGACAGAAATCTCATAAGAAGTGAAAAGACCTTTGACAAGGGTCTCAATCATTTTTTCTGTTCCGCCCCACGATGAATCCGTGGTTAAGATACACAATTTGTATTTCACGATGACTCCTCTTCAACCATCGAAACCCATTCTTGTGAAAAACGCTTCAGAGAATACAAAGACTCTGCCCTCTTTCTTCCCTCAGCCCCCATTTTTTCTCTCAATTTTTCATCTCGTAAAAGCAATTTGAGTTTCTCCTCCCATTCAGCTTCACTGCAAACGAGAAATCCAGTGACCCCTTCTAAAACAATCTCGCTATTAACGCCCACATCGGATGCAATCACAGGGAGCCCGCAGGCCATGTATTGAAGCAATTTGTACCCACACTTACCGCACTCTCTTTCTCCGTTTGCAAGCGGCATGATTCCAATGTCTGCCGTTCGCAAATCCCCCCCTTCTCTCTGGAGATCCCAAGGAAGAAATTGAACCGGAATTCCCAGAGAGTCTCGAGGATCTGCCCCCACCACCCGCATCACAAAATTCTCTTGAGAACTGAATCGTCTTAAAATCCCCTGCATCATCTTCAAATAGGGAAGAGAACTGGGAGTCCCCACCCAAACAACGATGGGAAGAGAATTTTTCTGAGCGAGCGGAACATATCGCTCCGTATCCACACAGGAAGGAATCACTTTTACATGTGAGTTGAGTGATTTTGCAAAAGAGGCCAAATATTCATTTCCCACAATGATTTGATCGCTCCAACAAACGATCTTTTCAATTTTTTGTCTCTGAAGACGCGCCCAAAATCCTGTTTTTCTGGAGAGATAAATGGCATCGTCAAAATCAAAGATCAAGCGCGAGGCTTTTCGACGAATGATTTTTTCAAAAAAAGGCGGCAGGTAAGGCATTACCTCCCTTTGCAAAAAAATGACGTCGTATCTTTTGAGCAACAAAAGATGTTTCAATCGCCTCACAAAAAGCATTCCCCAAAAAGCAAGCTTAGAGAATAACCTTGAGCAAGGATAATATTTTTGGAACACATCGGAAGGCAAGGCCGGAAGAATCTCATAGGCGATCCCCCGCTCATCTAAATAGGGCAAAAACTGATACACCCTCACCCGGCTGGAGGCAGCCTCGATGGGTCCGTGGGTTAGGAAAAGAATTTTTTTCATATAAGGAAAACTTAACCCCTCCGACTCCCCTTTTAACTAAAGGGGAGAGTAAAAAAACTCCCCTCACCCAAAGAGCGCAGAGCCCCCCTTTTATTTAAGGTGAGAGCTGTAAAAAAACATCTACTACCGCAGTCGGCTTTGCACTGCCACTGGTAGAAAAGCCTCCCTTGCTGGGCTGAGGGGAGTTAATTCATTTTAAAAATCTTTTAAATAATGTCTCTGTTGGAATAAATTTTCTTCTCCGCGAAAAAACACGATGAATTCGGGTCAAGGCCTTCAAAAAACTCCGAATTCTCCAAAATTGTCTCATCGAAACACATTTCATCATGTGATACGGAATCCATAAAAAATGAGAAGCGAGCCTCCAGGTCGGCAGCCAAAGCCATTGCATCAGCCACCAGTTTCTCACAAAAATTTCCATGCGATTACAGTAATATTTCGAAAAAGTGGTCGCGGTAAAATGACGAAATTTGACGGAAGGCTGAATCAGGACCTTCCACTCTTTGGACAAGGCCTTAAAAGAAAGGTCCACATCTTCGTAATAGCCAGGGGCAAAAAAAGATTCAAAGCCTCCCAACTCTAGGAATTTCCTCTTTGAAAAGGCGCAGGCCGTAGCCGTACCATAAGGAATAGGGCTTAAATCCTTTTTGGGAAAATGGGCATCGGGGGCACTCAGATTTCTAATGTGAAATCCCCCTTCACCCAAAATGAGTTCCATCGAAGATTCGCAAATTTCCTTTCCCTCTTTTTCTCCTACAATCACGGGAACAACGACAAACGTATTCGGATCTTTTCTCAAAGGTTCAAAGAGATCCAAAATTTTCCCTTCCAGTAAACGGGTGTCATTGTTCAGTAAAAGGATTTCATCAAAATGGGCTGCTGAAATCCCATCGTTGGAGGTCTTTGAGAAACCCGCATTCACCTGATGTAAAATTAATTTCACAAAGGGAAATTTCTCCTGCATGAAACGAACACTCTCATCCGTGCTTGCATCATCCACCACAATGACTTCGCCGGGCCACTGGGCAAGCCAAGTCTTTATTTGTTCTAGCAAAGGCCCGATGATCTCAGAGCCATTGTAATTGGGAATAACGATGCTGTATGA
This sequence comes from Chlamydiota bacterium, assembly GCA_016196885.1. GTDB lineage: Bacteria > Auribacterota > JACPWU01 > JACPWU01 > JACPWU01 > JACPWU01. The sequence goes on along the minus strand of JACPWU010000058.1, from coordinate 12,268 downwards.
CATTGTATTACACCTTGTTATTGGATAACGGTTTAGCTTGCACCCTTCAGTTCAAAAGACCTATGGTTTTGCCATTCCTAAGTGTCCGTCCCTTGTCATCCCCGAAATAGATGGATCCCCGACTAAAACTCTCGGGGACGGATCCATTTTTGGATTCCCGCTTACCCCACAGGGGCTATTTCGTTGAAGCCTGCGGGAATGACAGGAATGGAAAATACAAGCTAAACTCTTACGCTATTCAATGTTTCTTCCAAAACCATCTTAAGACGCCCAGAAAAATTTTCCATCGAACAATCTTGCTGAACCCTGTGAAGTGCATTTTGACGAATGTGATTCCATAATTTCTCATCCTGATACAATCGGACACATTGTTCCGCGAATCTTTGTTCATCCTGTCCCACCAAAAGTTCGTACCCATTCTTCCAGCCCAACTGCTCAGCTACCAAGGGAGTAGCCACCACAGGAATCCCATGGGCAGCAGCCTCCAAAACCTTCAGTGGGATGCCCGCCGAAAATCGGGTGGGAACCACAAATATTTTAAAGGCATCATAGGTTGCCTTCAAATCCTCTATTCTGGGCAATTGCCTGATTCTGGAATGTTTCAACCTTTCAATGATACGGCACTGATTATACCCAACCCGGGTGAAGTTTACTTCTTCTGACAGAGACTTGAGAACCAGAGGAAATATTTTTTGAGAAAACCAAAGAACGGCATCTGCATTGGGAGAATGACAATAGTTTAAAGGTCCAACGAATAAAAAATTTTTTCTTTCATGAAAGGAAGGGGGGGTGGGTAAAACCTCTACCGCATGTCCCAAGACATGAACATCACGACATCCCTGATTTCGAAAAAGTGAGGCCTCTTTCTCTGAAACGGAGATCACGGCATCACAATTCTTTGTGATCTCGATCTCTTTTGAGATCATTTTTTTCACTTCTTCTTCAGAAAAGTGTTTACCCTTCAATTCCATTTCCCTCACCTTCCTTAATCCAAAAACCGCTTCAGCATCATAAATGATTTTTAGATTTCGAAAGAGATCTGGATTTTTTTGACGCAGCTCCTGAATCGTCTGCATGTTGTGAGGACGGCTGACGAACAGAATGTCGTAGAAGCCTTTTCTTCCAGACAAAAATTTTTCAAAATGGGTAAGCTCTCGGTCTACCACGAGCTCTGCTTCTAAAGGAATGTCCTGATAAATCCTGGGAAGTTTTTCGTAGGAATCTGTTTTAGGATAAAAGGTGACAAAATATCCCATCTGGACCATGAGTTTTAAAATGACATTGGTTCGGGGGAAGCCAGATCCTAGAAAGATGTGAGGGATGCGATCATCTAAATACAAAATCCTTTTTTTATTTTGAATCTTTCTCACAGGGGGTTGAAACTTTTTTTGACTTTGCAAAAATGACTCCCCAAAATAAACCACCATGGAAGAGGGATGATAAACGATTTCCCATCCATCCTTTTGAAGCCTCAGGCAATAGCCGACCCAATCTCTTGCCAAAGCCTCTTGATACTTCATCAGAAAATCTTTTCGGGTGAGAAAAAAAGAGGGGGAGAAAAAGTCTACTTCTTTTTTGTAGAGATACTGCGAACGGAAAGGTAAATCCCCAAACCCACGACTCTCACACAACCCTTGTTGTGAAATCACTCCCCCCGCCTCTAATAAAACTCCCCTTGCATCCATGATCTTCGCTCCCACTGCACCCATTCTTTCAGAGGATTTCATCACTTCTAAAGCCGAGGAAACACTTTTTGCAAAGAGGCGTATTTCTCCCGCTAAGAATAAAATATATGTTCCTTTTACGATTTCTACTGTCTTTTCGAAAAAAGATTGACCCTTCTCAAGTGAGATCATTTTGAGGCCCTGAACCCGTTTCATCCCCTCTTTATCTTGACCATTCACGATTATGATTTCAAAAGAATCCAGTTTTTCTCTCAAGAGAGATGAAAGAAGAAGAAAAATATTTTGATGGACATCAGAGCCATCCATGACAATGCTCAACTCAGGATTGAGAGAGGAAGGGATGAGAAGATCGAGATTTGTTGAAGGAAAAAATCTACCTTTCTCACTGCTCTTTGTCATTCCTGCTTGAGGAAAAATAATTTTCCAAAGGGCGTTCGGCCGGCGGCCCTCAAACTGGCCGACCGTGTAAAAATGCTCCAGACCTAGGGCATACTGGCCTCGAAGAACCGCTTCCTTCACATCCGGATAACGCCTCAAATAATATCCCTCATCGAAAGAGGCGAGGCGATGAATAGGACTTTTAAGCAAGCGATACCGTCGAGGAAAGATTTTTTTGATGAAACGTTTGATCATATGGCTTCGTGCCTTTAGATAAAAAGGAATATCAATAAGATGGGCTTTTTTCAGAGGTCTCTAACTTCCCATTTTCCCTTGACCAAAACATATCCCTGATGACTGGGATTGGGCAATTTTCCCGTTTTAAAGTAATCGCTCGGAGCTATGTTTAAAGTGGCCGCATTCGGCCAATAACTGATCGCGACCTCCCCTTCAAAAACACTGGCCGTGATCAAATACGGCCCTGGGCATAAAAAATTCTCAGGCCAGGTAACTTTAAAAATCGCCTTCTCTTGAATTTCCCATTTAGAATCGCACTGATAATGGGTGTGAAAGGTTGCAATCCTCTGACCCCACATGTCTGAAATACCAATCCCAAGGCCTGCCTTCTGAAGAGGAATTTCAGTGTGGATTTCCACGACAAAAGTGACATCTTCGCCACAACGAACGGTATCTACAGGATGGCCGTCTTCTGAAAGCAGGGTCATCTTGATTTGAACATGCCCTTGCGCCTCCCCTTTAAAAAATTTTTCGGACAATCGCCCATTGCCTTTCAAATATTGTTTAATCACCTCTTCTGTGGAGCCCTCCAGTGTCAAACGGCCCTTCTCCAGCAAAAGAGCCCTCGAACACAGATTTTCAACAGCGGCCATTTGATGACTCACCAGCAAAATGGTTCTGCCCTCTTTCACCACATCCCCCATTTTTCCCAAACATTTTCTCTGAAAAGAAATATCTCCGACGGCCAGTACCTCATCTACCAATAAGATCTCGGCCTCCAAATGGGCCGCGACAGCGAAGGCCAATCTTACATACATCCCGCTGGAATAGCGCTTCACAGGCGTGTCCAGAAAGGCCTCGATTTCAGCGAAGGCCACTATTTCATCCAACTTTCTTTTCACCTCGCTCTTCCTCATCCCAAAAATGGCACCATTGAGATAGATATTTTCCCTGCCGGTCAATTCAGGATGAAATCCTGTTCCAATTTCTAAAAGCGAGCCCACCCGCCCTCGAAGAATGGCCCGTCCTTCGGTAGGCTTCGTAATGTGGGATAAAATTCTTAAGAGCGTGGATTTTCCAGCAGCATTTTTTCCAATGAGCCCGACAATTTCCCCTCTCTCGACAGAAAAGCTCACATCTTTTAAAGCCCAAAAAGTATTGGAAGAAAGCGACCTCTCGAGAGGGCTCTTTCGCTCACCTCTCCAGAGGCGCCACCTCTCTAACAAGGAATCCCGAAGGGTGTTGAATTGAACCACCCCCAGGGCATAAAGTTTTGAAATGTTTTTAACTTCTATGACCTTGGCCATTTAGACAAAATCCACAAAGGTTTCTTGCACTCGGTTAAACATCAAAAGTCCTGTTAGAAAAACGAAAAGGGTGAACAAAATCGAAAGAGCCATCATTTGAGGATGAATCACAAAGGGCGTGCCAAAATAAAAATGCCGATATTCCTCGATCACAGCTGTCAGGGGATTTATTTCGGAAATCCATCTCCACTTTTCTGGAACAAGAGTGAGGGGATAAACAATCGGCGTTCCATACATCCAGACCTGCGTTAAAAACCCCAGAAGAAATTTCAGATCCCGGTACTTCGCCGTCATCGCTGAAAACAAAAGCCCAACGCCCGAACCCAAAAGAGCCGTGTGAAGAACACAAAAAGGAAGCATGAGAAAACGCGGACTGAAGCTGAAGCTCACGCCTAAGAAAAAAATAACCTGAATTAAAAAGGTCATCAAATGAGACAATACCAGTGACAAAGGAATGATCAGCCGGGGAAAATAAACCTTTGCAAACAAAGGGGCCTGATCTACCAAACAATTAGAGATGGAGTTCAGACATTGCGAAAAAAAAGCCCAGGGCAAGAGTCCGCAAAGATAAAACGAAAGCATGGGAATACCTTGGGTCGGGACTCGAATGATTTTTCCGAAAACCAGACTGAACACAGAGGTCAACAAAAGGGGTTGCAGAAGAAACCAAAAAGGGCCCAGAAGGGTTTGTTTATACTTCGCCACCCATTCTCTTCTCACCATCAGAAAAAGAAGATCTCGATAACCCAAAAGAGACTTCCCATCTAAAAAAAACCATGTGCGGCGCTCATCAATGATCGTTTCAGACCTTACGTCTCTTTTTACCATGAAGATCATTCCTGAAGTTCCTTTCATTTTTACATATTTATCAGTTGAAATCTAGAATTAGAATTGTTAATTTGTGTCGCATTATTTAAATGAGCCAACTATGAAAATGACAAAAAGAGAATTGCTGAAAGTCCCCATTGAGCACATTGATATCAAGAAACTCAAGGTCTCATCCCTGGTAGATTCCTATCGAAAAATGTCTTTTTCTGCTCGGGATTTAGCGCGAGCAGCCGACATTTACAACATGATGCTTGCAGATGAAAACTGTTCCGTGTGGCTGACACTGGCCGGCAGTACGAGCGCGGCTGGCTGCATGGATGTCTATGTGGACATGGTCAAAAACAACATGGTGGATGTCATTGTGGCCACCGGAGCCTCCATTGTGGACATGGATTTTTTTGAGGCCCTCGGCTTCAAACATTATAAGGGAACCCCTTTTATTGACGACAGCCTCTTGAGAAGCCTCTACATTGACCGCATTTACGATACCTTTATTGATGAAGAAGAGTTACAGGCCTGCGATAAAACCATTTCAGAAATGGCTGATTCACTAGAGCCCCGCCCCTATTCTTCCAGGGCCTTCATTTGGGAAATGGGAAAATGGCTAAAGAAAAATTCCAAGAAGAAAAATTCATTGGTCCAGACGGCTTACGAGTACCAGGTCCCCATTTTCTGTCCTGCATTCAGCGATTCTTCTGCAGGCTTTGGATTGGTACTCCACCAAACCAGAAATCCGAAGAAACACATGAGCATTGATTCCATTGCAGATTTTTCCGAACTCACTCAAATTAAATTGAAGAGCCATGATTCAGGACTTCTCATGATTGGGGGCGGTGTCCCAAAGAACTTTTCTCAAGACACCGTTGTCTGTGCAGAAGTCCTAGGCAAAGAAGTTCCAGTTCATAAATATGCGGTGCAAATAACCGTTGCCGACGTCCGCGACGGCGCCTGTTCCTCTTCGACGCTTAAAGAAGCCAGCTCTTGGGGCAAAGTCAGCACAGTTCACGAGCAAATGGTTTTTTCGGAGGCGACCCTCTCACTGCCTATTCTAGCCGCCTATGCCTATGAAAAAGGCCTCTGGAAAAAGCGCGCTTCCCGAAACTTTGCGAAGCTTTTAAATCACACGCTCCATCGTACGAGAATCAAAGCTTAAAACACGGAGCTGCTTCGCAAAGGTAGCCGTAAGGGCCACCACTCCCAATGTGATCACACCACCCACGGCCACGCAGGGAAGGGTTCCGATCCAAGAGGCCAACATCCCGCTTTCAAAGGCGCCTAATTCGTTCGACGCGCAAATGAAGACCCAGCCGACCGAGGCGATGCGCCCGCGCAAATGATCCGGTGACAAGAGCCGGATCATGGAACGGCGAATCACCACGCTCACACCATCAAAGGTTCCGCTTAAAAATAGAGCCGTCATCGAAAGCCAAAAATGTTTTGAAAACGCGAAAACGACAATGCTGATTCCGAATCCACAAACGGCCAAGAGAAGATTGCGACCGGCCCTGTGAATCGGGGGATAACGGGTGGCCATCAGGCTTATCATCAATGCACCCAAAGAGGGAGAGGCGTTCAAAAGTCCCAAACCCTTGGCCCCAACATGAAGAATATCATCCGCATAAATAGGTAAAAGTGCAATCGCTCCCCCAAAGAGAACTGCAAATAAATCGAGCGCCATTGCCGCCAAGAGAGAGGGATGTTTCAAGACAAAATGCCATCCTACCCGAATGCCCTTTAACACAGATTCCCTTTGTTGAGGAATGGCTTGAATTTTCAGAGGAATCATGAACATGCAAATCCAAGAAAGAACAAAACCCAATGCAATGATGAGATAGGATCCCTTGGCCCCCCAGGCATCAAAAATGAAACCGATTGCGGCAGGACCCAGTACAGAACAACTCACCCAAGTGCTGCTGATCCACGACGCTGCATTCACAGTGAGATTTTTTGGAACCACCTGGGATTCAAAAGCGGTATTCGCCGGATCCGCAAATCCACGTGCGACTCCAGCGATAAAAATGACGAGGTACAACCCGATCAAACAGGTTTGATGATCTTTCCACGAGAGGAACGCTAGAAAAATGGCGCAAAGACACGAGACAGCCCGGGTGATGAGAAGAATTTTTCGGCGGTTGAAATAATCCGCAACATAGCCTCCGAAAAAAACAAGAGAAATGGCGGGGATCGCCTCGACCAGTCCCAGCCAGCCCAGCGCCCGGGGATTGTGCGTCAGCCGATAAATTTGAAAACCGATGACGACGAGTAAAGCACGACTCGCCAGGGTAAAAAAGGCGGTAGAACCGATGAAGAGCCGTACATCGTGGATTCTTAAGGCGTCTAGAAAGGGATGTTTTTTAAGAGCCACTTCCTTTTTCAGCCTCATCTACCAACATGATGGGAATTCCATCCCGAACAGGATAACGCCGTCCGCAACTTTGACAGCAGATTTTTTCGTCTTTCAGCTGGACATCTCCATGACAAGCGGGACAGGCCAAGATGTCTAGCAACTCTTTGTCGATCATGGATGAACTCCTTTCTGAACCTTTAAATATTCTTCCAAAGCCTCCGGCCAAGGCCTCATTTTAAAACCATATTCTTTCTCGAGCCGGGCATTCGAAAGTACAGAATAGAAAGGGCGACGCGTGGGACTGCGAAATTGATCAGACGTCACTACTTGAATTGGAACATTTCCAAGACCCGCAACTTTTAAAATTTGAACCGCAAAATCGTACCAACTGCACATCCCTGAATTCGTCACATGAATAAGACCTTTGGCCTGATGCCCCAACAAAAAAACGATCGCCTTCGCCAAATCTCTCGTATAAGTCGGAGACCCCTCTTGATCACCCACCACCCTCAATCCTTTTTCAGGATTAGACCGAGCCAATTCTATCATTTTATCTACAAAATTAGAGCCCTTTAAACCGTACAGCCACGAGGTTCGAACCAACAAAAAATTTTTTAAATTCTTGAAAATGGCCTCCTCGCCTTTGAGCTTAGATCGGCCATAAGCATTGATGGGATGGGTCTTGTCCTCTTCCACATAAGGAGTCCTTTTCAATCCATCAAAAACATAATCCGTACTGAAATGGACGAGAAAAACGTTCTGTTCCTGACAAAGCCGAGCCATACTGCCCACAGCCTCTCCATTCACAGCCTGGGCCAAAGGTTCTTTCGTCTCACAATCATCTACCTTCGTATAACTAGCCGCATTGATAAGAATGGCCGGCCGAATCGTTTTTAAAGTTCTCTCGATTTCAGAGACCTGAGTGATATCTAACTCGTGATGACTGAAAGGGAAAACTTCAAAATCGCCTTTCAAAACTTGAACGAGATCAGAACCCAACATCCCGTTGGCACCCAATATCAAAACCCTTTGTCTACCTAAGCTCATACTGTTTTTGATAGTACTGTTTAAACTTGCCCGACTTGATCTTCTTCCACCAAACTTCATTTTTCTGGTACCAATCTAGGGTCTCATGAAGAGCCGTCAAAAATGAAGATTTTGGTTTCCAGCCGAGGACTTTTAATTTGTCCGCATTTAAGGAATAACGGCGGTCATGCCCCAAACGATCCTTCACAAATTGAATGGAATCTTGAGAACCCTTTAAATAGCACACCATTTCTTTTGCAATCTCGATATTTTCTTTTTCATTTCCTCCGGCAACATTATAGACCTCGCCATCCTTTCCTTGATCTACCAGGAAATCAACGGCCGCACAATGATCCCCCACATAAAGCCAATCCCTCACATTTCGGCCATCGCCATAAATCGGAATGGTTTTTCCCTCTAGCAAATTCGTCACGGAAAGAGAAATAAATTTTTCAGGATATTGATAAGGCCCAAAATTATTGGAGGCCCGAGTGATAACCACAGGTAATTGATAAGTTGCCCAATAAGAATAGGCGAGGCGATCCGCCCCCGCCTTGCTCGCTGAATATGGATTTCTGGGCATCAGAGGATCGGTCTCTCGGAAAGAGCCTTTTTCGATGCTTCCATAAACTTCATCTGTCGAAATCTGAATAAATTTTTTCACGCCATATCGGCGGGCCGCCTCCAAAAGGACATAAGTCCCATAGACATCCGTCTTGATAAAATCCGTTGGATTTTCAATCGAGCGGTCCACATGGGTCTCAGCCGCAAAATTCACGACGACATCGATCCCAGATTTAAAAATCTGATCCACACAAGCTTCATCCGCAATGTCCCCTTTCACAAATTGATACCGAGCCTCCATTTTTAAATCGGCCAAATTTTCTAAATTTCCAGCGTAAGTCAATTTATCCAAATTGACCACCTGGCAGTCTTTCCTTTTGGAAAGGAGATAATGAACAAAGTTAGATCCAATGAAGCCTGCTCCGCCTGTGACCAAATATTTTTGCACGATTTCTACCTATTGATTTTTCAAACTCGTAACCCGGAACCCAAAACTTGAAATTTCTTCTCTGCCACCAATTGTGATGCACGGAAAAGCGATTCAAAAGTTCCTGCATCCGTCCACCAACCCTCAATCGAATTCCACGTCATCGTTCCTTGCTGAATATAGGCATTGTTCACATCTGAGATTTCAAGCTCGCCACGCCCAGAAGGTTTTAAAGTTCTCGTAATTTCATACACACTGGGATCATACATATAAACTCCAATCACCGCATAGGGACTCTGAGGCTCTTTAGGTTTCTCTTCAATGCGAACAACTTTCTTCCCCTCTAGCGCAGGCACCCCAAAACGTTCGGGATCCGAGACCTTTTTTAATAAAATTCTGGCCCCTTTTGCTTGTTTTGCAAACGCCTTCACTTCTTCCTTAATAGATTTCTCAAGAATGTTATCTCCCAAAATAACCACCACTTTTTCAGAATCTGAAAAATGTTCCGTCAGGGCAAGCGCAGCCGCGATTCCTCCTTCTCCCTCTTGATAAGTATAATTTAAATCCTTCAAACCAAAATCCTTACCATTGCCCAGAAGCTTCAAGAAATCTCCCGCATGATTTCCGCCCGTCACAATCATGATGTCTTCAATCCCTGCCTCCACTAACGTCTGAAGGGGATAATAAATCATGGGCTTGTCATAAATGGGCAAAAGATGTTTGTTGGTAATTTTCGTAAGAGGATAAAGCCGTGTTCCCAGTCCACCTGCTAAAATGATGCCTTTCATAATCAAAGTCTCCTAGCAATTTTGCAATATTGTAGCAAATTCTAAATTCAGTTGTTACTCGTTATCTGTTTCTCATTTTTAACGAAATACGAACGACGATCAACTGACGACTTCTTTTTCAATCGCCCCTTCCCGATACATCAAATAAAGCGGCAGCCCTGCGAGGCTATAAATCAAACAGATCAGCCGATAGACAATCGAAAGAATCACGGCGACAGCCCCGTAGGCGGGGTTAAACATCATGAAAAGAGAACGATAGGCCCCTTCCCCAATCCCCCAGCCCGCAAAAGAAATGGGCATCGCACTGATACAGGCCGCAATGGGAATGATGACAAAAAATTGTCCGAAGCTGACACCCGAAATCCCTAGGCCGCGAGCCAGAAGAAAATTAACAATTACCAAAAGGGCCTGAATGATGATGGACAAAAGCCATACTTTTAGAACAGTCCCCCGATGGTGTTTGACCCCTGTCAGCGCCTCATAAAACTTTACAATTCCATCCCTGCCTTTGATTTTATCAAAAACATTTTTCAAAAAACGAACCCTTCCAAAAATCTTTTGATTCAAAAAAAGGATGACCGACAGAAAAAAAATAAAGATGCCTACCAAAACAATTCTCGCCGCCCCACCCAGCACGGGATGAGACCATGCAAAAAGAGAACCCACGGCTGCCAAGGTAAACATCCCACAAAATCCAAAGAATCGGTCCAATAAAATAGAAGCCACCGCCTCCATTTTTTTAGAAGTCCCCTTCGCCGTATAATAACCCTTCACCACATCCCCGCCGGTAAGGCTCGGCATCATATTGTTAAAAAAAAGACCTATGAAAAGAAGTTGAAAGGCAAGGTTAAAACGAACACGAATCTGAAAGGCATGAAGGAGAAGAACCCACCTGAGACATCCCAAGAGAAGAACCAAACCGTAAAGGGAAAAGGCCGTGACGAGATTGAAGAGCGGAAGTTGCCGAACGGCCCGACCCATCTCGTGAAAATCCATGTCTGGCCGCGTAAAGACATAAAAAAGGATCCCACCGCTCAGCAGGATCCTGAAAAGATTCCAGAGAAACTTTTTTATCGCTTCCTCCGAGATTCCTTCATCTTGCGGCGTTTTTTCTGACTGGGCTTCTCATAATGGCGATGCTGCTTCAAAGACTTCATGATGCCCTCTTTATCAATTTTCTTTTTCAGCCGCCGCAAGGCCTTGTCCACCGACTCATTTTTTTTTAAAATTACCTTTGTCAAAGCTGTCTCCCCTCTTAACGTGACACAGAATTTAGACCAAGCCCCCCTGAAAGTCAACTTTTTATTTCTAACTCACGACTCATCCCTCACGACCCACAACTGTCCTTACATCTCTTCCACGACCGCACCTTGATGAGACACATTGAGAAGCTTCACTTGAGCCCCAATTTTGTGATGCGATAAATTTTCAGACAGCGCCCGTATGACGTCATAAGGATTTTCATGATGATTCGTAAATGCGAGAATGGAGGGGCCAGCGCCACTCATCGCCGCCCTTCCCCCACAGAGATGGGATGCAATCTCAAAAATCTTTTTCATTTTGGGAGCCATTTCAAAACGGTAGGGCTGATGCAAACGATCCTGTAGAGCCAGAGGCAAAAGATCGTAACGACCCGCTATCAAGGACGCGGTCAAGAAAGAAGAACGTCCTACATTAAAGACAGCATCCTTGAAAGGAACTTTTTTGGGAAGAATGGCTCGGGCCTTTTTCGTGGAAAGCTTAAAATCCGGAATCACCATGACCACTTGCATCCCCATCGGAAGAGGAAGGCCCAAAAAAACAGCTTTTTCTTCATCCAAAGTAGAAAGACAAAGCCCCCCTATTAGAGCAGGAACCAAATTATCCGGATGCTCTTCAAGTTTCAAGGCAAGATTAAGAAGGTCATTGTCTGTCAGAGACTTACGACAAAGCGCCTTGCCTACCACAACCCCTGAAATAATCGTCGCGGCACTGCTTCCCAGCCCTCGAGCCAGAGGAATCCGGTTGATCATTCGGATCTGTAAGCCCTTGGGACGAGACTTCCCCACCTCTCTAAAAACCAAATTCATGGCCTGAATGAAGAGATTTTTAGAATTTTCAGGTAACTCCCCAGCACCTTCCCCTTCAATATTTAAAGACAGGGACTTCCCAGATACATGAATCTCAACTTCGTTAACCATTTCCAGCGCAAGCCCTAAGGTATCAAAACCTGATCCCAAATTGCTGGTTGAAGCAGGCACTTTGACACGAAACCCTTGAGCCATTTTGACTCCCCTTCTATCAGTAAAGAGGCGTCACCATACCAGAAAGAAGGGCTTATTTCCAGGGAAAATTGTGAAGGAGTCCAACCCCATTTGTTCTCGGGAAAAGGAGAAAATGACTTCATGAGCGAACTTAACAAAAAAACTTGTATCCCTTGGAAGATGGGATACAATGGTTTCGATAATACATTTAATATTTAGCGCTATATGGAGCGAAAACTTAAACCTTTATTTGTTCAACAATATCTTCAAATAAAAGGCATGCGCCTTTTTTCACCTCTCGATTTCCAGCGTATTTTTGACGTATCACTTCGGGCAACGCAAGAGTTCATCAAGGACCATTGTGATAACCTTTTCCTTAAAATCAGAAATGGCCTTTACGCATTGCGTACAGAGTTACCCCAAGAAGAGGCCATTGCC
>JACPWU010000060.1 GCA_016196885.1 Chlamydiota bacterium | reverse complement strand
GTCCGAGTTTCTCTCTTCAAAACAATTCCATCGCCATCAATAGAATAGGTGTGGGGATTTACGATCCCACCTCGGCCATGTCCCTTTTTTCTTACGATACCAATTCGGTCACTTCTTACGACTACAATTTGGACAGTAACATCCTTTTCCATACTGTCATAACTTCAAAATGTATAAAAATATCGTGCTAAACCCCCAACAACCTTAACGCCTCTTTCGCAGCGTCTCTGGCCTCTGGCTGAGGAGAGTCTTGCATGGTTTCCAGGAGAGATTTGCCTCTTGCATTGCCCAAACGGGCCAAGGCACAAGCGGTTTGAAATGAAATTTCCTGGGATGGATTTTCAAGGAAGGGTTCTAAAAAAGAAGTGGCTTTTTTGCTTCCAATATTTCCGAGTGCCCAAATTGCGGTCAGCTCTACCGACTCATTTGGACTCTTTAGAATTTCTAAAAGGGCATCAACGGCAGCTTCATCTTCTAAAAATCCAAGAGACCTAGCTGCACAAACTTTCACGCCATCATTTTCGTCTTTTAAAGCCCGAATCAAATGTGATATTGCTCGCTTGTCTTTCAAACTCCCCAAGGCAAGCGCCGCATTCCACCTGACTTCTCGTGAAGAATCCTGAAGAGCTGACAAAAGCGGACCTACTGCCTTCGCATCCTTTAATTCACCCAAACGATAGGCCGCAAACCACCTTTTTTCTACTTTGGAAGATTTTAAATCCCGGACATAATCTTCCACCGTCTTATGAACAAAAGAAGAATGCTGAACCCAAATGACTCCTCCAATGAGAAACAAAATAATCACTAAAGGAATAATAAAAAAATCAATGATGCGTCTCATCGAACTACCGTTCCTCGTGAATCGTTCATCGTTGATCGTTCGTAAAAATTAACTGATTTCATAAGCCTCTTCCACAAACTCACTCGCATCCTCATTCAAGCACCAATTCTTGGCCTCAATATCAGTCCCTTTGGCAATCGCGTAAATGATGTAAGAAAAAATAGGCCAGGCATGGTTAAAATCTGTTTGAGAAGGACGGGCCGGATGATCCGGATGAGAATGGTAAATCCCCACCATTTCCAGGCCCCTCCTTGCAATATCCTTCTCCACCCGCATAAAACCAACGGGGTCCATGTTATAGCGATCACGCGCTCGCTCTTCATTTAGATTGCGAATCGGGTGTGCCTCGCTGGCCACCTTCACATCCCCCTCCATTTTCCCCACCAAAACCCCACAACATTCATGAGGATAAGACGCTTTCACATAACTTACAATTTGATCGTATGTACTTTTTTTTATTTTTAGCATAAATTAGAATCTTAAGCCCTTTCAAAAAGGTCCAGATGCAAGGCGCCTGAGAGCGAAGGAGGAGGCGTACATTTTCGTGTACGCCTCACGACTAAGCGAAGCAGGCAACGCAGCAGATGGGCCTTTTTCAAAGGGCGCGCCCCCTACTCCCACACTCGTGTCGTCAAATACTTATCTCCGCCATCCGGGAAAACCCCCACAATCAATCCTTCCTTCAATTTCTTGGCCACCTGAAACATTCCCCATAAAACAGCGCCTGAGGATTGCCCCACCAAAATGCCTTCTTCATGAGATAAAGCTCGGGTCATCTCATAGGCATCTTCTGTCTCCACAGAAACTTTTCCCTCCAAGGATTTCTCATCATAAATCCCGGGCACAATCGAAGAAGCCATGTGCTTCATCCCTTCCAAACCATGAAGAGCGCCCGCTGGCTCAACCGCAATCACCTGAATCTTTGGATTGTGCTTCTTAAGTCCTCTTCCTGTTCCTGTGACGGTCCCACCCGTCCCAATCCCGGCCAGAAGATGCGTTACCTTTCCTTCTGTCTGAGCCCATATTTCTTGGGCCGTACCCTCTTCATGCGCCTTTGGATTAAAAGGATTGTTGTACTGATCCGGCATAAAATATTTTTGAGGATTTTCTTTAAGGCGCCGATGCGCCTCCCGAATCGCTCCATCTGAACCCTCTAAGGGATCTGTATAAATAACCTTGGCACCATACGCATTGAGAATTTTCTTGCGCTCATCGCTTACATTTTCAGGCATGACAAGCTCCACCTTGTATTTGCGAAAGGCGGCAATCATCGCATAGGCAATGGCGGTATTCCCTGATGAAGAATCTAAAATCACTAAATCCTGTGTCAATTTTCCAGAGCGTTCCCCCTCCAAAATCATTCTCAAAGCAGGCCTATCTTTGACAGAGCCTCCCGGATTAAACCATTCGGCTTTGACATAAAATTGAACAGGAGAAAATTCCTTCCCCAACCTTTGAAGACGCAAAAGAGGGGTATTTCCCACCAAATCTAATACAGTTTTAGACGATTTTAGAAAATTCATAGCTCGTGGATTCTATAATAAAGGAAGTTCTTTTTCCACTATTGAGATTTTAAAATGTGATAAACTTTAATCATGGATGCTGCTGAAAAAGTCATTCAGGCCTACATTCAAGATTACCTTCGCAAAAATAAATCCGCTCATATCATTGCTCGAGTCTTGGAAAAAATAGGTATTGGTTTTCGACCCGTTGCAGATCATATGACTGTGCGAACGACGGACGTTTATAAAAGAGCTCAAGAATTTTTGAAGTTGGGGTTCAAGCAGGATAAAACGGTTGGTCCCAAGGGCATTTTGGAATACGACGACTGGTTTGCCATTGTCCTTCGAAAACCCGGGCATCCGGCCATCTTCATTGACCAAGGTAAAAAGGGTCCCGCGGGTAAAACCAGCATTATTCCCGGATGGGTCAAGAAATTTGGCGACAAAACCCTCCATCATGTCGCGATTCAAGTCGGTGACATTGAAAAAGCGGTTCGGGCCATGAAATCCCACGGCATTCGATTCTCTGGAAAAATTGTCGGCAAACCGGGCTCTGTCCTTCGTCAAATCTTTACAGAACCTGAAAAGCGCAAAAATGAATCTTTTTCTGTCCTTGAACTGGCAGAGCGCCATCAGGGCTATGCCGGATTTCAGCCTCCTCAAGCCAACAGTTTGATGCAGTCGACGAAAAGACAGTCGTGAGTGGTGAGTGGTGAGTAAAAAGAAAAAACATGACCACCCTTTATTGTACTTCCGCAAAACAAAGCCCCCTCGACACAACATCTTCTCTCCTTCGTAAAACAGACCCTGCAGAATTTCAAGAATATCTTCAAGATGCATCGAGAATGGTTGGGGGCAATGCATTAGCTGTTATTTTTCCTCAGACAGAAGAGCAGATTTCCCAATACCTAAAAAACGCATCTCAAAAAAATACCCCTGTCACCATCGCGGGTAATCACACGGGGCTGGTGGGTGGTGCTATTCCTCTGGGTGGAGAAGTGATCGCAACCCTTCTTTTCTCAAAAACTTATCCTCAACCCGGCGAAGATGTTTTTGAAATTTTAGAAGGCCACGATGAACTCACAAATATTCCTTATCAATTTTATTTAAAACGCGAAGAAGATAAAATCATCGCCGTAGTCCCTCCAGGACTCCGATTGGGAGAATTTCAGAAAAGAATGGAGGCCCTTCGACTTTTTTATCCCCCAGACCCCACAGAAACCACTGCCTTCCTGGGTGGCACGATCGCAACCAATGCCTCCGGGGCCCGAACCTTTAAATATGGGGCGACGCGGGCGCACGTTCATGCACTCAGAATTGCTTTGAGTCAAGGAGGGATTCTCAATCTTGAGAGAGGAAAAAATTTTTCCTCCAAAGAAGGTACTTTTGAACTCATCTCAGAAAAAAAGAAAGTGCTCATTGCTATTCCACATATTTCCATGCCCTCTATTAAACATGCGGCTGGATATTTTTGTAAACCGGAAATGGATTTGATTGATTTGTGGATCGGATCTGAAGGGACTTTGGGCGTGGTTACTCAAATCGAACTCGTTCTTCAAAAAAAACCCAGTACAGTCTTAAGCGCCATTGCCTTTTTTCAAAAAGAGAATACAGCGCTTCATTTTGTTCAAACACTGAGAGAAGAAGCCTACCGCACCTGGCGCACTCATCATTTAAATGGAATGGACATTCGAGCCATTGAATATTTTGATGGCGAGTCACTGAATCTCTTGAGAAAAAATCCCCTTGGCACTCGCGTCCCCGAAAAAGCCGAGTGTGCTCTCTTTTTAGAACAAGAGAGTTCTATCCCTATCTCTCGTGAATCTCTTGAAAATCTAATGAGTCCTCTCTTTGAAGAAAGAGCTTTAAAACCCCAAGAAGAGAAAAGCCTGCAAGACCATCCCTTTGGAAAACTCTTCCTTTTATTAAAAGGGCAAAATGTCCTGAACGATTTAGAGTTGGCTTTCCCCGGCGAAGAAAAACATCAGCAAAATTTAAGAGAATTCCGACATGAAATTCCAAAACGTGTCAATGAAATCATTGGCCTTCACAAAAGGGAAAGTGGACTTTCGTCTCTTCACAAAGTAGGCACAGACACAGCCGTCCCCGATGAATTTTTTATTCCCATGATGAATTTTTTCCGCGAGACCCTTCAAAAAAGTGAGATTCAATATGTCATTTTTGGGCACATGGGTAATAATCACCTGCACGCCAATCTGCTACCTAAAAATGAAACCGAATTAAGAGAATCAAAAAAAATTTATTTGGAATTATGCAAGCAAGCCGTCTCGATGCATGGAACTGTTTCTGCTGAACATGGGATTGGAAAACTTAAACATAGCTCTTTGGAAATTCTTTATCCGAGGGAAACACTCACAGCGATGGCAAATCTCAAACGTGCGCTAGACCCCACTGCCATTCTTGGGAGGGGGAATATTTTTTCGGTGTCGTTTTAAGGCGCTGTCGAGAATCAGCTCTAGGAAATCTGAATAAGAAATCCCTGCCTTGGCAGCCGCCTCAGGCAAATCCTCCCCCTCGGCAATATAGGGATTGGGATTGGCCTCCAGGACATACACCTCATGGTCCGGCGTCACGCGCAAATCTAGCCTGGCATAGTCTCTCAATTGAAGGGCCTTAAAAGAAGTCAGAGCAACTTCCGAAATTTTCGAAATCAAGTCTCCTGGCAAATCCTTTGGAAAGAAACTTTTGATCCCCTTTTCCTCCCGATATTTTGGATCCCACTTGGCTTTAAAGCTCGCAATTTTGGGTCTGTCTTTCGGAAAATTTGAAAAATCCATTTCAATAATCGGAAGAACTTGTGCGTCTTCAAATCCCAGAACACCCACGTAAAACTCTCTGCCTTCAATATATTCCTCCACCAAGGCATCCTGACTCAATTTTTCGTGAACAAATTCGACACGTTCTTTCAAGGTCTCATCGTTCTTAACAAGGGAATTTCCACTGATCCCAATAGAAGAATCTTCATGCAAAGGTTTCACAATCAAAGGAAATCTCAAATCCGAAGGACGAACTTCCACGGGCTTCCCTTTAGGATAAATCGCAAAAGCCGGGAATTTAATTCCATGATAGGCTAAAATTTTTTTCGTAATCCCTTTATCCTGAGCAAACAAAAGGCCGGTAGGACCACAACCTGTGTATTTTAATCCAACCAGCTCAAGGACAGCAGCCACATGCATTTCGAGCATGGAGTCATTGCGAAAAGATTCGCAGACATTGAAAATAATGTCATCTTTGCAATCTAGAAGTCCGTTGAAAAAATTTTTTACATCTTCTTTAATCCCGAGCACGCGCACATGATGCCCGCATTTCTCCAATGTTTTTGTAATATCATGCTCCACCTCTTCAGAGGCCTTGATGATTTCAATTGATTTCGGATCATCAGGAGCCATCTCTCGAGTTGCATTGGTTAAGACCGTAACATTTAGTTTTTTCATCATGTCAAAATCCAGAGAAAACACAGGAGAGAATTCAAAAAAGATTTTATTACGTTTATGATAAGCTCCATACTCTGGCTTTATTGTAACATTAAATCTACAAGATTTCAAAATGAAGTGATAGAATAAGGCAGTGCATCGTGCATCGTGCATCGTGCATCGTACTGCGTACGTAGAACGATGCACGATGTACGATGTACGCAGAACGGTATCTAAATGAGCGGAAATTCTTTCGGACATCTTTTTAGAATTACGACCTGGGGTGAATCCCATGGAGGCGGAGTCGGTGTGGTCATTGACGGCTGCCCGCCGCGCATTCCCATTTCAGCGGATGAAATTCAATATGAGTTGGACCGTCGCCGGCCCGGTCAAAGCCGTATTACGACGCCTCGTCAGGAGGAAGACCGCGTTCAAATTTTATCGGGTGTTTTTGAGGGAATGACATTAGGCACGCCTATTTCCATGATGGTCCTTAACAAAGATACAAAAGCAGAAGACTACGCACCCTTTAAAGAAACATTTCGCCCCAGCCATGCGGACTACACCTATCAACAAAAGTATGGGATTCGAAATTGGCAAGGGGGCGGCCGGTCTAGCGCTCGAGAAACCGTGGGCCGTGTGGCCGCAGGGGCTCTAGCAAAAAAAATTTTAAAAGAAAAGTGCGGTGTGAAAATTCTTGCTTATGTAAAACAAATTCACTCCATTGCTTGTTCGATGGATACCACCTTTCTCACCCATGAAAAAATCGAGTCTAACATCGTCCGATGTCCCGATCCTGCCACGGCCGAAAAAATGATTCAGCTGATTGAAGACACTCGCAAGAAAGGTGATTCCTTGGGAGGAATCATTGAGGCCATCGCCCAAGGAGTTCCTGTGGGGCTCGGAAATCCAGTCTTTGACAAACTGGAAGCAGAATTGGCCAAGGCCGTGATGAGCTTACCTGCGACCAAGGGCTATGAGATTGGCTCAGGCTTTGAAGGAACTTTGATGACAGGATCCCAGCACAATGACGCCTTCTATATGGAAGAAGGCAAGGTTCGAACTAAAACCAATCGATCAGGAGGCGTGCAAGGCGGCATTTCAAATGGCGAGGATATTGTGATTCGAGTGGCCTTTAAACCCACGGCCACCATTCGTCAAATCCAGGAAACAGTCACATCGGAAGGTGATCAAACACTTCTCTCAGCTCCAGGACGACATGACCCTTGTGTGCTCCCCAGAGCCGTTCCGATGGTAGAAGCGATGATGGCACTTGTTTTGGTGGATCATTATTTGCTACAGAGAGCGCAATGCGGGTGAGGATAAGTGAGAGGTTATTGGTGAGTGGTGAGTGGTGAGAAATATATTTTTAAGGCTTTTGCTCTCTACTTACCACTCACCAATAACCACTCACCAATCTTTACGCAGCTGCCGGAGGCGTTGGCGCATTCAGGTGCTGATTCAGAAACGTCTCAACAATTTTCTTCATTTCTTTTCCAGGCTTAAAATAAGGTACATTCTTCGCGGGAATCTGAACTTCTTGCTCGGGCTTGTTGGGATTTCTTCCCACTCGGGCATCTCGATGCTTCACCATGAAGACACCAAAATTTCTCAGCTCAATCTTATCGTTCTTACCCAAACTCTCAATGATATAGTCCAGTGTTTTTTGAATCACCTCCTTGACGGCAATTTGGGGAACCCCTGTCTCATTGGCAATGCGAATGGCCAAATCTCGCTTTGTCATTTCAAGCCTCCTTTTAAACACAGTTGTAAGTTTTAAGTCGCAAGTTATAAGTAAACAAAAGAATAAACTCCTTTAAAAACTTAGAACTTAAAACTTACAACTTATAACTGTTTTTAATGCAATATCCTCTGTCCCACAAAATAAATTCCCACCAAGACAAGTACCCCCAACGTCAAAACCACCCATGGATTTTTTAAAATTCGCAAGAGCCACTTTCCAGAACTCTTCTTTTCTTGATGGGCTTGATATTTTCCTAATTGACCATGCATGAGAATGAAGAGATGATGCCATTGGGACTCGATTCTTCGCGTCTGCGTGGCAGAAAGGGTAAGATAATCTTTGAGAGAAATCATCTGGCTCAGCATCCCCATCACCTCATCTGCAAAATGAGCGTCCAGCCCGAGATCTTCACTGAGTCTGGCATGCTGACGGGCAATCTCAGCCTTGACACTCAGGAAATTCCGCTCCATCTCTTCTGTCGCTTGATGATCTTTCAAAAGAGAATCTAAGATGTCATGAAGCTTTTTCCATAAATTCATGAAACTTTCGAGCATTTCAATTTTTAGCTCTAAGTTCCTTTGGCCCAAGATGATCCCCTCACAATAAAACTCTTTGTTTTGAACATAACATGGGGATGGAAGAGTGTCAAGTGAAAAACCCAAAAATACCGTTGACACAGAAGGATTTATGTACTAGCATGGGCGCATTATTTTTTGCATACATATATGTACGAAGCCTCTGAAAAACCCCTACTTCTAGAGACCTCTCAAAAAGGTCCCAGATGCGAGGCGCCTGCGAGCGAGGGAGGAGGCGTACGTTCTCCAGTACGCCGCACGACTGAGCGAAGCAGGAAGCGTTGTCAGATGGGCCTTTTTCAGAGGTCTCATGTACATAAAGCCGCCGGGTGGAGGAGCAGCACTTGAAATATTTTCTAACCTTCGGACGGGTCTTGATTCTTTTCCTGACCCTTTCCTCTTTCACTTTGACTTTTTTTCCTTCTGAAAATTTATTAGGGGCCTCCTCAAATGAAAGTCTTTCTCCCGCTTCAGACGCTTCCTCGTCCTCCCCTCTTACACCTGAACAAAAAACCTACGTAAAAAATCAGCTCCGCGTGGGAAAGATGGCTGCCCGAAAAGGAGATTATAAAACAGCTTATATAGAACTCAAAAAAGCCCTTCTCGTCGATCCAAAAAATAAAGAGATTTTAAGGCTTCTGGATTCTATTCTTCAAAGAGTTCCGAACATGGAAGAAATGCTTATCCAAGAAGAAAAAGCAAAAGCCGCCCCACAAACCCCCCCCCCATCACCCGTATCCTCTAACCCTGGAAACATAGAAAAGATGTTCGACTATCCAAGTGCTGAAAATGAGCCACTGCCAGGTTCAGGCACCCCTCTCACTTTAGAGCAATGCATTATGATCGCCCGAGCCAACAGCCTCTCTGTCAAAATCGCACGGGAGGAGGCAACCCTCGCTCAAGCCAAAATAACCCCTGCCAGGCGGGCCCTGTGGCCCTCCGTAGATGCCTTCTGGAAGGAAACACGCGGAACGACCACGGGTCAAGATTTTACGGGACGAGAAATCACTTTGGAAGT
This sequence comes from Chlamydiota bacterium, assembly GCA_016196885.1. Lineage (GTDB taxonomy): Bacteria > Auribacterota > JACPWU01 > JACPWU01 > JACPWU01 > JACPWU01. The sequence continues at coordinate 3,134 of JACPWU010000060.1, read as the reverse complement.
TCAAAAGCCTCTCCTCACCTGGGGCAAAAACAAGGCCCTCTACCTTCAAGCCAAGACCAATTGGGAAATTGCCAAGCGCAATCTTCAAAAAGAGGTGTCTGAACTCGATTTCAAAGTGGAGCAAGCTTATTTTATTTTAACCAATGCACTCAAAGACGTTCAAGATTTGCACGCACTTCATGAAAAAGCTCAAAAAGACCTTCACATCACAGAGCAAAAATACAAAATGGAATTGGCCACAGAACTAGAATGGTTGAAGTCCAAAACCAAGGTGGGTGAAATCCGTTACCGCAAAGAGGCTGCCGAAAAGGATTTGATTTTGGCCCAGCTCACCATGACTCAAATCCTCGATACCCATCAAGAAGCCCCCTTCACCATCCGGTCTGTGCTGGGCCCCTATCGCCTGGAAACAACTTTAGAACAATGTACTGAACTGGCTTTCAAAAATAGATCCGACCTCATCGTGGATGAACTTCTCATTGAATACAATCAAGCGGGTCAGAAAATTGCGAGGAGCGAATACAAATGGAATGTGAGTTTGGAAGGCAGTGCAGGATTAAATGATGAGGCCTTCATTACGGAAGATATAGAGTTGGAAAAAGAATGGTTTGTAGGCGTTAAAGTCAACAAGGCCTTTGGTTCAAGTACCTTAGAAGACAATTTCATTGCCCAAGACAAAGTCCCTAGCGTGGGACAAACCACGGCTACGGAATTTCAGAGCAATACCCTCAAATGGTATTTTTGGAACAACACGGCCAAGATTGATATCAAAGAGGCCGATATTAAATATTTAAAAGCCATTGATGAATACGTTAAAAAACGTAATTCTATTATTTTTGAAGTGAAGAAAAATTATTACGAATACATCAAGGCCGCTCAACAACTCGAGAACAATTCTGATAAATTAAAAGTGGCTCAAAAAGAGATGCGGGTGTCCGAAGCAAGATTTGAGCTGAATGAAGTTCTCGATTCAGAACTTTTGGATTCCCGAGACAAATATTCAAGGGCCCAATCGGATTACGGGCAATCTCTCACAGGTTATTACACGGCGGTGGCCAACTTGAATAAGACCGTGGGTCTAACAGATTATTTTGACTTAAAGCGAGGGCTTCAAGAGGAAGTCGCCCCCGTTGATGCTTGGCGAACCTACATTAACAATCCTGGAGATGTCGGCTCTCTCCCCAGCACCGCAGGCTATCAAGACGTGATTCGCCGTCTACAGGGAGACAAACCCTGGTGGCAATTCTGGGATTCTTCTAAAAGTACGACATCTCCTAAAACCATTTCCGGAAAAGCATCCACTGGATCTCAATCAAATGAGACTCTCGATGTCGACGGATGGATCAAAAAAGGAGAGGTTCTCTATCAGGAAGAAAAATACGAAGAAGCCATCGAGGCTTGGAACAAGGCGCTCGAATTAGATCCTCAAAACCGTCGTGTACAGATTTATTTAGAAAGAGCGAAGAAGAAAATAAAAAGCAGTTCTAAGTTATAAGTTTTAAGTTCTAAGTTTTAAAGGAGTTTATTTTTTTACTTACAACTTAAAACTTACAACTTAAAACTTATAAAAGGAGTCTCCAAATGGCTAAACAATCTCGTCTCGCACGAACCATTTTGATTGTCGTGCTGGGTCTTGTCATCATTGTCGCACAGGTTAAATTTAAAGTTTTTACGCAAATTAAAGACAAAATTTTTGGAAAGAAAACAACGGAGGTAAAACCGGAAGGGGAAAAAGAAAAGCCAAAAGAAGAATCCCAGAAGGAAGCCCCCAAAGAGGAACAAGAACCTGTAGATGTGAAAGTCACCAAGGCGCAAAAGGCAGATTTTCAGGACCTTTTGCCTGTTTTGGGAAGCATTGAAGGCCTTTCTGAAATTGATTTGAAGTTTGAAGTGCCTGGGATCATTGAATTTTATAATTTTCAAGATGGCGATCGAGTGCGAAAAGGAGATGTGATCGCGAGACTTGACAATCGTGACGCCCTTTTGAAAGTCAAATACCGCAAGGCAAAGTTAGAAGTGGCTGAAACGGGCGTTAGTTCTGCCAAGAAAAAACAGGAAATGTATCAAAAACTTTATGACATTGGAGCCATTATCAAAGCAAAGATAGAAGAGGTTCAATTGGACCTGGAGAATAAACAGAGGGAATATGATGCTGCCAAAATCGAGGTGGAGTCTTCTAAAGAAGAATTAAGTAAAACTTATCTCAAAAGCCCCATTGATGGCGTTCTGGGGGCTCGGGATGCTGAACCCGGCGAATATGTTACCTCCAACAGCGATATTGTAAGCGTGATCGACACCAGTGAAGTCTATGCCAAAATCGGTATTGTCGAGAAAGACATCAATAAATTACAATCAGGACAGGCCGCCAAATTTTTTGTGGATACGTATCCTAACAAATCTTATGACGGAGAAATCGTCAGCATCACACCCATGATCAAGGGAAAAAGCCGAACCCTCACAGTCAAAGCAAAATTGCCCAATGATGAAAATGCCCCTCTTGTTCCAGGCATGTTCACACGGGGATTTGTCACTGTGTACAGCAAACAAAACACCTTTGCCCTTCCCATCAAAGCCGTTGAAACCTCTGGAGAAGAGGCCTTTGTTTTTATCGTAGATGACAAGAATGTTGCGCATCAAAGACCGATTAAAGTCGGCTACACCGCGACAGACGAGATTCAAATTGATGACGGAATTGCAGAGGGGGAGCTTGTCGTCACTGAAACACCTGTAAAATTAAAAGACGGTGCCCCGGTTAAGATTACAGAGAAGGAAGAAGCCAGTGGTGAAGCACCAAAGGGTGTGGGTGCAGAGATTGGGGAAAAGTCTTAGAACTCAATTGATAAAGATTATGTTTTCATGAAAGATGTCTCCACGTATATTTCCGGTGATTCTTTCTCTAAAAGAAGGTTTGTTCGTTTCTTTTTCTTTACAAGTTTTTTTATTTTTTCTTGCTGCCCTCTTTCCCAAGCACAAATCTCATCTAAAAAGGTCTTAGCCCGCACCCAGCTTCAAATCCAAAATCTAAGTGCCACCCCCAATCCGTATTCCCCTTCATTAGGCTCCATGGAAGTCACAGGTCAAATAGACATCGTCACATCCTTATACAGAGGAAAGAAAAGCGTATCCGCCCCTGG
>JACPWU010000006.1 GCA_016196885.1 Chlamydiota bacterium | reverse complement strand
TTCACAGACAGCTCAGCCCATTGGATTTGGTCTGGCAATAATGAGACAGGCTCATCCAATATTGATTCTACGGTTTATTTTAGGAAGGTGGTGGAGTAAAACAGGGGTGAGGGGTGAGTAAAAAATAATACCTTAAAAACTCACGACTCACGACAGACGACTCACCACTGTTTTACCATTACTCACCCCTCACCCCTCACAACAGGTTTTTACAGTTTTTTCACCTTCACATGTGCCTCTTCCAAAAGTTTCAGGGACACTTCCCCCAGTGAATAATCATGGCTGTAAATGACTTCTCTAATTCCGCTGTTGATAATCATTTTGGTGCACATCAGACAGGGAGAAAAAGTTGAGTAGATCGTAGAATCCTTAATGGTGACACCGTGATAAGCAGATTGTGTGATGGCGTTTTCCTCAGCGTGAGAGCAGAGACATTCCTCCAGAAGGGTTCCTGATGGTGCAAAACTGTTGCAGCGGGGGCATCCTCCGTCCATGCAATTTTTAACGCCCCGAGGGGTTCCATTGTAACCCGTCGAAATAATTCTTTTGTCTTTAACAATCACCGCGGCCACTTTTCTTTTGATGCAGTTACTTCTCAGGGCCACGACTTTGGCAATGCCCATGAAATAATCATCCCAGCCGGGTCTTGAGGTTCGAGAGCCGTGTTGTTTTAGAATTTGAATGATTTGCTCGTTGAGTACATCCAAGGTCCCATTGTTTTGAATCACGATGTCTGCCAAGGCTTGGGTTTCGTCCAACTGCTGGCTTGTGGGATTTTTCGAATTTCTTTCTAAATTTTCCAGGCGTATAAATTCTTCCAGAGTTTGGGGATCATTTTCACGCCCTCGGGCCTTGATTCTTTCAAAGCGAGTTTCAAGGGCGGCATCCACGTAAGCGAGGATAAAATCACGTCTGGCTTTCAGGGCCTTGGCCTCATGAGGATTGCGAATGGAATCCACAGCATAATTTTTGTCGTGATCCAGTTGCGTCAAAATTTTATCGGCCAGGACAGAAGGGCCTCCCTGCGTGCGGAGTTCATTGCCTATACGAATTAAATTTTCTCGTGTGATGGGGATCGAACGCTCTTTCATCTCTTCGCGAATGACGTCTGAAAGGGAGGTGTAGATAAACCCCTTCTGTTTCAGAAATTCAGCAACCGTTCCTTTTCCCGATCCATTTCTTCCCGTGAGCCCGATAATCATTTAAACAACTCCTCCTAAGCGATTGTACTATTTCTGTTGATTTTTTTCTAAGAAAAAAGGTAATGAAGGAAGGATTTATTCAATCATTTTCAATTATCCATTCTCAATTGTCAATTTGTGATGATGGCTAAAAAAACTAGACGATAGACTTGAAGTGATGTAACCTCGTGGCTTTGGAGGAATTCATGAGCATTCGTTGTGGAATTGTGGGACTGCCCAATGTAGGAAAATCGACTATTTTTAATGCGTTGACTAAAGCCAAGGTCCCGGCCTCTAATTATCCTTTTTGCACGATCGATCCCAATGTGGGTGTGGTGCCTGTACCGGACCCTCGTCTGACGGCGCTCAGCCAACTTTATAAACCTCAAAAAACGACCCCCAATATGATGGAGTTTTATGACATTGCGGGTTTGGTGAAAGGGGCGTCACAGGGCGAGGGCTTAGGAAATCAATTTTTGGGGCATATTCGAGAGGTCGAAGCCATTTTACATGTGGTGCGTTGTTTTGAAGACCCGGATGTGGTTCATGTCTCAGGGGCTGTAGATCCTATTGGAGACATAGAAGTGATAGATACCGAGCTTTGCTTGAAAGATTTGGATGCGGTAACGAAGCGCATTGAAAAAACAGAGAAGCTGGCGCGCTCAGGGGATAAAGCTTCCAGAGAGATCATGCCTCTTTATGAAAAAGTCAAAAAAACTTTAGAAGACGGATTGGTTTTGCGCCGTCTAGGTTTGACACAAGACGAGAAAAAGAATCTTCGCGATTTGGGACTTCTGACTTTGAAATCCGTTCTTTACTGCGCCAATGTTGCCGAGAAGGATTTACCTCAGGGCGGTCCTTGGGTTGAAAAATTAAAGGCGTGGGCCGACAAAGAGGGATCGAGCGTTATAGTCATTTCTGGAAAAGTAGAATCAGAACTTAATGACCTTTCAGAAGAAGATAGAAAAGTGTTCTTGAAAGATTTGGGTCTTCAAGAGCCGGGTCTTTTTAGTTTGATTCGTGCTGCTTATCAGTTGTTAGATTTAATCTCTTATCTTACGGCGGGGGAAAAAGAAGTACGGGCTTGGACCCTTCATCGAGGTATGAAAGCGCCTCAGGCGGCAGGGGTGATTCATTCTGATTTTGAGCGCGGATTCATTTGTGCAGAGGTGATGAAATTCGAAGATCTCATTGGGCTCGGTTCATCTGCGGCCGTCAAAGAAAAAGGGCTCCTAAGGGTGGAGGGCAAGGAATACGTGGTTCAGGACGGGGATGTGATGCTGTTTAGGTTTAATGTGTGAGATGAGGTTGGCGGGTCCTGGCCCTCCTCACCCCCACTGACGGCAATCGGTGTCGGGTTTGCGTTTAATAGAATTTTGGAGTTATTTGCCTCCACCTGCTGGCGCTCAGTGGGGGACCCCCAGTCGGGCCACCCGCTTTGGATGAGGAGGGTTAAAATGCAACCACCATTTGCTTTTTTAATTCATCCCTTTTGGCTTTGCCTAACAATTTTTCCACCAATGTAAGCGAAAATTCCAGAGCTGTTCCAGGGCCACGACTGGTGATCACGTTTGCATCGACGACCACATTGTCTTTAGAAAATTTTGTTGAAGGTGAAAAATGAGATTCGTAGCCGGGATAGCAAGTGGCCTTTTTCCCATCCAGGATTCCGGTGGGTGCGAGGGCTAGGGCCGGAGATGCACAAATGGCGGCGATGTATTTTTTATCCTCATTCATTTTTTTGATCCGTTCTTGAAGCGCCTTTGATTCTCCTAAATTTTTCGCCCCTGGCATGCCTCCGGGTAAAAGGAGAAGATCCACAGGGTCGCGGTATTCGCTGAACGTGGTGTCGGCTTGAATTCGAATCCCATGAGCGCCCGTGACAGTTTTCCCTGTGAGACCGGCCACCTTGACCTCGAGCCCCGCCCGTCTTAAAACATCGATGGGTGTAATGGCTTCAATCTCTTCAAACCCTTCCGCCAAGAGAACGAGAATTTTTTGATTCATAGAATTCCCCCCTTCCTAAATTTTTTATAAGCATTATAAAGCATTTTCAGTATCATGTTGATAAGGAAAGGATGACTATGAAAGAAATACATTTGGATGTGGTGCGTGTGACAGAGGCGGCTGCGATTGCGGCTTCTGCGTGGATTGGCAGTGGCGACAAGAAGGCGGCAGATAAAGCTGCGACGGATGCGATGAGAGATCGCCTGAATTCAATGGATTTTTCTGGAAATGTGGTGATTGGAGAGGGCATCAAAGATGCGAGTGCCGGACTTTTTCATGGCGAGCATGTGGGAAAAAGCAGGAATCAAGCGTCCAAGGTGTATGACTTGGCCATGGATCCGATTGAAGGGACGCGTCCCACTGTAAATTCAGGGCCGGAGGCCTTGAGCGTTTTGGCGGTCGCAGACAAAGGGACCCTTTTATCCACTCAAGAATTTTACATGAATAAGCTGGCCTATGGCCCTCAGATTGCCAGCAAGTGCCAGCTCTCCATTACAGATCCGATGAGCCAAACCATTGACCTCGTTTCAAAAGCAACTGGGAAAGAAAAAACTAAAATTGTGGTCTGTGTCCTGGATCGCCCCCGTCATGAAAAACTCATTGGGAATTTAAGAAAAATGGGTGTGAGGATTAAATTGATTCAAGATTGCGATGTGTCAGGCGCCATTGCGACATGTCTTTCGGCAAGCGGGATTGATCTTCTGTGTGGGATTGGAGGGGCCCCGGAAGGCATTATTACAGCCTGTGCAATCAAATGTTTAAGAGGGGGATTTCAGACACAGATTGTTCTGAAAAATGGAAGCATTGCCCCAAAGGTTTATTTTCTGGAAGACATGGTGCAAGGCGACTGTGTCTTTGCAGCCACGGGAATTACCCATGGAAGTTTGCTTCGAGGGGTGAGGTACACCTCAGAAGGGCCGCCGCTTTGGATGCGAGGAAGACGACCGAGGCCATGCGAGGCATACTTTACAGTATGTTGAGCGTGGCCGACCGAGTCTGACGAAGCAGACGAGGCGGAATCGGCGCTCGCAGCAGAAATGTGATGAGAAATGCGGGCTAGCTGGGAGAGACATCCGTCGAAATCATCTGTATTCTTCTCTATAAATCTTAATGAAGGCAAAGAGGAGGGCTATCACCAAGGGCCCCAGAAAAAAGCCCATCGGGCCATAGACCTTGATGCCACCCAAAATCCCGAAGAAGAGAAAGAGCATGGGGAGTTTGGTCTTGCTTCCAATCAGGAGAGGCCTCAGGAAGTTATCCACCAGGCTGATGACAAAAAATCCCCAAACCGCCATAAAAATCCATGTGAAAGTAGATCCCTTTATCAAATAATAAAGACAGACCGGAAGCCATACCGCGCAGGCCCCAATCAAAGGAATCAAAGCGCTCAGCGTGGTTGTGAACGCAAGAACGATGGGCGAGGGGACGCCTGCGATCGCAAATCCAATCCCTGCGACCAGTCCTTGGGCCAGGGCCACGATGAAGACACCCCTCACAACGGCTGTGACGGTGATGTAGAGTTGATCGGCGATTTGATCTTTGTGTTTTTTTTCCATGGGCAAAAGTTCTTTGGCCTTTTTGAAAAGGGATTGACCGTCGCGAAGGAGAAAAAAAAGAGTAAAAATCATGATGAGGATATTGATCAAAAGAACGAATGCGTTTCTCGGAAGTTTTTTCCCAATGTTGAGAATCATCTTAACAATGGCCGTCGCTCCCTCTGTGAGCATTTTTTGAAGGTTCACTTGAGAAACGTCCAGCACATTGTTCAATTTTATTTGAAGAGCCTTGAGCCAGGGACTTTCGGTGGCCATTTGTCCTTCTCTCCAGTCTTCGATCGTTTTCCCAATGTGTTTAATGACGGGTGTTAACGCCGACACTTCATTCAGGAGCACCCAACTGAGGAGGATGAAGGGAATGATGATGGCAATGACGATCAAGGAGGTGGAGAACGTCGCGGCCCAGTTGATGTGGCGAGGGCCCATCGCTTTTAGAATGAGGCGGTGCAGGGGAAAGAAAATCAGGGTGAGGACAATGGCCCCCAGAATGCCTGTGTAAAAAGGCGAGAGGACGTGAAAGATTTGATAGAGCAAAAAAAGAAAAACACCCAAAAAGAAAAAACGAAAAAGCTGCTCACGTTGAATAGGGGACATCGGATCCTCTGCGTTAGAAATATCATAGCTTAACGTTTGCTAGCTCCAGAGGCAAAGAATTTTTTTCAAAGTCTAGATCGCAAAACCAAAATCCATCTCTTTGGACCCTCTCCCCTTTTTTGATGGGAATGGGCTGTTTGAAAATAGGCCCATCATAAACGAAGGTGTGAAATTCTCCCTTTTCACCGCAGGGGTCCACGTCCTTGGGAAAATCTTGTAGGAGGGCTTGATCAAATTCTCGGCCGCAAAAAGAGGAGGGGATCTGTTTGGGATCTGTACAAACCAAAATGGCCCGAAATCCCATTTGAATAAAATCTTGCGCCAGTTTTTTTGTATCTTTTAGCCAAAGGGGGAAAATACCTTCCATGTGAATTTTTGCCAATCGCTCTTCTCGATAGCGTCGGATGTCCTCTAAGAAAAGGTCTCCGAAAACAACACGGGAAACCCCTTGCGACCGATAGCGATTCAAAACTTGGGTCATGGCCTCTTCATAAATTTGATTCGAGGCTTTAGGAGGAATGCGCACTTGTTCAACCGGAAGATGGAGTCCTTCAGCCTGGGCCTGGAGGAGTGACACGCGAACCCCATGCATGCTGATCCGTTCATAATCTTCCGTGACAGTGGTGAGAAGTGCCACCACTTGAAATTGCGGATCTTGAAGAATGACCTGAAGGGCGAGCGAACTGTCCTTCCCGCCGCTCCAGCACATGAGAATGGGTTCTCTCATCATAGGAAGAACATTTTACGATATTCTCTTTCCAAAGAACACCTTTGAATCAATAGGGGAAGAACCCTGCACCTATTAAAATAAATATTCGGGAGTTTTTTCTGTTTGACAAAATGATAGAAAAATAACATCGTATAGACCGATTCTTTTTATCTTGAGGAAGCGCTTCCCGTGAAATATCAAAGACCCTCTCTCAGAACCGTTCAAACTGTTCTTCCTTGTGCATTCAGCCAATATGTTGATTTTAGTTCAGGAACTGGCTCTACGGAGGTTCCTACATCAGCCAGTTGTTCTGTGGAGGATGAAGGTGGGGGCATTGCAGCCTGCGTTTCTGGAACTCCTACTCTGACCAATTACAGGGTCATCGTGACAAAAAACGGGTCTACATTGAATACCTTTGTCGTTGATGGCTCAACTTGTACAGCAAGTACAGGTTCGTCAACCTGTAGTTCCGGAAGCACACTTATTTTTTGTGAAACCTCTCTCACTTTTGACACCACCAACACCTATGCCCTTAAGCTCCAAAGACCTAGCCCGGACGATACCATTGCTGGAACCACAGGAACTTGTCCTGCCACTTCAACCTAGCCCGCATTTCATCTAAAAATAGTCTTTACTTATTCTTATACAATAAGTTATGAGGACTTGTAGTCGCCCGATTCATCGGGCAGCCCCATAAATGGGGTGACTACAAGGGTGATTTTCATCCCCCTTTGTGACGGACAGTCATGTATGTTTCTCACCAGATTTCTGTTCCTAGAAAATCTTCGCAAGCTCATTTTCTGCTCAAATATGAACAATCTCTCCTGAAAAAGCCCCCTTTTATTTAAAAATTTATTTCTTAACTCATTCTTGATAAGAATGTTATAAAAATGTTCATATTTTTTTCAACTTTTTCACATTTGTGGTGTCTATATCTATGGAGGGGATGGAGGAAGCAATGTCAGCTAAAGATTATATCTTGAAAGAGGTGGAGTTGATGAAAGAAGAGTGCCGCCGCCTCGGAATTAAGCCTGAAGAGTGGATTGCCCGATTTGCCGTTCAGTATCACCAAACCTTTTCGCAGCAAGTCTTAAAATTAATGTCCTCTGAGTATAAATAATCCCTGCACCGGCCTGTAGGGATTTTGCGGGGATGGTCTCTTTAAGAATATGAACCATCCCCGCTTAAGTTTTTAAGCTCTCCCGATAAAAGCGCTTTAAACCTTTTAAAAAGACATCTGCAGTCCTGCAAGCAGTGCCAAAAGGATTACGAGGCGCTTTGCTTCATTCGTTGGAATGTTCCCAAAGAAGTGCTCTCGTCCATGGCTGACCAGGAGTGGCAAGCGCTCATTTCTCTGGGTCGAATCACAATTTCGCTGGAACTTCTGAAGATTTTTTCTTGAGGTCTTCTTCAAGGACCTGAAGAAATTTTTCAGCTTCTTCAGCCCATTTGGTTTTTGGATTTTCTTGAATCACTTCTTGCAGCCATTTCTTGGCTTCTGTGTGGGTCGTATCCGTTGGGCTCTCGTGTTCAAATTCATATTTGGCCAATCGAATTTTCTGATCCCCGTTTACCGGAAAAAATTGAACCTGACCCTCGAGATCTGTAACGGCAGGTAAAGAAAGCACACGGTCTCCCTCGGCAAAAAGAAAAGCGATTTTTTCCCCTGAAGGGGACCAGCGGGGAAGATAGGCCTCGCCCTCCAAAGAAGTTAAAATTTTTGCATTTTCTCCTTTTAAATCTATGATGGCAATATCAGATTGACTCTCTCCATAATTGGGATTTTTCAGGGTAATTTTTACCTTCATAAAGGCCAAATATTTTCCATTGGGGGACCACTCCACGGAAACTTTTGCACTTCGTCCATGCGTGAGCTGATGTCTTTCTCCCGTCTGAACATTCACCGTTTCAATTTGAGACCCATTGATGTAGGCGATGGATGTATTGTCCGGGGCCCAGGAAGGGGCTAAAAAGGCAAGTAGCTCTTTGCGATGTTTTGCGGGAAGTTTCAAATCATGAAGCACAATTTTTGAAGCACCGCTTTTCATCTCATAAACACAAAGGTCGTAACTTTTTTCTTTGATGACGAGATAAGCAAATCTATTTTCATTTTTTGCCCAGGAGGGGAGCATTTGTGAATACTCTCCGGAAAGTTTTTTAGCAGCTTCTTGGAGAGAGACGAGAACCATTTCATGGATCTTTTTTTCTGAATTAAAATGAGGCGCTGCAATCCATGACCCGTTGGATGACCAGGTTATACCGGTATAGAAAGAATTCTCCTCATCCCGAGTTAGTTCAACGAGAGCGGTTACTTTTCCTCCCGAGGCGTTCATCACACAAAGATTCATTTTGTTTTGAGGTGCTTCTGGATTGTTGCGGTAAAGAAAAGCAAGCTTACTTCCATCAGGTGAGAGCCGAGGGCAAATTCCATTTTTCTCTTCCGTGAATTGAGAAATCTTCTGTGATTTTCCGGACGTCACATCCATCGAAAAAAACTGATACTCTTCTTTCCCCTTTTCATTGTTATAGAGAGCGCCGACCACGATTTTCTTCCCATCAGGTGTCCAGGAGGGGGGCTCATAGACGCAAGAGCTGGTTGTGAGACAGAGAAGAAAAGGCCAGATGAGAGTTTTTATATTTTTCATCGTTGTAATTGCTGTTTGAGCCAAGCTATTTTTGCGTACATTTTTCACCCATATCTATCATTCCCACAAGCTTCAACGAAGTAGCCCCAGAAAGGGGTAAGCGGGAATCCACGTTTAGGGTTTTTGTCATGGGATCCCCGATAAATACACTCGGGAATGGTCTATAACCATTTTAAGTTCATGGTGGGAAGTATGAATTAGCTTCCCTTGACAGTATCCTAGTGCATCTGATAGCTTCTTGAAAAGAAATTATTGTCGTAGGCTATTGAATGATGCAAATGAAAGTGGATTTTCCCTCCCCCTTCGTGGGGAGGGTTAGGGAGGGGGGCTTAAAATCACCCTCCCCTTACCCCTTCCACCAGCGAAGCGCGGTCCTTTAGGATCAAGGGAGGGGAATGGTCGGTGACGTGCTTGTTTTTATTGTTAGGTTGTTTAGGTCATTGTTAGAGCAATCAAAATTTCTCAGGAGTTTCAAGATTACTCCCCGGTAGCTCAGCTGGTAGAAGCGACTGGCTGTTAACCAGTATGTCGCAGGTTCGAGTCCTGCCCGGGGAGCCAGTTTCTCGTGTTAAAATCGGGATATAGATGCTATAATTCCTTCCATAAATTATGAATATTTCAGCCTCTCAGCCCCCTATTAGATTTAAATTTGACAATGAGAAGTTTATTGCTTGTTTAACTCTCTTAGCTTCAAAAATAAGGGATCTAGATAAGCTTAAAGCTGTAAAACTTCTTTATTATGCAGATAAGTACCATTTGGTTAGATATGGGCGTCCCATCTTGGGAGATGTCTATTTTCACTTAGACTATGGCCCTGTTCCATCAAAAGCTTTGGATATTATCAATGAAGCGATTTCTCCTTATAAAATCCCAAATATTCAGCAGAGCAATTTAGAACTTTTTAAAAGATATCTCAAAGTAAACACTCAAAGTAAACATCCGACTTTCGAACCTAAAAAAGCACCTGATCTAGACTGCCTCTCTGAATCCGAACAAGAATCTTTACACAATACCATTCAAAAATATGGACATTTGTCCTGGAATAAATTGATTACCTCAACTCACAAAGAGGCCCCTTGGAATAAATCTGAAAAAAATGGAGAAATTGATTACCGCTTATTTTTTGAGGATGATAAGGATGCAAATTCCCAAGCTATAGAATATCTTGAAATTCTTCAGGAACATGTAGATTTAGTTTCGTTGTTAGCTTCTCCAACCTGATCCTATCGTCAATGGACATACCTCCGATCATTCATGACAGTGTTTTTGAAAAAGAGTTCAAGAGAGGCGTTGTTCTTTTAACGAATCTTCATTTCAAGAGGGGTGAAACAAAAAGTAAATATATCATTGTTCTTAACAAACATCCCAGTGATTCCAAAACGCTCCTATTTTTGACCACTTCTAAAATTGAATTTTATAATCAGCATCCTGAAGTTAAGGATTTTGTCCGAATCCAGCCCCGTGAATTATCGTTTTTTCCTCTGGAGACAATCATTGATTGTAGAAATGTTTGGTCTTTTCCTCGTACTGAATTGAGTGAGAGATATCGGCAAAATCTTGTACATTTTGTAGGCACATTAACTTTAGAAATCATGGATCAAATTGACCAACTTGTTGCTTCTTCCAGATTGATATCCATGCGAGACAAAAAAATCATACTGGGTTGGAAATAAATTCATGAGAGCAAAGGAAACCCGTGAAACCTGTTCACAAGAGAAATTCGATCGAGAAGCAAGTATTTTTTACAACACTCTTATAAAGATTGAACGGAACGGAATAAAGAATCCGAGAATCGGAACTGTCATAAAGTTAGCCGATGCTTTGGAAGTTTCTATTGATAAACTTGTGAGATGAAATCATGACAAAAGCCGCACCTAACATCAAAAAGTCTAAGCCAAAGAAGAAGCATCACTATATTCCAGTCGCTTACTTGAAAAGATTTGTTTCTCCAAGTGAGTGTTTGTGGGTTTATAACAAAAATAATAGTGAAGTGTTTGAGGAAAAACCTGAAGCCATAGCGTATGAAAATGATTATTTCACGTTTATAAATGAAAACGGACAGAAAGATTCTGAGACACTAGAGAACTTGATAACGGATATGGAAAATGAAACTTTACCCGTCATAAAGAAGATTTTGAATAAACAATCTTTAACAGACTCCGAAATGATAACTTTTAGCTTTTTTGTCGCGTTGATGCAGATTAGGGCTCCTAATTTTCGAGACAACGTTGGGGAAGCGTTTTCAGGAATTAATAAAAAGATATTACAAATGTTAGCAGCAGATGAAAAAGCATTTGAAAGGTCGGTAAAGGCTATTGAAGAAAAAACGGGAAAGACTATTGGCATGCCTTTTGAGGAATATCGAAAGACTGTCTTGCACTTTGACAAGAACTTTGAGATGAGAATGAATCCTCAGGTAGGTATTACAACTTCCTTATCTCTTTTAAAAAAATTTGCAAGAATTTTTAAACAAATGCACTGGGGCTTTTTTGAAGCATCAGATGAAAATAAATTTATAACAGGGGATAATCCGTTTAATTATATTGATCCCAGTTATAAACGGGTTTCTTTCTACGGATATGGCTTAGGGAACAAAAATATTGAAGTCACTTTACCCCTTTCCAAGGACATTTGCGCCTTTGGTTCATGGAAACTCGATGCAAGCTACTACAAGGCTGATAACCAGCTCGTCAAAGAATTTAATAGACGAACTGCAAGTGCATCTTGGCGATTTATATTTTCATCTCTTAAATCTGAAGGGTTGAGATCACTAGCGACAAAGTATAAGGATAGCCAAATAAAAATTAAAGTCGGTTAGTTTATGTATTAGCTTCCGAAAAAGTCTCTGAGACACAAATACCCAGCGGTCGGGTGGGGGCGACCGCTGGAAAAAATGACGGGTTGGGCCAAAAAGATAAAGTCGCCAACGGCGACACCTTATTAAAATTGGCTCCGGATTTTGAATCCGGAGCCAAAATAAGCCAAGGCACTTCTCCGTGACCTGGCTTATTTTTTTGTTCTGCCTCGAGGGCAGGACGAATAGGGAGGCCGTCTGTCCGAAAATTCAAAGACTCTACTCCCTCCGTGAAGCCGTTCTTTTGGGGTGATGGGAGGGTGGAATGAAAGGTGCCGAGTCACTCTTATATGTAGTCAAGAAAAGACTTGACCCCTTTACCTTTATTATTTTTATTCTTTATTTGACCCCTTTATTTTATTCGGCTCACATGCAGATGTAAATTCTTTTTTCCATAGATTAGAATTCAAAAGGGACGATACAGATTTACCAAAAGAAGTTAAGGTTCATTATTTCCAATTTCCGAAGGATAAAAATGAATACAAATTCTATTACATAGTTATCCTGCTCTCATTTCTAAATATTTTCAAAATTTTTAAGATTTTTTTCGATGAAAAACTAAAAATAATAGATTCTCATTGGGAAAACACCATTAAAATGTTAGACGATAAACTCAACAAGTTGAAAGAAAAATATCATAATGATACGAAGCAACAATAAATTATCGTAAGGATAAGAAATGTGCGTGTTTAAGTGGCTAATCAACAAATTAAAACGGTCTGACGAGAAGATAGATATAGCTGAACTTGAGAAAAAAGCCGAAGAGATCAAACGCAAGTGCGACAATCCACACAATAAGGAATATCACGAACAACTCAACGAGTTTTTGCAAACCAAACTCTCAGGTCGAGATAACTTCATTAATTGGCTCACTGGTTTAGCGACAGGAGCTCTATTCTTTACTTTTAACAAACTTTCAAACGACTTAGCTTATGTAGAAATTTTGGTCCTAGGCTCCAAGCTTTTAGTTCTCACCGTATTTTCTGCGTTAGTCTTTAAGATTTTTCTTGAAATTAGGTATGTCTCAATGAAATTAGGAGTGGAAATTCTAAAAAATCTTTGGGAAGGACACAATATAAGAAACCAGATTGAAGAAATAGCAACAACAGGAAACAAAAAAGTTGACGAAAAAATTAAGACAAAATTTTTATGTAATTTTCGAGATAGCCTGAGATTCTATGACGAAGATTATCTTGAAGGTCTTAAGAGACCTATTGGAGTTAAAACCCGCCTGCTAACATTATTCTATTGGTTGACCATAGGACTGTTTGTCTCTGGAATTGCATTTATTAGCACTTTTTTTCTTTTCATTACTAAGTACTGATCTTAAAAAAGCCTCTGAGACACAAATACCCAACAATGGAGGCCCGCTGTCTATGGCAGATAAAGGGCCGAGTGCGGCAGTAGATGTTTCTTTTCCTCTATCCTGCTGTCGGGTGGGGGCGACCGCTGGGATAAATAAGGAGTTCCCCGAAACAAAAAAGGGAAATTTGACGGTGGGGGGTCAAATTTCCCAGTTCGATACTTATAAAATGGCTCCGGATTCAAAATCAATTCGAACTCTATCTATTATTTTACCCAATATGATCCACAAATGTAGAAAAAAGGATCTTTAATCGGCTTGGCCTCCTCCGTTCCGTCGGAGACTGTGTCCTTCCGCCACAAAGCAAGGCGGACAAGCTGCCTTCGCAAGAGATTTTATTTTTGTCCGCCCCCCAAAAAATAAACTCCTTTTAAGGTAGTTTTGCTCAGGCTCGGCCACTCCCCGCTTCGTGGAGCAAGCCGAATTACAGTTGCGGGTTGTAAAAGGTTCTGAAGTGTTTGAGTTAAAGGCTTATGATAAACTCCTAGACAAGGAGACTTTATGAGCCTTAAGTTTGTTTTAGACTCAAATATTTTAATACCAGCGAATTTGAAACGTCTTAGAGAGTCTAGTCTATTGGAGCTTTGTCAAAAGAAGAAGCTGACATTTTACATGATTCCTGTTCTTGCAGAAGAGAAATTACATTTTCTTACGCAAGAAAAGGTGAATACGGCTGGAATTGAATCGATAAGGTTCCTTGTCGACTTGCCATGGCAGAAGTTATTTCAAGATACTGCTGACATATTTGAAATGGAACTAGATGGTAAATTATTAAGCGAATATCTTTTTTGTAAGCAAAACAAAGTTTCATTAATTAAAGCTAGGTTATCTGCAGCTATTAGTGGAAGTGTAGCAGTGAACAGCAAAGACGAATTAGTTGCTCAGATTAGGCAGCGAGAAGAGATAAAAGAAAATAATCGAAAGATATATGTAGAAATGAATGAGGAAATTCTTAAAAAATATAAGAATAGTGATTTGGAAAGAAAAGACAATGATTTTCAGGCGTTTCTAGGGAAAAATTTGGAATCCATGGCGTTAGTTCACATTGAAAAAGCAGCAATTTCTGTAGATACGAAGGATAAACGTAAAAGTTATTGGTTAAAATATAGAGATAAACGGTGTCCTTACTTTACCAAATTTATTGAAGGACTTCTTTTTGCAGCTTGGTATGCAATGACGGTTGATAATAAGAAGCATATAGATAAAAACTATTTTCAAGACTTACAGTATCTTAATTATTTGATTGGTGTAGACGCTATTATTTCTGATGAGAAGCATTTTATGAAAAACGCTTGGGGGCAGTTATTTCCTTCGAAAAAATACTACGACTTGGAAAGTTTCTTCGCGGTTCTCTCTAATAGTTAGGGAGTTCATAGAAATGGGCTAATTACCATTGAGGTTCAAAAGATAAGATTAATTTAGTTGGTTCAGTTTATTACCCGCTTCCATATAATCATTGACGGAGTTCTGATATTCTTTCTCGATCTTCATGTAATCAGAGAAAGTGCCTCCTTCACCCTTTGCTTTTTTATATAAAAACAGTTGCCTTTGTTCTAGAAGAGCTGTGGTTCTTGTTAATCTTTCTACAAAGATATGTAACGCGTCATAATACAATCGGCAATCTGGATCTGCTTGAGAATAAAATTCTTTATAGAAATCTTCCAGTTCTTTCTGTTTTGTACTTAACCGTGAGTGGATATCTATAGACCTCTTGTGTAGGCTTTCGAAGTCTACGTGCCTGAAAAGACTTTCAAAGGTTCCGGATTCTTTTAAGGCATCATCGTGCAGTTCAATATAAGCCGTAAGCAAATCATTAACCTCCAAAGCATGGGATTTGAGTAAGTCCTTTGCTGACATTTCTTTCTTCACCTGTGCATGGGTTTCATAAGATGAAAATGTCATACAAAAAATAACATTGAAAAATACAACAAAAATATAAAACCATAATTTATGATTCATATAAAAAAATATTACTCATCGAGAAACTTTACTTTTTTGAAATAGTCATTGAACGCCTTCTCGTCAATTCTATAAATTTGTTTTCCTAAATCAAAAACTAGAAAATTCCTTGCTCTTGCCGAACTATCCATCAATTGCTGTTCTAATATAGAAAGGAAATATGAATTCCCATATTTTCTTAGTAGGAATAAACAGAAACATTAATGACGCAGTAATACGATCAGGAAAGACAGATAAGAATATTTTTCGTCCGTCTTCAAGTTTAATTTCTGAAAACTTTCCTCTTTTAACTCGATTGATTTGCATATTCTATGTATGAATGGTCTGACAAATGAAACCATCTCTATAATAGCCTGAGCAAAACTACCTTGAAAGGAGTTGATTTTTTGGGGGGCGGACAAAAATAAAATCTCTTGCGAAGGCAGCTTGTCCGCCTTGCTTTGTGGCGGAAGGACACAGTCTCCGACGGAACGGAGGAGACCAAGCCGATTCACCTGTAAGCCTTTGGCTTAAAGATTCTTTCTTCGACTCTCCTACATTGTATCGGACAGAATCTCCTTAAGATTTTTTCTCTCTTCTGCGGATATCCAGAAAAAGGCCCGCAGCTAAAAGGATGAGAAATAAGATGGCCACCCAGAGGCCTTTCCTGCGTGTTACCCACTGCGCCCGGGCTGTTTTTGCTGCTTGTTTCACATGGTCTGCGACCGTCTTGCCCTCCTTGGTAATGGACTCGATTTTTGGGGGAGAAAAGGAATGCACGTAGCTGCGCGCCTTGGTCAATAACGTCACGGCCTGATCGAGTTCTACTCTGGAATCGCTCATGTCCATCCCGATATGCTCCGCTTGAACCACTGCGGTTTCAGCCTGAGACACTTGACCCTTAAGGTCTTCAATAAAGCCTCTCATGGCCTTTGCCGAGTGATATCCATTGGAATCCTGTTTGTGGCATTTAAGGCAGATAGCACCGGGGCCTGTCCCCAGCATGTCATCTGAGGTTTTCTGGATAAAATGGTTCTCATGGCAGACCGCACATTCCGGCACCTTCATTTGGTCGTGTGCCTTTTTATGCGGGCTGGCGGCAAACAGATCCCGGTTCAGGGTGTGGCATTGGGCGCAAACATTTCCAACCGATGTTTCGACAGGTCGCGAAGCTTCATGACTTCCATGGCAACTATGACAAGCGGGTGCTCCCAAATTCCCTTTTTCCAGGAGAAGAATTCCATGGACGCCTTTTTTATATTTCTCAAACTGATCCGTGGGAATCCCGTAAGCCTTCATATATTCTGGATCAGAGTGGCATTTGCTACAGGTCAGCGGGGCATTCCGTTTAAAGATTGGAGAAAGAGGATCGTTCACCCGCCGAATTCCATGAGCCCCGTGACAGCTGGAGCAGACTGCAACATGATCGTCGCCCTGGGCATTGCGTTTGCCATGCTCGCTGGTCTGATATTTTGAAAATTGATCTGTTGGGAGGTTTGGATTGAACGGGCGCATATAGTTCGGATCAGCATGACAACGGGCACAAAATTGAGGAATCTCGTTTCTCTTGGGAGCGCCGATAAATCCTTTTTGCGGAGATTTTGCAACTTCAATATCATCTGAGCTTGGATCACCCCCATGACAATCTGCGCAGGAAAGACCCACCTGGGCGTGAACATCGTGGGCCATGAGCCCGACAACTCCTCCATTTTCATCGTCTATGAGTTTATGGCATTCTACACAAGAATTTTTTTTTTGCTCACCATTTTCCGCCAAGACCATTGTAGGGGCAAGCAAAATGAATAACGCTAAAAAGTACCCGTAAGTGATTTTCATGAATGTAAATAACCCAGAATGGTTGTAAAAATCATGTAAATTAATATGACCCAGCCAAGATAAGTCAGGGGTGAATATCTTTTGCCTCTTCGGGTCCAGATATCCAGCCATGGGATAAACAAAAGACCCGCCCCTAAAATACCCATCACGAGCAAGGCGGCCTGCTCACCTTCTAAAGCAAGAATATGCCCCGGCAGCATCTTCAGCGTTTGAAACATCCACATGAAGTACCATTCGGGTCGGATGCCCTGAGGGGTTGGGGCGAAAGGATCCGCTTTTGCCCCCAAGGGGGGTGGGCAATAGACGGCTAAAACCAGGACCAGCCCCAAGGTCAAGGACCAGACGATGCAATCCCGTAGAATAAAATTAGGAAAAAAGGGAAGCGTTTTCAGGGTTTTATTTTCAAGCGCTGGAGGGGTGCTCATTCCCTGAAACTGGATGAAAATCAGATGGATCAGAACCAAACCCGTTACCATCATGGGGAAGAGCGCGACATGAAGGGCAAAAAAACGACCCAGGGTGGCATCCCCGACCTCTTCGCCTCCCCTTAAAACCGTCTGAATAAATTTTCCAATCGCCGGGACTCCTGCAATGATTTCGGTTCCGACTTTCGTGGCAAAAAAAGACAATTCATTCCAAGGCAGGAGATAACCTGTAAAACCAAAACCCAAACAGAGCATCAGAAGAAAAACGCCTGTCATCCAGGTGAATTCCCTCGGGAAACGATAAGCCCGCATAAAAAATGTGCTGAAAAGATGGATGAAGATGGAAGCGATGAGGAGATGCGCCGACCAGACATGGACAGAACGAATGAGCCATCCGAATTGGACCTTGTTCATGATAAAGCGGACCGATTCATAGGCCCCGCCTGCATGAGGAGAATAGTAAAAGAGGAGCAAAATTCCGGAAAAGACCTGGATCCCAAAAAGCAGTAAGCTGATTCCTCCAAAATAGTAGAACAAATTCGAGCGGTAAACCGGGACTTCTTTTTTTCGGAGAAGTTTTTCAAAAGGTTCGATCGGAAAGCGTTTTCGAATCCAGTCCAGGGACGCCATACCTATCCTTTTGACACGATAATTTCATCACGCCTAAGAGCAACTTTATATTCTTCCAAGGGCCTCGGGGGCGGGCCTGAAATCACGCGGCCGTCCAGACCGTAGCGCCCATTGTGACAGGCGCACATGATGACACTCGCCTTTTGATCGTATTGAACCGTACAGTTTAAATGTGTGCAAACTGCGGAAAAGGCTTTATATTCATCTGATGCCGTATGAATCAGAATGGCTGGTTTAGACCCAAAAGGAAATATTTTTGCAGTGTTTGGGGGAACTTCAGAAAGTTTGGCCGCCGTCACGGAAACATCCCTGGGAAGTCTGAATTTTGGAGGAGTAAGATAACGCAAAATGGGATAAACCGTCATAGACAAGATTGCAAGAAAACAGCCCCGAACGAGGATTCGTATAAAATCAAGACGCCCCATCACGCGATTAAGCATGGAGTGATCGTATCATAATTTACATGCTACAACAGAATTTATTAAGAAATTTTTTTTGGCCGACAAGAACTTTGTTCTGTAACGCCAAGGCTTCGTAGGATCGTAGACAGATCTATCGCTGCTGCGCATTGTCATCGGTGTTCAAAATTTCTGTGGGCTGATCGGAATTGCGGTATGCGCCCACTGTTGGATCGTAACTGTTCAGGGGCATGTCATACGTTCGGCTTGTGCTTTCGGAGTAACCTCTCTCATATCCCATCATCGCTTCTTGCCAGTTTTGAGAGTTGCGGTCCTCGCTTTTGCTCTTGTTTTCCAAAGTGCTCATTATTGCAGATGAATCCAAAGGATTGTTTTTGGGCAAACTTGCTGACATTTCCTGAACTCCACCGACCCGGCTTGGATTAATAATTAGGCATATGCACTTGATTCCCCTTAGATAGGCATATGCACTTGATTCCCCTTAGATAGCAAGCGCCATGGCAAGAAGTTGTAGTCGCCCCATTCATGGGGCTGTGCCCCTTGCATGGGTTTGCCCGATGAATCGGGCGACTACAAAGGGGAATCAAGTGCATATGCCTATACTCTAAATCTGGACTTTGTTCAAACATCTTTTGAGATGTCGAACCCATTTGAACATGTGCCTATTTGCCTTGCGCATTTTTCTCGAGATAGGGCAGTAAATCTGTATGATGCCCAATCATTTTCCAGAGGCCACCTTCTTTGCGAAACACATTCGTCGCCCGGATTGAAACCTTTTTGGTATTTCCATCTTTATCAACGTTTTCTCCGATTTCGTAATTATGGGTGAGGGCG
Source organism: Chlamydiota bacterium (assembly GCA_016196885.1). Taxonomy (GTDB): domain Bacteria; phylum Auribacterota; class JACPWU01; order JACPWU01; family JACPWU01; genus JACPWU01. The sequence continues at coordinate 9,685 of JACPWU010000006.1, read as the reverse complement.
ATGTCCTTACCTATTGTGATTTGCATGCGGTCTGGTGTAACTTTACCTCCCAGTTTCATGGCTGCTTGTTCTTCCCAACTCGCAAGGACTTGTGTCCATCCGATTTGAAACCCGCCTCCGGGCCCCATATAGGTTACATCCTCTGCATGTGACCATACTTCTTTCATGGGTGCTACCTCTCCAGTGAACAGGGCATTCAAAGCCACGTAAAATTGTTCCGCTGCTTTGAGCACCGCCGTTTTTTTATCTTCGGACGTATGACCAAGACGCGTGGAGCCAAGACTTATTGTGGCCATGGTGAAAAATACCAACAACCTAGCCATTCGTTTTTTCATGACAAGTCCTTTGTTTAAGGGGGGTGATTGAAATTTTTTCATGATATCATTTTACCATGTGAGAAGAGCAAAGAATCTCTAAAATCGCACCCTTCTTTCCTTGTCATTAAAGTCAATCCTCTTTCATGCAGTCACTTTCATCTTTGCTTTTTGGTATGGAGCAAGACGCTACGGGATTACATGGGATTATGCATGCAACGATTCAAATTGCCGATTCTATCTTAATGATGGGTGACGAAATGTCGGGGAAGTGCAAGAGCGCTGAGACGTTGGGCAGTTCACCGATCAGCCTCTTTTTCTCTGTGCCGAATGCAGACGCAGTGTTTAAGCAAGCTGTTGCGGCCGGCTGCACAGTGGTGATGCCGATGGCAGACATGTTCTGGGGCGATCGCGCGGGCAATGTCCAGGATCCCTTCGGCTATTCGTGGATGATTGCCACGCATACGCAGGACTTGAGCAAAGATCAAATTCGCAAAAATGCGGAAGAGTTTTTTGCGCAGTGGGAGAAAAAGAAGTCGTGAAAATATTCTGTGACATTTTGTGAACTCTTTCTAGTGGCGTAAGCACTAAAAGTTTTGTTATTCAGACGCCTGATAGAGTATAACAAATTAAACTAGCTTGTTGACAAAATCATATCATTAGGTTGACAATAATACAAAAGGATGTTGACAATCATGAGCGTGGATTTGGATAACAAAATCATATCTTTTGTATTAAATAATGTAGATGGGCACCCTGGCGATATAACAAAAATGGCCATTCTCAAATTCAAAATCATGCAATTTTAGAATTAACCAAAGGAAAACTCACAACAGATCCAAAACGTCATACGGGGGAGGGGATATTTTTCTGTTCCCGCATGTTTGATGGTTTTATCATTAAATCAGGGCATCTTCATTTTAGTCATTTTGAAAAGGATGACGACTGGTTAACCGAAGACAAGGAAAAAGTTCAAGAAGGAACCTCTGTTATGATGAAGATTTGTTTGAAGTCATCGCGTACAAGCAAAGAAGTTTTTGATAGATATGCTTCTGAAGAAAATGATTTTGGTTTTACTAAAACGATTGTTCCTGTCAACCTACTTCAATATGGAGAAGAAAATCTTGTGTCCCGATCCCAAGCAAAGAGATTGCTCACAAGATTTGAAAAATTTAGAGAGATTATTTTAAATTTTAAGGATGTAAAAAGTATTGGCCCTGCTTTTGCGGATGAGATTTTCAGGGTTTTTCAGGAGCAGCATCCGCCTATTAAACTTCTATGGATTCATGCAAACAAAGAAATCGAGAAAAACATTCGTAAGTCTTTAAATCACGATTAAAGTAGACCTATGATCCAACACGAAAAGTTTATGAAAGCTGCCATTGAAGAGGCGCGTCAGGGCCTTGCGGAAGGTGGTATTCCGATTGGCTCTGTGCTGGTCAAGGGGGATGAAATGATTGGAAGGGGACACAACCGGCGTGTGCAGAAGAAGTCGGCGGTGCTGCACGCAGAAATGGATTGCCTGGAAAATGCGGGTCGGCTCAAAGCGGCTGATTATCAGAAGTGCGTACGGTTGCTGGATGCGACATGGCATTGGATCCTGAGCGGAATGAAGGCTATGCAGGTGTGATTGTTTATGCTTGGCCTGAAATGCACATAATTGAAAAAAGTTCAGCCATTCTTCCGTTGAAATTTCCCTATATTCCAGGGCTCCTTTCTTTTCGTGAGATTCCAGTCTTAGGAAAAGCGATCGAAGAACTGGAAATAGAACCCGATTTATTTTTCGTAGATGGGCAAGGAATCGCACATCCGCGATCTATGGGAATCGCTTGCCATCTGGGACTTTTGCTTGAGAAACCTACGATTGGATGTGCTAAATCCCTTCTTTATGGGAGCTACAAAAAACCCGGACAAAAAAGAGGAGATTCTGAACCTCTTTATTCTAAAGATAAAAAAGTGATCGGCCAGGTTTTGCGGACAAAACTTTCGTGTAATCCTCTTTTTATTTCGCCAGGTCACTTGATTGACTTGGAAACAAGTGTTGAATGGGTCCTGCGGGTATTGGATGGCTATCGCCTTCCAAAGCCCACCCGTGAAGCGGATGCCTTTGTGGGTGAGCTAAAACGTGAAGGTAGAAAATAAAAACGCTGAGTCCACTCTTTCTAAAACCCTAACCTTTTCCCAAGTTCAATATGAAGTCTCCTGTAGCAATGGTTGCATAGCCAGGTATTCCCAATTTGGAGCATTTCAAAAGTGGGGCAGGTGTTTTGGCATTCTGAACATACCGCTTGTTTGATCTTCTTATCGTCGTCACTCAAGAGGACTTTCCTGATTTTTAGTGATGGCTCTATTTAACGCTATATGATGCTAATTGTCAATTTCGAAATGCTTCTATATGCTTCTGGTATGAAACGATTTGTTTTGCGTCTAAAAGATGAATTCCATGCTCAGCTTTTTGAAGAATCTAAGGCCCTGGGCCGTTCTTTGCACGCCCATCTCATCTGGTGCTTAGAGCGTCGTCCCCCCGCCTCAAAATTTCTCGACGAGGCCAGCGCCCGTCTTCCTAAGAAAAATAGCTCAAAGCGGTAGCCGGTTAACCCGCATTTCTCATCAGATTTCGTCGCGAGAGCGTCAAGTTTGCCTTGGATGCGAGGAAGACGCTCCGCGCCATGCGAGGCATACTTTGCAGTATGTTGAGCGTGGCCGACCGAGTCTGACGACGCAGACGAGGCGGAATTGGCGCTCGCAGCAGAAATGTGATGAGAAATGCGGGTTAGATATGTGTCGGAATGGATGGACTTCTATCTTGAGTCCATCGCTGAAGGAATTTATGGAAAAGAAAAATTAGGTTTTAAAAAATGAAAAAAGCACAGAGGTTGATGAATTCTAAAATCGCATCTCTTTGGCTGGTCGTCTCTGAAAAGGGGCTTCAGGGGGTTTTTCTTGGGAAACAAAGAGTCCCCATGGCAAAATCTGGGTTAAAGGGAGGCCAGAGGCAAATCAAAATACTTTCCAAGGCGGTTCATCAGCTCAAAGAATATTTTGATGGGAAACGCAAAAATTTCGATTTGCCCCTGGATGTGGCAGGAACCTCTTTTCAAAAATCTGTTTGGAGAGAGCTGAGGAAAATCCCTTATGGAAAAACCTGTTCTTATCGGGATATCGCAAGTCGGATCAAAAATCCAAAAGCCGTTCGAGCAGTAGGAAACGCAAGTGGGAAAAATCCTGTCTCGATCATTGTCCCGTGCCATCGGGTCATTGCAGCCGATGGTTCGCTGGGGGGATATTCCTCTGGGCTTGAGATGAAGAGAAAACTTTTAGAATTAGAAGCGTCTCTACGGGGTGATTTTCTTTGATCCAATGTAACACAGGTCATGGGACGTGTTCATCCATACCAAGTCGCTCGTTTGTCCACGCCATTTCTCTCCATTCAGAGTTTTTAGTTACGATTTTTAGGGTGTTTAGACAAGTGGCGGAAGCTGATCAATTTCTTTGCGGATTCATCCCAGAGACGAAGGGACAGTGACTTCAGGCTGGATAGCAATGTGACGGGCTTGACATTTTGAAAGATGGGATCTGACTGGTGGCACCGTTCCAGGTTGTAATTGGGGATGCGCGGGCTCAGGTGGTGAACGTGGTGAAATCCAATGTTTCCAGAAAACCATTGCAGCACTTTTGGTAGTTTATAAAAAGAACTTCCTTGCAGTGCGGCAGAAATGTATTCCCAGTTCTCTCCTCTTTCCCAGTAAACATCTTCGAACTGATGCTGCACATAAAAGAGCCAAACCCCTGAAGAACCCGCGATGGCAATCATGCCCAATTGTATGATGAGGTAAGGAAACCACCCATAGATTTTACACAGGGCAATGACCATGAGGGTCATCGCAAAGTTCATCCACCACACCGACTGTCGTTCCCGCTGCGTTGCCCCTGGAGACGGGAAACGCTGTTTGATGAGAAAGATAAAAAAGGGTGCTAGGACAAAAAGGACAATGGGATTTCTTGCCATTCGGTAGGCGAAACGTTTCCACCGCGTGGCTTCTAGGTATTCCTGAACGGTGAGTGTCCAGATGTCGCCTACGCCTCTTCGGTCGAGGTCTCCAGAAGTCGAATGATGGAGGGCATGCTCCCATCTCCAGTGATAATAAGGGGTAAAGAGAAATACGCCACAGATAAATCCTAAAATGTCATTGGCCCATCTATTTTTGAAGAAGGAGCCGTGTCCGCAGTCATGAAAGATAATGAATATTCTGACGAGCAAGCCTGCGGCCAAAATCATTAAAGGAGGAAGAATCCACCCGGAAAATTTTAATCCTAGGTACATCAAATACCAAACGAAAACATAGACTAAAAGGGTGTTGATGACTTGCCATAAGGCTCGGCCCACATGGGGTTTTAGATATTCCTCCACAGTTCTTTTCCACTGGTCAAGTTCCTTCCCGTGGTTTTCATGGCCAGGGTTTGATTCTTTTAGCATGACTTTCTCTCTCCTTTTCCTTTTTCAGTTTTATCATAGTTCTTCTAAACTCATTGTATTATTTTAAGTAAGAATTGACCAGTGAGACCTTTCTTGCGCAAAAATATTTTGATGCCAGCAAGAAAGCTGATAACATAGCTCAAAGCGCTAACCCGCATGAATAAAGGACACACTTTTAAATACTGGATCCAAAAAGGGGCTCTTTATACAATGGCCTTGGCCAATTTGTACCCTCTCCCTCTCCCTTCTCCTATGGCTTCTATCAACTTAAAGTTTGTCAAATCCTGAAAATCTTTCCGTGCTGTTTCATCAGAGCACTGATTGAGTTTACAATATTTTTTTGTGGTCATGATTTCACTCATTTTTAACATCCATGCCAGGGCCTTCTTTTGTCTCTTGTTCATTTGCTGATAAACTTTAGGCCCAATCCAGCTTCTCAAATTTTTTAATTGGCATATGCACTTGATTCCCCTTAGATAGCAAGCACCATGGCAAGAAGTTGTAGTCGCCCCATTCATGGGGCTGTGCCCCTTGCATGGGTTTGCCCGATGAATCGGGCGACTACAAAGGGGAATCAAGTGCATATGCCTATTTTTTAATTTGCTCTCAAAGTCAATTTCTTTTCGCAGGTCTTTGAGTTTTGCGAGCAGTGCCTCCATGAAAAAGATGAGAAAGTAAGTGAGATCGTGATGATGCCCTCTCACGTCCTGAATGGCTTTGTAATAGCTGGGCCGCTCGTGGTCAAAATAATCAGAAAGGGCCAACATGTTAATAAAGTGTATTCCTGAATTGGCCAGTACAAGATTGGATAGGGCCCGGGCTGTTCGGCCATTGCCATCGTCAAAGGGATGCACGTGAACAAAATAAAGATGTACAATGCCCGCCTTGATCAAGGGATTCATAAAGTCAGTTTTATGGATCCATTGGATAAAATCTTCCATCATATTCGGTACTTTTTCATGAGGAGGCCCCTCATAGATAACCTGCCCCAATCCATTGACGATATAAACAGGTCCATGACGATATTGCCCAACAGTGATAGGATGGTTGCGATGCGTATTTTCAGTGAGGATAAATTGTAGCTTCCAAATCAGGTCATGAGAAATGGATTTCCCGATTTGTTGTATTGCATGATCCAGGGCCCGGCGATTGTTTTTGATCATCTGCAAACTTTCGTCAGCAGAATATTTCTGTTTTTTCTTGATAAAGCGCAAGGCTTCTTCCAGAGAACTGCTGGCTCCTTCAATGTGACTTGAGTAATAGGCTTCATGATTGGCTGCTTTTTCTTTTAATCGTGTTTGGACAGAAGGCGACAATGATAGGGCTTCTAAAAAGCCGCTCTGTTCGGAAATCTCGGTGATCAAATGGAGTAGATAGGGCGTCATGACAAACACGAATTTTTCTTTCTGCTTGGTTTTTAGAGAGAGGTGTTCAGCCTTTGCCTGTCGTTCATGCCAAATTTTCTCCCAACGTGACTCCGCTTCCTTGGAGCTTCGGCTCTCAAGGGTAAGCTCTTTTTGGGTAGGATAATCCCCATAAATATATTCCATAATCGTTTGTCCTTGTGAGATAAACCCTGACGCATAAACGCCAAGTTATTCGCCAACTAATCGCCATCATTATGGTCAAAAGATTGGCGATTGTCAATAGGAGGGTTGCCTGGAGGGTGCTTGATCATATACGGTATGATGAAACCCAAACTTTTATTTGATTCCTGTATTCTTGAGCTATATACTCAGTTTTATTTTTGTGGCGATGATGTGGCTTGTGCCGGATAAAAGAATTGAGAAAGTACTCAAGTAGGATATGCTATGGATGAACTTGCAGAAACCATTCAATGTCCTTATTGCTTTAGCACTTTTGAAATCATGATGGATGGTGCGGGTGGGGCTAGACAATCTTTTGTTTATGACTGCGAGATTTGCTGTCGGCCGATTCTAATCAAAGCTGTGATTCATGGAAATGAGGTTATTTTAGAGGTGGAAAGAGAGTCTTAAAATTTCAAAATCAATTTCAAGGGAGAAAAATTTATGATTTTAAAAATGGTTCGGGAGGGACTGGGGAGGCTGATTGTTTTGATCAATCATTTAACAAGGCCGTCTCAGGTGATTCGATCAGAGGCTGAACAGGGGCGTGTCAACCAAGAAGCGAAGGGCTTGGCGTTGTATCAATTTTATGCGTGTCCCTTTTGTATTCGAACCCGTCGGGCCATTCATCGTCTGAATATTTTGATCGAATATCGCGATGCTCAAAACAATGCTCAAAATCGAAATGAATTATTGACTCAAGGAGGGTCTCTTCAAGTGCCTTGCTTGAGAGTGGAAGAAGAGGGACAGGTAAAATGGATTTACGAATCAGCAGATATTATTCAGTATTTGGAAAATAGATTTGGTAAAGCTCAGAATCATGCCTCGTCATGTGATGGAGTCATTTCTTAGTTTTTCTCCTGCCTAATTTTCTCTTGCTTATGAAGCGATTGTCTATCATAATTGCTTCATAATATGAAGCGATTATGAGGCGATCCATGAAATATATCTGGCAGCATGAAAATTGGCCTCAATTTACCTGGAAGAGCGATCTCTTGCTTCCTTTGATCAGCCACGCCCGTCAGTCGCAGGGGAGACTCCTTTCTAAAGTAGGGGGTTTGGGTTTTCAACTTTCTCAAGAGGCCCAGGCTCGTATTTTAACGGAGGAAGCTGTGAAAACATCTGCGATTGAAGGAGAGCGTCTTAACAGAGCCTCTGTCAGATCTTCCGTTGCAAGGCATTTAACCCGCATTTCTCATCACATTTCTGCTGCGAGCGCCGATTCCGCCTCGTCTGCTTCGTCAGACTCGGTCGGCCACGCTCAACATACTGCAAAGTATGCCTCGCATGGCCTCGGTCGTCTTCCTCGCATCCAAAGCGGACTCGGCGCTCTCGCGACGAAATCTGATGAGAAATGCGGGTTAGGTCTTCCTGCGGGAGGACTGCCCGCAGCCAGTCGTCATGTGGACGGTCTGGTGGAGGTTCTTCTGGATGCGACTGTAAATCATCATAAACCTTTGACGGCTTTAAGGCTCAAACATTGGCGGGCCGCCCTCTTTCCAACGGGGCATTCGGGATTGTCACGGATTCGTGTTGGAAATTGGCGATCTATAGACCCTCCTATGCAAGTGGTTTCAGATCCTATTGGCAGAGAAAAAATTCATTATGAAGCGCCTCCGGGGAAAAAGGTAGAAGAAGAAATGAAGCAATTTCTAATCTGGTGGAAAGAGAGTCTTCGTCATGAAGAAGGGCTTTTACGTTCCGGACTGGCCCATTTCTATTTTGTCACGATTCATCCTTTTGAAGATGGCAATGGCCGTATGGCGAGAGTTCTCACGGATATGGCGCTGGCACAGGACGAAAAACTTGCAACCCGTTACTACAGTCTTTCATCTCAGATCATGGAAGACCGCAGCAGTTATTATGATGTGTTGGAGGAATGTCAGAAGGGAAAAGGAGATGTTACAAGGTGGCTTCAGTGGTACTTGGATTGTTACTGCCGGTCTGTTGAGGGGGCTGAGAAACTCATTGCAGACGTTTTGGCAAAGGCTGAATTTTGGCAGCGTTCTTCCACCTTTGAGTTAAATGCGCGTCAATGCAAAGTAGTGAATTGTCTTTTGGATGCTGGGAGAGGGGGCTTTGAGGGTGGACTCACCACTCGTAAATATGTCTCGATGGCTCGCGTCAGCCGTGCGACGGCGTTTCGTGAAATATCAGATTTAGTGAAAAAAGACGTTCTTCGTCAAAATCCTTCCAAGGGCCGCAGTGTCAGTTATGATATCAATTGGGGGACATAATTTTTTGCGGTTTATTCTTTCGTCAGATGTCCCAGTCCAAATGCCTTGAATTTTTCGTGGATCATGTCACGCACCTCGCGAAATTCGTCAATGACCTCTTCCGTAACTTTTACATCGTGGGGTGGGTCTGGAAAAGGCCAATGAAGCCTTTTTGAAGCTCCTGGAAAAGTGGGGCAAGATTCGTTGGCGTTGTCGCAGACGGTGATGACGTAATCAAAGCGCTGATCCAAAAATTCTTTCAAATGTTTTGAACTCTGGCCTGAGATGTCTATCCCAATTTCTTTCATAACTTGAATGGCGATTTCATTCACGGTGCAGGGATGAGATCCTGCGCTAAAAACTTCAAATTTATCCTTTCCGTAATGTTTGAGAATGCCTTCGGCCATTTGAGATCGGCATGAATTTCCTGTGCAAAGAATCAAGGCCCTCACTTTCATTGAATATCCTTCTTTTTAAAGGCATGTAATTTCTTTGCACGTTCAACGTAATCAAATACCGTGAGAACGTAGGTTGCATGACTCCAGGTCAGGGGTGAGACGGAGAGTGGCTCGCCCGTGTAAGGATGGACTTGTTCGGCCAATATACCTGAAGGGAAGGCGTGGTCAGTCACCCATTCCAGAATTTGTAGAGGTTCTTTTAAATCCTCTTTCGTCTGGACGCATGCGATGAGATGTTGGGCCTGCCAAAGAGAGCAGATAAACCAGGGGTTGCCTGGGACATTTTGAATGTCCCTTTTTTCAATTTGGTGATACGCATCGTTTTCGTAACGAGCCACGCCTCCTACATTCGTTTTTACCTTGAGCTGGCTGTGAACGGCTTGTAGGGTGGACCGAACCATGGGATCGTTGGGTTCAAAGACTTCGAAGAACCACAAGGCAAAGAGACTCGCATCGAGCTTCATTTCGAGTGTGTATTTTCCATTAGAGTCCGTCTGGGCCGTTTTTGCAAATCGGTTTAGACTGGGATTAAATAAATAGAGCTTCATCGATTTTTTGATTTCTTCAGTGGCTTGACGGTATTTGAGAGAAAGATTTTTTTCCCCGAAGGCTTCAGCAAAGTTGGCCGCTGCCT
>JACPWU010000059.1 GCA_016196885.1 Chlamydiota bacterium | reverse complement strand
TTTGGGTGAAAATAAAGATTTGAGGGCGCTTGTGCCTACTGAGGAATTGATTGTTTTGTCTGGGGAAGGGGATGTGGGTGAACCCCTGACCAAAGCGATTGATCAAAAACCGGAACAAATTCGCGTCATTGGAGATGAAAAAAATTGGCTTCGTTATGGCCCTTCTTTGAGAAAAAAAGGAATTCAAGCCGTTTACGCCCGTGAAGGATTTGATGTGGACTGGTTGGTCTGGGCTGTATTGTGTGCGGATTCTGCGGAGGAATTTAATAGGCTGATCCAGATTCTTGAAATTCCCCAAGAAGAGGCGGCCCTCTTAAAAGCACAAATGGCTCAAGATGGAGGAGTCAAGCCTCCTTTACAGGCCCGTTCGCTCATGAGAGATTTAGAACTCACCCGCTGGTCTAAGGACATTCGCGGTGAGAGTATGTGAAAAATTTAATTTGTATTGCAATTTATATTTAACTAAATTAAAATACATAATCATGAGAGAGATTTATTCTTCGCTTCAATTGAGAGAGATTTTTCACCTTGAGTTCTTGAGGTGGTTTAGCCGAAAGATGCGCCCCAAGGATTACGGACTCAAAGGGGGTGCAAACCTAAGATTTTTCTTCAAAAGTTTTAGGTATTCAGAGGATATGGATCTGGATATTTCAACGGTAAGCGTGGGTCGTTTGAAAAAAGTGGTTATGAAGATTTTGACGGATCGGTCCTTTGGAGATACTCTAAAACCTTTTGGTATTGACAAAGTCATTGGGCCTGATCTGTCGAAGGCAAAGCAGACTGAAACGACCCAGCGTTTTAAAGTTCATCTGATCACGTTGACCGAGGAAGATCTTTTCACAAAGATTGAATTTTCAAGGAGGGGTTTGAGGGGAAGGACCCTTGTTGGAGCTATTTCGGATGGGGTCTTGCGCTCTTACAAGATGTTGCCGCTCGTGGTGTCGCATTATGATATTCATTCAGCGATTGTTCAAAAGGTGGATGCGCTGGCTAGTCGGTCTTTGATTCAAGCCAGAGATATTTTTGATATTTACATTCTTTATTTACAGGACGAGGGCCCTCAGACGGCCAAGAGTATTTTAAAAAATGATTTACTGACGGTCAGTCATCTGAAGAAGGCCTATGAAAATATTTTTGAAATTCATTTTAAGCAATTTCGAGATACCGTTGTCGCTTACCTGTCTGTGGAGGATCAGGCGGTCTATGACCAAGAGGATGTTTGGAGTGATATTCAGTTAAAGACAGCTCAAGTGATTCAGGAATTGCGAGATAGATATGTCTAAATATGATGTTTTGTCTGCCATAAAGGAGTTGGATCGATCTATTTTTACGACGCATGAACTTTCCTTGTGTTGCGGAGGGAAGCGTTCAAGTACGGTTCAGGCCCTCCGTCACCTTGAAAAAAAAGGAATTGTGCTTAGAATTGCGAGGGGCCTTTGGAGTTTACAGTTGGGGAGTCATAAGCTAAGTCCCTATTCTGTGATTCCCTATTTATTAAATCAGCATCGTGCGTATATCTCTTTTACAAGTGCCCTTCATTTATATGGGATTATTGAACAGATTCCGCAGGTGGTTACGCTTGCTGCGGGCGTTCATACCCGGACGGTTCGTACGAAGGTAGGAACGTTCTTGATTCATCAGATCGCTCCTTCTTTTTTTAAAGGGTTTGATTGGTACCAGGGGCGTGGGACTTTCCTCATTGCTGAGCCTGAAAAGGCTTTGGTGGATTGTTTGTATCTATCCGCTAGAAAGAAGAAGAGATTTACCTATTTTCCAGAATTACATTTTCCTGACACATTTGATTTTAAAAAAGTCCGTCGCTGGGTGAAGGAAATCTCAAATCCTCAAATCGCCTCTTATGTTGAGAAAAGGCTTGGACTCATCATCCCACAGTCTATCAACATTCTGGCTAAGAGCGCGAAAGTGAGTTCAAATTTGAACATAATTTAGAATCCCTTGACTTTCACCATTGGATAAACTACCATGAACTCCCTTTTTTGTAAGCTTGAAAGGTCGCATCTCCTTTAAAAACAGGGAGGAAAAGAATCTCGATTTGAGATTAATCCGTTTGAGATCTTAAGGAGGTCATAATGGTTAAGCGTCAGTTGCTAGAAGAGATTTGTAAGAAGGAAATAAATGGGCATTTGGTGATTAACATGATTACCAAACGTGTTCGCCAGTTGTTTCGCGGAGATAAGTCCATGGTTGAAGATCCTCATGTGGTAGACTGCGTGGATATTGCAATCAAGGAATTTTTGGACGGCAAACTCCAGGTGAAACAAAATAAGAGTGTGTTGTGAAATTGGAAGATCCAAAAAAAAATGAATCGAAAGAGACTCATCCCGCGCCTGAGACAAAATCCCCTCCTGGAGCGACTCCTTGTCTCCAAACGCATGAAGTAAAGGATAAGCGGGTTTGGATTTCCAGAAAGAGACTGGAAGAGTTAGAGAAAAAGGCCCAGGAGACACAGTTCTATTTGGATCATCTTCAGAGGCTTCAAGCAGAGTTTGAAAATTTTCGCAAGCGAAGTTTTAAGGAAAAAGAAGAGTTTCGAAAATATGTTTTAGAGGATTTTATCCTAGAGTTGGTTGGGATTTTAGATAATTTTGAGCGGGCCGTTTCTGTGGAAGGCACTCAGAATTACGAGGGTCTGAAGACCGGACTTCAGATGATTTATCGGCAATTCAATGATTGTTTATCGAGAAAGGGCCTGGCTTCTATCGAAGCACTTCATCAGCCCTTTGATCCCCTCAGGCATGATGCAGTAGCTTATGAAATATCGAAGGAACACCCACCTCATCAGGTGATCGCTCAATTGAGCAAGGGGTATTCCCTTCATGGGAAAGTGATTCGCCCGAGCAAAGTGAAGGTGTCAAAAGAAGAGCCTCCGAAAAGTGAAATTCCTCCCGAAGGCAAAGAGTTGACACATCAGTAAGGTAGGTAGAAATGGGGGTATGAGCAAGGTTCAAATCAAATGGAGAATATATGACAGGCACGCCTCGACTGCTTCGCAGTCTATTGGGCACGGCGTTTGGTTTGGCGATTGCAGGCATTTTATTTTTTCAAATTCGAAATCAAAATATTTTTGCCCTTCTGAAAAATCTTTCTCTTTCTTCTATCCTGCTTGCATTTTTCTTTTACAGTTTCAGTACCCTGCTGCGGGCCCTTCGATGGAAAGAAATGATTTTTTCAAAAAATATTTCTCTCCTCACTTTTTTTTGGGTGACCTCGATTCATAATTTCCTCAATCAACTGTTGCCCGCTCGAACGGGGGAGCTTTCCTATGTGGTCCTTTTGCGAAAAACCCAGTCTGTTCCTTCCTCTGAAGGTGTTGCCACTTTAATCTTGGCCCGCGTCTTTGATTTGGTGGCCATAGGGGTTCTCTTTCTCGTTTCTTTGCTGCTTTTCTGGGGGAAGGTCACCGTTCCCGCTTACAAGCTTTTTATGGTCACCTTTTTTAGTCTGCCGGTTTTAGTCCTTATTTTTGTGGGTGTTTTTTCAAGGCAGGGGGTTGAGAGAATTAGGCTCTCTCTTTCAAAGTGGGGTTTGTTAAAATGGAAATGGGTTTTAAAAGTTTCTGATTTCTTAATTCAATTGGCTCAAGATCTCTATCAAATTAAAATTTCTGGGAAACTTTTAAAATATGCCTTGATGACTTTGGTTGTTTGGGGTATGAAGTTTTTGGCCTTTTCTTTTTTGGTGAGAAATTTTCCTCATTTTGGGGCCATCACATTTTGGGAAACCGTGATGGGAACCACTTTTTCAGAGTTGGCTTCTACGTTGCCCATTTATGGATTTGCGGGATTGGGAACCATTGAGGGAGGGTGGACCTTGGGATTTCTTTTGTTGGGTTTCCCTCAACAAGAGGTCATTTTAAGCGCCTTTTGTTTTCATTTTCTGATTTTAAGTTTTTCTATGGTTTTAGGAATTTTGGGATTTGTTTTTTTGAGAATGCGAGGGCAAAAGTGAAGTCCGGCAAATTTTCGACTTTTCTTCAGATCATCACGCTTCTTGTTTCAGCAGGATCCGTTTTCTTTTTTAAATTGGGGAGCCTGCCCCTCTTGGATCCTGACGAACCCCGCTATGGAGAGGCGGCTCGCGAGATGAAGGTGTCTGGCGACTGGATTAATCCTCGGCTTAATGGCGAAAATCGGTGGGATAAACCCGTTTTATTCTATTGGCTGATTTTGGGGGCTTACCAGGCTTGGGGAGTTTCAGAGTGGAGTGCTCGATTTCCTTCGGCGTTGTTTGGTTTCTTAAGTGTTCTTTTGGTCTTTCTTTGGTGTTGGAAAAATGGCGAAAGGCGCTGGGGATATTTATCTTCTTTGATTTTAGCGACCTCTTTAGAATTTGCGGTCGTAGGGAGACTATCCATCACGGACATGACTTTGAGCTTTTTTCAGAGTGTGGCTCTGATCGTTGCTTTTGAAAGTTGGCGATCGAATTCCAATCGTTATCTTCTGCTTGCCTATGGAGCCAGTGCCTTGGCCTTTTTGACAAAAGGGCCTGTGGGATTGATTTTACCAGCCTTGATTTTTTTTGTTTTTCTTTTGATGACAAAAAATCTCGCCTTTTTAAAACAGGCTCGTGGGGTCGAGGGACTGATCGTTTTTTTCGCCATTGCCCTTCCCTGGTATTTAATCGAGCAATATCTCTATCCTGATTTTTTTAGATATTTTTTTCTTCTTCACAATGTCAAACGCTTCACCTCTGATGTTCTAAACCGCACAGAACCGATTTACTATTATTTTGCGGTGATCGCAGCAGGATTTTTTCCTTGGAGTATTTTTTTGCCTAGGGCTTTATGGAAAACCCTTCGATTTTATTGGAAAGAGCCGCTTCCTTGTTTTTTACTGATTTGGGGGGTGGTGGATTTGGCGTTCTTCTCATTTTCTCGATCGAAACTTCCCACATATATTCTTTCTCTTTTCTTACCCATGAGTCTTTTGGTTGGACGACTTTGGGAGGACATGTTAAAAGGGATTCGGAGTAAGGCTTCGAAGGGGGAGGTTTTTTTTCTAGGGGTGGGTGCCCTTTTGGTTTTGGGGGTTGGAGCCTATTTTTGGGAAAAGGAATTCCCGGGGAACTCGAATCAGTTTTTATGCGCAGCCTTACCCCTTTGTGTTCTTTTTATTGGAATTTGTTTGGCGTCTTTTTGGGCGAAACCCTCCAAAATTTTTAGCGCCATTGTTCTTTCTTTTCTCTGCGGATTTTTCCTGGGCATTCATTTTCTAGGGCCGATGTTTGGAAAGGCAAGGTCCATGAAGGGCTTTGCTCAAGAGATTCAGAACTTCGAAAAAGGGCGCGGGGAGGCTGTGCAAGTAGCTTTTTATAAGATGTTCAAGCCCAGTTTAGTTTTTTATCTTCAACATCCTGTGGGTGTCATCAAAGAAATTCAAGATTTCCAAAAGGCTGTTTCAGATTCTTCTCTTTTTTTCTGTGTGATGAGAAAAGGGGCTTATGAGGAATTAGAAGAGCAGCCCTTTTTTAAAAGACTGATTTTGGTGAAACCCATTCAGGATAAGGTGCTTGTGGCTAATCATATCTCTCGATCTCCTCGTCAGGAGGATTGACGTTCTCTTGAGTAGGAGTATAATGGGCCCAATTGAGGTTTATTGTATGAGGATTCCTGTTGCAAAAGAGGTTTTAAAACTGGCTTTGCCCCTGGCCATTCTTTGTCTGGTCTTGCTAAAAATCCATATCCTTTTGTCTGGAGTGGTTTTTGTTTTTTTGATTTCCACACTCCTTTTTTTTCGTGATCCCGTTCGTTCTGTTTCTGTGGATGAGAGCCATGTACTTGCCCCTGCAGATGGCACGGTCGTTCAGATTCAAGAGGTTTTTGAGGAAAATGAAAGGTGCATGCTCATCAGTATTTTTATGTCTGTTTTGAATGTGCATATCAATTATGCGCCTTTGCCAGGACGTGTGGTGGATGTAACGCATCGAAAGGGATCTTTTCTGAGGGCTCATCTTAAAGAGGCATCTCTTCAGAATGAGTCGAATACCCTGGTTTTAGAGTACGGTTCTGTTCGAATGAAAATGAAGCAAATTGCAGGGCTGATTGCCCGCCGCATCGTATGTTATTCTAAACGAGGGGATGCCTTGACGCATGGCCAAAAAATCGGTCTCATTCAGTTTGGTTCTCGTGTAGATCTTTATTTGCCTCGCTCTGTAGAATTGAGAGTCAAGAAGGGGGATAAAGTAAAAGGTGCCCAGACCGTGTTGGGGGTGCTTTTTCCTTAGGTGTCATTTTTGGATTTACAAGGGAAGGGAGAGGGTCATGAGAAAAATTTATTTATTGCCCAATTTGATGACCACCGGAAATTTTTTCTGTGGCGTCATGTCTTTGAGCGCATCGCTCAAAGGCCATTTTGAGAAGGCAGCCCTGTGGATTTTGGTGGCTATGCTTTTTGATTTTCTCGATGGTTATGTCGCGCGCCTCAGTAAATCTTATACCAAGTTCGGAGAAGAGTATGACTCTCTCTCTGATTTAACGACCTTTGGGATTGCTCCGATGATCCTGATGTATCGGCTTGTGCTTTCGGGATTAGGCCGTTTGGGGATCAGCGTTGCTTTTATTTATTCTGTTTCTTGTGCCCTGAGATTGGCCCGTTACAATGCAAAATTGGACGGAACACATAAGTCTTATTTTGTGGGGCTTCCGACGCCTGCCGCAGGTGGATTTCTGGCTGCGAATATTTTGGCACGTCATCATTTGCCCTGGTTAGAAAACATATGGGTTGCACCACTCGTGATGTTTTTTCTAGGCTTCTTAATGGTTAGCACCATTCCCTATCCTCGTTTGAGTGGGCTTTTTCTGAAGCGAAAAGAACCCTTTATTTATTTGGTGATAGGGGCTTTATTTTTAGGGGCTGTAATTTTTCTGGAAGAAATTTGTCTCAGCGTTATTTTCGGAAGTTATGTTGTCGGGGGACTCAGTTACTATTTCTTTTCGAGATCGCGGGTAGATTCTGCCATGCAAGAAGTTCATAAGGAAAAAATATAATGAAACGTTGGTGGGTTTATGGAATGAGTTTTTTAATGACGGCCTTAGGTGTGGGGGGTACGCTTTTTTTCTTTATGAAAACGCCTCAGGATAGTGTAGAGAGAGAAGCCCTTGCTCAAAATGAAGTGAAGGTTGGAGGAACGGCTCCTCAAATTTTGCCTTCCGATGTTCAAAAACCTTTTCAGGGGTTGATGCATCAAGACCAAGGAATTTTTCCTTCACCCACCGAAGGACAAATTTCCTCTAGCGAAAAGAGTCAAAGGAGTGAGCTTCTTTCTAAACTCCAAGCTGCTCAAAAGCCAGATGAGAAATTAGAAATTGCGAGACAGTTAAAGGCCAGCGGGGACTTTAAAAATGCAAGGGGTATTTTTAAGGAATTGATTCAAACGGGAGAGGTAGCGTCTCTCGAAGAAGTTGAGAAAGAATATTGGGATAATAACATCCGACTTCTCTTTTCCAATCAACACGTGGAAGGATGGACTCAGGAAGGGGTGGTTCAGAAAGGGGACAGTGTGGCGACCCTGGCGGCTCGGTATCACACCACGACGGATCTTTTGGCAGAATCTAATCATTTGAAAAATAATTTAATTCATAAGGGAGAGAAGCTGAGGGTTTTTACGGGAGAGTTTTCAATGGTGGTTGATAAATCAATGAACACGCTTGCCTTGAAGGTCAATGGGGAGGTGATTAAGGTTTATCAGGTCAGCACGGGGGTGGGCGGTTCGAGCCCTGTGGGTGATTTTAAAATTATCAATAAGTTAGTGAATCCCCCGTGGCATCATGATGGGAAAACGATTCCATTTGGAGATCCTCAAAATATTTTGGGAACGAGGTGGATGGGATTTAATTTAAGAGGCTATGGCCTTCATGGAACCTGGGACACTCAATCTCTTGGAACACAGGCCAGCGCTGGATGTGTGCGGCTTCGTAACGCTGAGGTAGAGGAGGTCTATAAAATGATACCGGTGGGAACGCAGGTGAGCATTGTGGAATGATTTTTTTGTATGGCGGGTCCTGCCCCTCCTGATCCCCACCGACGGCATCGGTGTAGGATTTGTATCTAATGGATCTTAGGGTGTTCTGCCTACACCTGCTGGCGCTCGGTGGGGGCCCCCAGTCGGGTCACCCGCCTCATTGTAAAAAAATTTTTTGGATGAATGGGATTATGAAAGAACTAAGCCTAGAATTTGAAAAGCCCATTGTTGAGCTTGAGAATCGAATTGCTGAGTTAAAAAAATTCTCAGAGAAGAAGGGGATTGATGTCAACCAGGAGATTAAGGCCCTGGAGAAAAAGCTTGATCAATTGAGGCGTGAGATTTTAGAACATTTGACGCCTTGGCAGAGGGTTCAAATTGCCCGTCATCCCCAGCGCCCTTATTCCCTGGACTTTATTCATTTGATGATGGAAGAGTTTTTGGAGCTTCATGGGGATCGCCGATTTGGAGATGATCAGGCCTTGATTGGCGGATTTGCAAAAATGGGAAATCGGCACATCATGGTGGTCGGGCATCAAAAGGGACGTGATTTAAAAGAGAGACAGGCCCGCTCTTTTGGTTGTGCCCATCCGGAAGGATATCGAAAGGCTTTGCGCCTGATGCAACTGGCCGAAAAGGCGGGACTTCCAATTCTCACCTTGATTGATACACCGGGCGCTTACCCGGGTGTGGGGGCTGAGGAGCGGGGACAAGCAGAGGCGATAGCGGTCAATCTTCGAGAAATGTCTGGGCTAAAAGTACCTGTTGTGGCGGTGGTCATTGGAGAAGGGGGGAGTGGGGGTGCCTTGGGAATTGGGGTCGCCGACCGTATTTTGATTTTTGAAAATGCGTATTATTCTGTGATTTCTCCTGAGGGGTGTGCTTCTATTCTTTGGCGAGAAAAGGGTAAAATGGTGGATGCTGCGGAGTCATTGAAATTGACTGCTCATGATCTTTTTTCATTGGGCATTGTAGATGAAGTGATTGAAGAACCTGCCGGAGGAGCCCATCACAATTACGAAGTCGCCGCGCGAAATTTAAAGAAAGCGATTGAACATCATTTTTCGGAATTGGAACTCGTTCCTCTCCAACAACTTGTAGAAATTAGATATCAAAAATTTAGAAAGATGGGTGTTTTTCAAGAATTCACTCCTGAGCAATAGTCCCTCCTGATCATTTTCTTAGTCTTTTATTTCCAATGAGTTACATTTCTATTTAACCTTTTTGCCAGAATCGGTGTCTAATCTAGTGTGAACAGGGTAAGTGTTTCCAGCCGGCCAGTTGGAACACGAGGAAGGAAGTATGAAGATTTCTGGTAAATCTGAGTCTCGCTTAAAAGGTGAAGACCTTCAGAAAGAAAATATTCTCTTGAGAGAAAATCCAACCATGCGCTTTTATCGTTTGAAATATAAAGCAAATCTCAAATATTTTTATTACCCACGACTTTTAGACGGACGACCCTCTTCAAAATCGGGTGCCCATTAACAGGTTGAGACCTCTGAGAAATCCATCTCTTCTTTGCTATGAAAGTGAGGCTCATTTTGTAGTCGCCCCATTTATGGGGCTGCCCGATGAATCGGGCGACTACAAAAAAAGCATGATGGGGAGAACTTTCATCGCACATGATGATCTCGAAGGATCATTGGAATTACGATGAGATGCGATGTTGTGCAACATACAAGAGGCCCAGGATGCTTTTGCTGTCGATGATCTCGCCTTGGTCTATTTTCTTGAGGGCTTGGCGTAAAGAAAGTCTCACCACTTCTATCAGCTCATCTTCGTCTGGATCTGTCTCTCCTGGTGCGAGGGCTGAAGCCGTGAACAGATGAATCTCTTCATTGCTGTAGCCGATGGCTGGATAAAAAGTGATGTATTTTTTTATTTTCTTTGCAACGTATCCAGTCTCTTCTTTTAACTCGCGTCTTGTGGCTTGTAGGGGTGTTTCTCCTGGGTCCATTCGGCCGGCAGGAATTTCGAGTGTGACTTTTTCAGCCGTCTTTCTGAATTGTTTTACCATCACCATACGACCATCTTCAAGAAAAGGAATGACAGCGATCACGCCTCCATGAGTCACCATTTCCCGGGTCGCAATATTTCCATTCGGCATGCGAACCGTCTTCACAACGAGGTCCAGAATGCGGCCTTTGTAAATCTTTTTTTCAGAAAGGGTTGTTTCGGTCATAGTTTAAAATCTAGAATACAGAATACAGAATACAGAATTCAGAATTCAGAATCCAGAATAAATAATGTACCTTATTCGTTCTGAATTCTAACTTCTGGATTCTAGTTGTCCGTTGCAAAGAGACCCTGTATAATCCACAACACTTTTTAGGGGGATAGAGACATGAAAATATACAATATTGCTGTGATTGCGGGGGATGGGACGGGGCCGGAAGTGATTCGAGAAGGCTTGAAGGTTTTGGATGCGGCATCCATTGGCAAATTTAAGCTGGCCTTGACGCATTTTCCTTTTGGGGGAGAGCATTATCAAAAGACGGGAGAGACTTTGCCGGATTCGGCTATTCAAGAATTAAGAAAATTTGACGCGATTTATTTGGGAGCAATAGGTCATCCAGACGTAAAGCCGGGTATTCTGGAAAAAGGTGTTCTTCTGAAATTGCGTTTTTCTTTGGATCAATATATCAATTTGCGGCCGGTCAAACTTTATCCAGGCGTGGATACTCCTTTAAAAAACAAAGGTCCTGAGCATATTGATTTTGTGGTGGTCCGTGAAAATACGGAAGGCCTTTATTGCGGAGCAGGAGGTTTTCTTAAAAAGGGAACAGCGGATGAAGTCGCCATTCAAGAGTCTATTAATTCTCGAAAAGGTGTGGAACGATGTCTCCGGTATGCATTTGAATATACCCGCACGCGAAATCGTCAGAAAAAATTGACGCTCTGCGGAAAAACCAATGTGCTCACTTTTGCCTTTGATCTTTGGGAAAGAACTTTTCATGAGGTAGCCAAAGAGTATCCGGATGTGAAGACAGATTACGCTCATGTGGATGCAACCTGCATGTGGATGGTGAAAAATCCGGAGTGGTTTGATGTGATTGTGACGGACAACATGTTTGGCGATATTATTACGGATTTGGGCGCTATGATTCAAGGTGGAATGGGAATCGCTGCAGGCGGCAACATCCATCCCAAAGGTGTTTCCATGTTTGAGCCGATTGGGGGTTCTGCTCCGAAGTACACAGGTCAGAATAAAATCAATCCCTTGGCTGCGATTTGTGCAGGCGGGATGATGCTGGATATTTTGGATGAAAAAGAAGTGGCTCAAAAAATAGAGCAAGCTGTCATGAAAGTGACGAAAGAAAAATTAAAATCTTTATCTGCGGGTCAAATGGGATATACGACGACACAGGTGGGAGACCTGGTGGCAGAGCAGGTGGTTTAAATAAAGAATTCAGAATCCAGGAGTCAGAATGAATAAGGTACATTATTTATTCTGAATTCGGACTTCTGAATTCTGTATTCTATTTTAAGGAGATTGTAGAAATGAAGGGTTACAACGTTGCAGTCGTCGGTGCTACTGGCGCCGTCGGCCATGAAATGATCAAGGTTCTTGAGGCCCGGAAATTTCCGGTGAAAGAACTGAAGCTTTTTGCATCTGCTCGCTCCAGCGGAAAAAAAATGTCTTTTTGTGGCGAATCATTGCCCGTCGAAGAACTCAAAAGTTCTTCCTTTAAGGGAATAGAAATAGCTCTTTTTAGCGCGGGAGCGGGCCGAAGTGTTGAGTTTGCTCCTCATGCCGTGAAAAGTGGGGCCGTGGTGGTAGATAATTCCAGTGCCTTTCGCATGGATGCAAATGTCCCCTTGGTGGTTCCTGAAATTAATCCTCAAGATATTAAGCTTCATCAAGGCATTATCGCCAATCCTAATTGTTCAACTATTCAAATGGTCGTGGCAATAAACCCCATTCATCAAGTCTCTAGAATCAAACGTGTGATTGTCGTAACTTATCAGGCCGTTTCTGGAACGGGGATGAAGGCGATTCAAGAATTGGAAAGACAGGTGAAGGAATGGGTGGGAGGGAAAAAAATCACACACAAGGTTTATCCTCACCCAATCGCCTTTAATGTGATCCCTCATGTAGATGTTTTTTATGATACGGGTTACACCCAGGAAGAAATGAAAATGGTACATGAGACCCATAAAATTATGCACGATGACAAAATTCAAGTGTCGGCCACCTGCGTGAGAGTCCCTGTTTTTCGGGCACATTCCGAAGCTCTCCATATTGAACTTGAAAAGAAATTAACGGCTTCACAGGTGAAAGATATTTTGTCAAAAGCCCCGGGTGTCAAGGTTCAAGACGATCCTCAGCAAAATCTTTATCCTCTGGCGATTTACACGGCTGGAAAATACGATGTGTTTGTCGGCCGCATTCGAGAAGACATTGCCTTTCCCAATGGCATTGCGATGTGGGTGGTGGCCGATCAACTTCTCAAGGGAGCTGCGCTCAACGCAGTTCAAATTGCGGAATTGCTAAGTGCTTAAGTAAAAAAATCCCTCCTTAGCAACTTAAGCACTTAAAGCACTTTTATGAAACCCCATCTTGAAATCAAAAAGTATCTAGATACATTTTTAGAGGGTTTTAATTACACCCAACACCTTTCTAGCGATCCTGCCCTTTTCATGCATCGTTACTCTCCAGCTTGCGACCAAGAGGTGGTGGCCTTTTTATCTTCGAGTTTGGCTTATGGCCACGTCGAAAAAATTTTAGAATTCCTGAACCGTGTGTTTGAAATTCTAGGGCCTTCCCCGTATCAATTTATTTTGGAATTTGATCCGAAGAGGGATCGAAAACTTTTCCATCATTTGGTTTATCGCTTTCATCGGGGGCGACATATCGCCTGCCTGATTTATCTCGTAAGTCAGGTTTTGAAAAAGTATCACTCGTTAGAAAAATTCTTTTTAAAATTTTATTCTTAGGCTGCTCCAAATATGGAAAGAGCCCTTTCTCTCTTTGTGGATGGTTTTTTGAATCAAGAGGTCAGTCCGTTTTATCCTTCGGGTCTCCTACCTCAGGATTCACCCGTGCGTTTTTTTCTCCCAAATCCTAAAGATGGAAGTACCTGTAAGCGCTTGAATCTTTTCTTGAGATGGATGGTACGGGGACCTGACACCATAGATCTTGGACTTTGGCGGGAGGTCAGTCCTTCGGATTTAATCATTCCCCTAGATACGCATGTTGCGAGGATCAGTCGCTATCTCGGTCTTTCTTCTTCTATAACTTATGCTTGGAAAGTAAGTTGTGAAATCACTCAGAATCTGAAGCGGCTCGATTCTAGGGACCCTATCAAATATGACTTTGCTCTTTGTCATTTGGGGATTTCCGGGGATTGTCCCAGCCGTCCAGATTTGGACAAATGTGAACCCTGCATGCTTCGTCCCATTTGTTGCTGTTGGGCATGAATTTGCTCTGTTTTGAGTCATTTTTGATATCATTAGAGAAGAGAATTGAGATTAAAATCTTTGGTACGGATGTTGCTTGTATTAAAATGGGAATAGAAGCGGGAGGTAAATCCTATGAAAAAGGTGTTCTGTCTATTAGGACTTTTGGCCTTGCTGGTGGGTGGGACGGGTGCCCAAGCGCATGATGATCATTGGTACGATTATGGATATTATGATGGCTATTATGGCTATCCTCATGGGGCGCCAGGGACGCATACTTATGGATACAGTCCTTACGCGGATTATTGGGGTTCCTATGAAGAAGGTGCAGGTTACCATACTTCTGGTTATGCCAATCCTTATGTGCATGGGACGCATCACGGCTACCATTATGATCCTGGGCATGGGTGGCACGGCGGGACGCATTACGGGGATCTCTAGAGATATAAAGTAGGGCGGAGAAAATCCCGGCAAGCATTTTAGCGACGAGAGAACGCGGAAGCGCAAAATGTTGTGCCGGGATTTATTTTTTAATGTGAATCTCGGAATTAATAAATGATTTTTAGGTAAAATAAGCTCATGCTAGATCCAATGCGAAATTATCCTCAAGTCTATCTGGATGGAATTCAATGCTTCAATGAAGGAAAATATTTTGAATGTCATGAACTTCTCGAAAGTCTGTGGTTAGAGGCCACGGGCATTCCAGAAGTTTTTTACCAAGGGCTGATTCAGGAGGCGGTAGCGATTTATCATCTGGAGAATAAAAATCTTTGGGGGGCCACATCTCTTTTTCAATTGGGTTTGGAAAAATTGGCCAAGGTTCCGGACATTTTTATGGGGCTAGAGGTGAGAAAATTTGAAAGGGATGTGAAAAAATTTTTCGAGCCTTATTTGGAGTTGAAAGAAAAGTCAGGTATTTCTATTGATGAAAGTCGGATTCCAAAGATTATTTTGAGAGACCATTAGACTTCGCTTTGCTCAATCAGGATGACAAACCTCCATTTTCATCGAACCCTTTTCCAGATTCCAGAAGGCACGATTTTCATCAGCCAAGCCATGAGGCGCCATCTTTTTGTGATGTAGGCGTGTTTCTTTTTGCGTTCAATCGCATGGTAAATTTGTCTGGCTGCTTTGTCACAGGGAGCAATCCAGAAGGCCTTGTCATTTTTAACCATGTCTGTGTCTACAAAACCAGGTTGAATGTCTGTGAAAAAAATGTCTCTTTTAAGGTTAAAGGCTTTCATACGTAAGCCTTCAAGATAATTGGATTCAAAGGCTTTTGAAGCGCTGTAAGCAGGGGCAGGCCCACTGCCTCGAAGAGCGGCGATCGAGGAAATGCAAACCAGATGCCCGCTTCTTTGTTTTCTGAAAAATTCAAAGGCGACATTGGCAAGAGCCGCAAAACCCAGCACATTGGTTTCGATGGTTTTCTTTTCATTTTCCCAAAGAAGATCAAGGCTTGAGATTCCTATTCCTGCATTAAGAATAATGAGGTCAACGCCTCCCATTTCTTGAATCAATTTCTCGAGCAGGCGAGCCGATTCTTCAATCTGGGTTACGTCCATTGGTTGGATAAACGAGGGGTTCGGTAACTCTTTTTGAAGCCCCTCTAAAAGTTCCATTCTTCGGGCGGTGATACCCACCGTATATCCCTTTTGGGAAAGATGTTTGGAAAGTGCCCTCCCGATTCCAGAACTGGCGCCAATGACAATGGCTTTGGGCATGGGATTATCCTTAAGCGCATCATCTTCTCGTCTTCTTAGCCACTCTTCGATCAAAGAGATTTTTCTTGGGCTTTGCATCGTACAAAATTTTTCCTTGTTCCAGAATTTTTTCACAAATGGATCTCCTATCTTGGGACGATTCTTGACCTGGGTAGGAGTGTAAGGAATGGCGTCCAATGCATATGTCCTTTCGAGGAGAATACGGTCAACCTCATAACCCCCCTCGCCCAGCAAGGGAGGCTGCACTGCCGGTGGCAGTGCAAAGCCGACCGCGGTAGTAAATGTTTTTTAGGCCTATGCACTTGACTCAACCGTCAAACGTAGTCGCCCGATTTATCGGGCAGTCCATACATGGCCCCATAAATGGGGCGACTACATATGGACGACACTTGAGTCAAGTGCATAGGCCTCATGTTTTTTCCCTTTACCCCCTTATTTTAAGGGGGGAACGGGGGGTTACTTTTTTAAAGTTCCTTTCCCTTCCTTAGCAATGACTTTTGCTTATAAACAATAGAATTTTGGGGAATCTCTACAATCTGTATAACCTGTTCGGAGCTAGTTAGATTGGACCTTCTGCTCAGTGCCCCCTTTTCGTTTGCGCGGGAGGGGAAAATCCTCGAACCTTAAACTTTGAACTTTGAACTGTATTAATGGGCGAGGGGGGACTTGGCGCCTACGCTTAGTTTTATCTTGCTTCAATTTATAACTCATTTCATGGGGACGGGGGGAGTTGAACCCCCACGGTTTTACCCATAGGCTTCTGAGACCTACGTGTCTGCCAGTTCCACCACGTCCCCTCCCCATTTTGTCCGAGCAAAGCGAGGTTACA
>JACPWU010000056.1 GCA_016196885.1 Chlamydiota bacterium | reverse complement strand
GCATGTTCTGCTCCTTCATAACTGCAACACTCAGTATGAGTGGTTGGTTAGACCTTTCTCAACAGGGACTTGGCTTGAAGCACAAGCTTCTTGCCTCACCCTGCAACAAACGCCAAGCTTCTCTTGGCGCACAGAGGAGAAAGGGAAAAGGGTTCATAAGAAGGCGCTGAATTTTTTTTAGGCAAGAGATAAACCACACCACTACATCCCACAAAAATGAGGGCTAAAAAAAGGATTCGTCTCATGAGGGCAGCAAGATTTTTTCATCCAATGTGAAATGAAAATCTACAGAGTCAATCAAATCTCCCGAGGTGTTGTGAGGGAAAGACGCAACTTCGACACGAATGTTTTTGGCTTTAAGCATGCGAACCAAGTCCACAAAATCACCATCCCCGCTCACCAAGACGGCCACGTCCATTTTATCGGCCAAAAGAAGGGTGTCAATCGCGATCCCCAAATCCCAATCCCCTTTTGCAGAACCATCCAGACGGATTTTAAGGTTTTTCAATTTGATTTCATAACCGATAGATTCTAAGGTGCTGATAAAATTCGTCTGCTTGATTTCAGGGGTGATGACGACATAGGCCACCGCCTTGACCAGTTTTCTCCCTTGAAGGGTTTCGTAGAGAAGTTTTTGAAAGTCAAGTTTCCCTTCGTATTTTTCTTTGGCGGCATAATAAATGTTTTGGACATCCACGAAAATAGCAACGCGAGGGGTAGGACTTTTTACAGCCTTTTTGGCTTCTTTTTTAATGAGGGCCTCTTTTTTGATCTCCTCTTTGATGTGAGCGAGATCTTCTTCTTTTTCTTGGAGAAGGATCTCTAGATTTTTTAGTTTTTTTTCTAAGTGGATTTGGGTTTTTTGGAAATGGTCGTTTTGTGCCTTAAGCTGTGAGATTTCTTCTAAGGACTTTTCTCTTTTTTCAAGTTCATAACGAAGCATTTTGTTGTCGCGATCGAGTTGATGCCATTGATGCTGAAGTTTCTCGATATTTTTATAGCGGGATTCTATTTCGGTGAGTTCGTGTTCCAAATCTCGAATTTTTTTGGCAGAGTTATTCCTTTCGTGTTTAAGTTCTTGTGCTTCAGACAGGGTGATTTTGTATTTGTTGTGAAGGTCTTGGAAACGAACTTCTAGTTGGTTATTCTTCTCTCCCAATTTTTCGACTTCTTCTTTAGAAAACGTCAGTTCTTTTTTGACTTTTTCCAGTTCTCCCTTGAGTTGAAGGTTCTGAGGATGAGGGGGGAATGGAGATCTGGGTGGCATTGAAAAAGTACTTTTGGGTGAAGCGGTCTCTTGTTTCTTGATTTGTTGAAGAATATTTGTGAATTTGCGAATGGTTTCGAATACATTCAAAATAAAAATAGGAATGATGGGGATGACTTCGGCTCTCTCATCCATGAGAAGTGCCCACAGAAATTTCCCGACCTTTCCTGTCGCCATCATGGGACTTTGAGGCTCCCGCAGCTTGGAAAGAATTTCGCTGGGCACCTTTTTTGAGATGATCGAGATTTCTTCTTGGGTGGCACCAGCGAGATAATGGGCGATGAGTTCCCGAGCCTTGGGATTTTTAAAAAATTCTTGACCGATATCGCGAGACAAAGCTTCTATGCCCTGGGCAGCCGTTCGGGTGCCTAAATATTGAATGCGGCATTGATTGGCAATCGCCTCCAAGTCATTTTTAGAAAGACAGTCCTTTAGAATCCAAATAAGGGCGTCTTTGGAAACATATTTTTCAAGGGTCGGATATATTTCTTTAATCGGTCTAGGCATCCGTGGTAAATCCTATTTGCCCACTCTTGTCATCTTCTCTTAAACTTAAGAAATTTTCTTTGGCGATAATCACATGGTCTAGAATTTCAATTCCCAAAAGGTGACCTGCCCTGCACAATCTTTGAGTGACAACAATGTCTTCCCGACTGGGACTCACATCGCCGGAGGGGTGATTATGAGCCAAGATGATCGAAGCGGCAGAAGATTGAATGCCCGGTTGAAAAACCTCCCGGGGATGGACGAGACTGCCGTCCAGAGATCCAATAGAAATGGTTTCCTGGTGAATCACCTGTTTTCTTGAATTTAGGTAGATGGCTACAAAATGCTCTTTTTTAGAATGGCGGATCGCAGAGATGAGGGGAAGAATGTCTTTCGGACTGTGAATGGTGTGGGAAACACCCAATCCTTTTTCAAGGGCCCGTTTAGAAAGTTCAAAGGCGGCAATGAGTGTACTTGCCTTGGCAAGACCAATCCCTTTTATTTTTTGAAGAGAATCTAATTTAAGGTCTAAGAGCCGTTTGGGAGGATGGGCCTTGATAATGTCTCTGGCCACCTGAAGAACATTTTTTGAGGGGAGCCCTGTTCTCAAGAGAATGGCCAGGAGTTCATGGTCTTTTAAATTTTCAGGGCCATTTTCCTCCAATTTTTCACGAGGCAGTATTTCTTCACTTTGATTAAAAGGCATGAAGATCTCGTCGCCGGCAGTTAACTAAGGATACAACTTAATGATTCTTTTCTTAAGAGTTTTTCGCTCGTCTATAGGTGCGTTGGGACATCTCAGGGCGTATTCATGGTAGTAGGTGTGAGCCTTTTCTTTTTCTTTCAGATAGCGGTCGTATAAGACGCCCAGATTAAAATAGGCGTCCGAATAATTTTTATCGATGTCGAGCACCTTGTAATATTGCTTTTCTGCAAATTTGAAAAGTTTGTATTCGCTGTAGACATAACCCAGATTGAAATAGGCGTCCGTCAACTTGGGATCGAGCCCAATCGCTTTAAAATATTCATCAATGGACTGACGGCGAAGACCCATTTCATCATAGATGTATCCTAAATTATAATGGGCGTAAGCACAGTTGGCCGCGTATTGGGAGGCCCATTCAAATTCTTTTTTCGCTCTTTCCCAATCCCCTGTTTTCGCGTAGACATTTCCCAGATTGGTACGGGCCTTCATATGATCGGGGGCTAGCTCCAGGACTTTCTCATAATATTGAATGGCTTGTGAAGCTGGAAAATCTTTGCCGTAACGACGATCGCCGCTGTATTCATGGACAACACCCAGATAAAAAAGGACTTCGATTTTGTTGGGGTTTTGTGCCTCAGCTTTTTCAAACTCCAAGCGGGCCATTTGAATACGGCCAAGATCGTAATAAACCTTCCCAAGTTGGACGTGGGCATTCCATTGATGGGGTTCCAATTCCAGGGCTTTGAACAAAGGTTTTTGAGCCTCCCAGGCTCTGCCCAGTTGAAGAAGGGCCTGTCCCCTTCCCGTGTAGGCCTCTGCACGGCTTGGATCAGCCGCGAGAGCTTGGTCATACATCGCGAGGGCATTCTCAAATTCGTTCCTAGCAAAATAAAGGTTTCCAACAGCTGTGAGATTTTCAACTCCCTGGGCACGAGAACGAATCTCTGCGACTTCTTCAGGGGTCAGATTCCAGGGGTCTTTGATTTCGGTGGATTCGGTTGCAGCTTTTTGAGTTTTTGCCTCAAGCGTTGGGTCCAGTGTCTTGGCATGAGAGAAATGCTCTTGGGCTTCTTGGGATTGACCCAGATGCCTCAGCACAATTCCAAGATTATAATAGGCCAGGGCTGCCTGAGGGTCGTATTGAATGGTTTTTTGATAGGCATCGACCGCTTTTTCCAGCATGTCGTTCCTGGAATAAAGGTAGCCTAGATTGAGGTAAGAGGATGCATCTTGGGGTTTGAGCTGGACGGCCTTTTCAAACTCGCCAACGGCCTCCGGGTCTTTCCCCTCTTCTATCCAAAGGACACCCAAATTATAATGAGCCAAAAAGGCATATTCTTGAGTGTCTCTTTCGTCTGATTTAGAAAGAAGATCAAGAGAGTGCTTGTAATTTTCAGTGGCCTCTCCACGTTGGTTTAGTTTGTCAAAACAAAGTCCTAATTGAAAATAAACTTTGCCAAGGGGGCAACCCAAAGAGATTGCCTTCTCCAATTTTTCTCTTGCAATGCTATAATTTTCGTCTAGCAAAAGGGCATAGCCCTCAATGGCGGAAGCCTCCCACTCGAATTTCTTTTCCCAAAAGCTGAAATATTTTTCAGACTGACCCTGATCTCTCCATCGGGCGAAACTGGAAAGGGGGTGAATTAAAAAAAGAAAAAGACTCAATACAACAGTGATTTTTTTTATCATGTACTCCTCCAAAATGAATCGCTTAATAAGACATTCCCACGGTGGGGTTTGTTTCCCAAGATTCGGGTTGTGACCAAGGGAGTGATGAACCCCCCTGCGGAGTTTGACAACCCTGAAAAATTGCTGCCAAGAAGAGCAGGCTGCTCAAGAATAAGATCTTCGAAAACATATTGTAAACCCTTCTTTTGTAGTCGCCCGATTCATCGGGCGATCTTTGTAGTCGGGCAAATCCATACAAGGGTCGGCCCCATAAATGGGGCGACTACAAATTGCATTGAACCAGGGGTATCAAGCACCTATGTCATTTTCTCGTTAGTATGTGAAAAAAGCCAGGGCTTTTCAACCTAAAAATTTAAAATGTAAAATCTTTGGGCTTTTCTTCCTCTAATTCACATTGAATCCTTCGATCGAATTCTTCCGGGCTCATGAAACGTCCGCCTTCAGCCAAGGCCGCCCTTTGAATCGCAAAATCAGATGTAATCACCAGAATCCCATTTTTATGGGGATGTTGAACAACCCATTTTTCGATGAGGCAATCAGCTGTTTTATCCGGGCCGCTGAAGAGAATATCTACCCCTTTTAGATTTTGAACGTTTTCTTGAGCGCGACCGTCTAAGACCAAGATGAGGTGATTTTGTGTCCAGTCTTGATATTCGACAAGGTCGTGTAAGAGCTCAAGAAGAGCCTGGCCGTAATTTTTAGAAAGAGCCTTTCGATAGCGAGGGATGGAGTGAAGATAATTATGGACATCAATTAAAATATGGATCACAGAACTTTTTGGATATCCTTCAGAATTTCGTCATATAAAAATAAATCCATGGGGCCATTATAAAAA
Organism: Chlamydiota bacterium; assembly: GCA_016196885.1. Taxonomy (GTDB): domain Bacteria; phylum Auribacterota; class JACPWU01; order JACPWU01; family JACPWU01; genus JACPWU01. The sequence continues at coordinate 83,820 of JACPWU010000056.1, read as the reverse complement.
TCAGAAAGGGAGAAGTAAAGAACTGAATTCGTCCAGTCATTTTCGTTATGTTGCTCTGCTCCTGATAATTCCAATACAGGTGTTAAATATCTCTTTTTTTGGCGTTATTATGAATTTTGGCTAGTCAGTTGCCGTATTTAGACGTATAATGGCAACTATGTATACGAGATTGTTTAAAATACAGAATATCCCCCATCATCAGTCTTTTTTTCTTTTTGGGCCTCGTACCACAGGAAAAAGCACTTTGATCAGAAATTATCTTGCAGCAGAACAGGGGCCTAAAATTGTTCACGACCTGCTTAAAAGTGATGACTTTTTAAAACTCCAGGCGGATCCGTCCCTCTTACGTCATGAAATCGAGGCCTTGTTACATGAAGGTCAGGGACCCATTCAAATTCATATTGATGAAATACAGAAAATTCCCCCTTTGCTTGATGAGGTCCACTCCCTTTTGGAAAGTTATCCAGGTAGAATTCGTTTTCTCTTGAGTGGTTCAAGTGCTCGAAAATTAAAAAAAGGAGGAGCCAATCTCCTGGCCGGTCGCGCTTGGCAAAGAAGTCTCTATCCTCTTTCTTTCCTAGAAATAGGAGAGCACTTTTCTCTTTTAGATGCTCTTCAATTTGGGACTCTTCCTTCTCTTGTTGACAGAACGAGGGAGGAAAAAATGGAACAGATGAAGGCTTATGTCATGACCTATTTGAGAGAAGAGATACAATCAGAGGCTTTAACAAGACGCCTAGATGCCTTCCATAGATTCTTGGAATCAGCAGCCTACTCAAACGGTGAGCTTATCAATATGACAAAAATGGGTCAAGAAGCCGCTGTTCCACGTAAGACGGTTGCTTCCTATTATGAGATTTTAGAAGACACGCTCATCGGTTTCTTTTTGTCGTCCTGGGGACACCATCATTCTCGAAAAGAATTGGTTACACATGGCAAGTTTTACTTTTTTGATACAGGTGTTGTGAATACACTCACGCAAAACCTCTCAACAGAACTTCGTCCAAAGACTCCTCTTTTTGGAAAGTTCTTTGAACACTTCTGCATTCTTGAGTTCATACGCCTGCATGACTATCTGAGAACAGAACATCGAATAGGCTTTTTTAGGACACGCTCCGGAGTTGAGGTAGATCTTGTCCAAGAAAGAGGCGACAAAATCCGCGCCATCGAAATCAAGGCTACTTCCACCATTACGAAAGATCAAATCAGAGGGCTTCGTAGCTTCTCGGAAGAATTTCCTGAAGCAGAATTGATTGTGGTCTCAAACATATCTCAGCCTATTCAACTGGGGAAAGTACGTTGTCTACCCTGGCAAGATTTTTTTAAGAATGAGTGGAAGATGATAACTTTAGGTTGAAGTTTTGTGAAAAATAATAGAAGATACCCCATCATTCTAGAACAAAAAGGTGTCTGTGCTCAAGAAGATTCGAAAAAATACGAAGCTCATTTTATGGACTTTGCTTACCCTGATTGTTCCGCCCTTTCTCTTTTTTGGGATCGAGAGTGTTTTTGCCCGCAAGGAAGATGGGGTGGTAGGTATTCTTTTTGGACAGAAGATCCGTCTCTCAGATTTTCTCAAAGAGAGAAACAATGCATCGGCCATTTTAAGTTTGAAGCAATCGTCGCTTCGGGATCCCTCTTTCTTAGAGCAAGTGGCCTGGCAGCGAATGATTCTGCTTCACGAGGCTCAAAAGTCAGGGGTAGGCGTTACCGATCAGGAATTGTCACGCGAGATTGTGAAGGCCTTTGCAAAAGATCCCAAGGATGTATTTGATTCCAGGATATATGAATTTTATGTGAAGAACGCCCTAAAGCTTTCCGTCTATGAATTTGAAAAGGCCTATCGAGAGACCCTTCTTATTGAAAAATTTCAAGAGGCATTGAAGAAACTCGTTCAGGTTTCTGATGATGAAATTTACGAGTCTTATTATTATGAAAAGGAAAAATTGGACATTCGCTATTGCGAGATTGCCTCGAACCGCTTTCTGGATTCTGTTTCTGTGAATGAGCTGGAATTGAAACAGTATTTCGATCAGCACCCGGAAAATTTTAGAGTGGGCGTCCAGCGAAGGGTGAATTATTTTGCGGTGAATGTCAAGGATTTGGCCGATCAAAAGATGGTGGTCTCTTCCAAGGAGGTGGAAACTTTTTATCAAAAACATAAAGAGAACTTTAAGAAACCCCTGACGGAGGTTTCTCAAGAAATTGAAAACCAGTTAAAAAAAGGAAAGGCGTCCAAGTTAGCTCAGAAAATTTCCAGAAAGATTTATCACGGATTATCTAAGAAAAAATCCTTTGTGAAGGTAGCTCAAGAATGTGGTTTTCCTGTCCAAAGAACAGATTTTTTTACCCGGGGGAACCCCCTACCCATTTGGAAAAATGAAGCGGGCCTTCTCAAGAATATTTTTGAAGGTGACTTAAAAGAATCTCTGGAGCCCGTTTGGGTGAATGAGGTTTATTACGTCGTGGTTCCTATGAGGGAGAAACCTTCCTACATTCCTTCGCTGGAAGAGGTCCAGACCCAGGTCCGTGATTTGTTGATCGGGGAAAAAGCCAAAGAAGAAGCGAAGAAAAAAGCCGAGGAAATTTACGGAAAATTACTCTCGGCAAAAAATGATCCTAAATTTTCTTTTTCTCAAAGCTGCAAGGCGCTTGGAGAAAAAGTTGAGAAGCTCTCCCCTTTTACCCGTCCAGAATCTCTGGTTTCATCTGATGCGTATGGAATGATACGGAAAGCGGCTTGGGACGTAGAGATTGGAAAAATATCGCAAGTGGTAGAAACTCAAAATGGCAGCGCCTTTTTCTGGGTTAAGAAAAGTCTAGATCCTTCTAGGGAAGAATTTGAGAAATTAAAAACAGCTTATCACGACCGTGTATTGGCAAGAAAACAACAAAAGATATTTTATGAGTATTATCAGTGGCTTTTGAAGCAGTGCGAGATTTTTGAGCTGAAAAAGTAGAGCCCTACAGGACTTCATCCCTTCAATAGCTTCTTAATCACTTCCATAAATTCATTCACGTCTTTGAACTGCCTGTACACAGAGGCAAATCGAACGTAGGCGACTTCGTCTAAGTTGTGTAATTTTGCCATGACAAGCTCCCCAATCTCCTTGGAATGGACTTCTTGTTCGTATCCCTTTTCGATTTCCCGCTCGATTTCATCCACCATGCCTTCAATTTGTTCAACACTGACAGGTCTTTTTTCACAGGCTTTTAAAATACCATTTAGAATTTTACGGCGGTCGTAATCCTCGCGGGTGTTGTCTTTCTTTACCACTTTAAGAGGGATTTCTTCTATTTTTTCGTAGGTGGTGAATCTTCTTCCACACTTAAGGCATTCGCGTCTTCTTCGAGTGGAATCCCCTTCTCCGGATTCTCTGGAGTCTACGACCTTGTCTTCAAGATGGGAGCAAAAAGGACATTTCACCTAGAGCCGATCCTGATAGAGGGGAAATTGTTCGCAGAGTTTTAGAACTTTCTGACGCACGCCCTGAATCGTTTTATCATCTGGATGTTTTAAAACGTCCGTAATCAACTCTGCAATTTCACTCATTTGGGAAGGACCCATTCCCCGTGTCGTGATGGCCGGAGTTCCGATCCGAATGCCACTTGCCTTAAAAGGACTTTCTTTGTCAAATGGAATGAGGTTTTTATTAACGGTGATCCCTGAGCGGTCGAGATAAGTCGCCGCATCTTTGCCTGTGAGTTTCCAAGCGGAAAGATCCACGAGCATGAGGTGCGTGTCTGTGCCTCCTGAAACAATCCGCAAGCCCTTTTCTGTAAGGCTCTTGGCCAGGGTGAGTGCATTGGCGACAACACGTTTTTGATATTCCTTGAAGTGGGGCGACAAGGCTTCTTTGAAGGACACTGCCTTGGCTGCAATCACGTGCATGAGAGGCCCGCCTTGAATGCCTGGAAATATTTGCGAATCAATTTCCTTTGCAAATTCACTTTTGCAAAGAATCATACCGCCTCGAGGACCTCGAAGCGTCTTGTGGGTTGTGGTGGTGACAAAGTGAGAATACGGGATCGGACTTGGGTGAATCCCCGCCGCAACCAGTCCTGCAAAATGGGCCATGTCCACCATGAGAAAAGCCTCCACCTCACTAGCGATTTCTCTTAATTTTTGAGCATCAATGATTCTGGGATAAGCACTGGCACCTCCTAAAATCAGCTTGGGGCGATGTTTTAGGGCCAATTGCCGAACCTCTTCATAATCAATTCTTTCGGTTTCTCGATTGACGCCATAAGAAACAATGTTGAAGAATTTTCCTGAAAAATTGACTTTGCTCCCATGGGTGAGATGTCCGCCATGGGCCAGGTCCATGGCCAGGATGGTATCCCCTACCTGGAGCTTGCTGAAATAGACAGCCATGTTGGCTTGGGAGCCGGAGTGGGGCTGCACATTTACATGCTCGGCTCCAAAGAGAAGCTTGGCGCGGTCAATGGCCAATTGCTCTGCAACGTCCACAAATTCGCAGCCGTTGTACCATCGCTTGGAGGGATAACCCTCCGCATATTTGTTGGTCATCACGGAGCCGAGGGCTTCTAGAACAGCTTCGCTGACAAAATTTTCGGAGGCGATGAGTTCTAGACCTTGCGCCTGCCTCAGGGTTTCCTCATGAATGGCCTTTGCAATTTCTGGATCTACTTGTTCAAGTTTGCTTGTCATGGTTTCATTTCCTGGAAAATTCAAATATCAAAAATCAAAATGACATATTAATTTCAATGATCCTTCGAGATCATCGTGTGTGATGAAAGTCCTTCCCATCATGCTTTTTTTGTAGTCGCCCGATTCATCGGGCAGCCCCATAAATGGGGCGACTACAGAATGAGCTTCACTTTCATAGCAAAATTTAAAATGTCTCCCATGTTGTTGCGTTGAAAAATTTTGATTTTTGGATTGTCATTTTGCATTTTGATCTTTGCATTTTGATATTTCTAATGATTTTCTATATCTTTAATCTTCTTAACCCTCTTCTCATGGCGGCCTCCCTCAAAATCGGTCTTGAGCCACTCATCCACAATTTTCATCGCCTGATTTTCTTTGACGTAAGTCGCAGGCAAAATCAAAACATTCGCGTCGTTGTGAAGGCGGCTCATCTTGGCCATCTTTTCGTCCATGCAGAGTGCTCCTCGCACCCCTCTGATTTTATTGGCCACGATGCTCATGCCGATTCCGGTTTTACACAGAAGAATGGCCCGGTCTGAACTCCCTTCAGAAACCTTTTTAGAGGCCCGGGCCCCGTAGTCTGGATAATCTACGGATTCTTCATTAAAACATCCTACGTCTGTGACTTGATGACCCAGGCCCTCAAGTTTAGATTTAATTTCTTCCTTGAGTTTATAACCGCCGTGATCGGCCCCCAATGCAATTTTCATAACGTCCCTACCAATCTTAAAATGGGATCGCGCATCATTTTTAGACAATTGCGATAGGCCCATAAGGGTTGTCCTATCGGGTCTTCGACGTCCATGCCGAAAAAATCCCATCGGCTTGCAAATTCCATCAGAATATGAACCTTCTTTGAATCTACCTCAGGATTCTTAGATATTTCAAGGATAAAACGCTGATGGGCTTTAGTCATAGCAATGATGAGATCTGAACTTGAGATCAGCTCAGGCGTAAGAGATTGAGAGAGGTGGTAGGAGACGTCCGCCTCTTCATCTCTCATGACGAGAATGGTGTTTTCAGAGGGGCGGATCCCCGGAAAGGCCGTGGTCCCTGCAGAGACGGCTTTGATATCCTTTTTGTCACCCGCCCATTTATTGAAAAGACCCTCTGCCATAACGCTTCGACAGCTGTTCCCCGTGCAAACGAAGAGAACCTTTTTAATTTTTCCCTTTTCAAGATGCGGGCGGTTCAGACACGTGTCAATGAGCTCTTCAGAAATAAATCCGTAGCGATGGAACTTAATTCTGTTGGGTTCTACTTCCACCATGGTCGAACCTTTTCCGATACGGGTCGGACCCGCGTCAATCAAAAGATCAATCTTTCCGTCTAAGTCTTTGAGAACTTCTTGAGCCGTTCGGGCGCCTGCTTCCCCGCTCAAATTTGCACTGGGGCAGCCAATGGGAACCCCTGTCTGATCAATGATTTTGCTTGCAATCAAGTCGTCAGGAACTCGGAAGCCCACTTTTTGTCCCGAGAGCGTTCCCTTGTTACAGGTGAGGACAAGTGTCAGAGGACCCGGCCAAAAACATTCGATCAATTTTTTTACTCGTCCGTCCAGGGATTCAAGATGGTGCTCCAATTGTTGCGAGTGGGATAAGAGAATGGGAAGCGTTCTTTCGCGAGCTCTCTTTTTTGCCTCATAGACTTTCTTGACTGATTCCGGTAGGAGAATATTGACTCCAAGTGCATAAACGGTATCTGTTGGAAATGCAACAAGCCCCCCTTCTCTTAAGACTTGCGCGGCCTGATTGATAATCGCCGGATCAGGAAGAGAGCGGTCAATGATGAGATGTTGGGTCATAAAATTAGAGCACTACTTCTCCTTCTCAAGGGTGTCTAACAAGGTGTTCAGTTTTTGAGCAAGGTCTTTTAATTGATCTTTTTTTCTCAGGGTGATACGAGGCGAAAAGTCTCCAAGGGTTGCCCGGTCAAGCACCGTTTTGATTCGGTAAATAGGGCCCGCCACTCGATGGCTAAATCGGATGCTGATAAAGGCAACGGTCAATCCAAAGATCAGGATTGCAAGATAGAGCTGAATGTAGAATTGAAAATCTTTTTTGTGAAGCTCTTCTTTAAGGTCCTTCATGATGGGCTTCGTGTCAATATGAACGGCATTTCCTGAATCGCTCTCGATGGTAGCCAGGATGTATTCCGTTAGGTAACTGTTGACACGAATCAAAAAGAAACCGAAGGCACCCGAAACCAAAAGGACAATCACCGTAATAAATTTAAGGAAGGAGAGTTGAATGCCTCTATCAATGAAATAACGTTTTCTTCTTTCCAAAAATGCACCCTACAGGTTATAGTTTGTTCATGAATCAAATCGTATGAATTATACCCTAAAGAATTTTCTTAATCAAACGCAAATTTCTTATCCCCCTTTTAAAAAGAAGAGGGGAGTTGTAAAAAAACATCTGTTTCGGCTTTGAACTACCACCGGTAGAAAAGCCTCTTTTACTGGGATCAGGGGATATTTAGAAGAATGAACTTACCCAACCAATTAACCTCTTTGAGAATTCTTCTTATGCCGCTCACCTTCTATTTGGTTTTCCAAAATTCACCCTCTCTATTTTTATCGGGTTATGTGCTGGCCACGCTGGTGGGTTTTACAGATTATTTCGATGGCTACTTGGCACGCCGTTACGGGATTGTGACAAAATTTGGTAAATTTCTAGATCCCCTGGCAGATAAAATTTTTGTGGTGATTTTATTTTTATATTTTCTTTCCTTGCACGCGCTTCCTTCTTGGTTTGTGATTCTGGTTCTCATTCGAGAATTGGCCATGACCGATCTTCGGATTCTGGTCCGTCAGGAACGTCGAGACATTCGGGTCAATCTCTTAGGTAAGAGAAAGGCTCTCTTTCAATATATTTTGCTTTTTCATTTAGGATTTTTGAGATGGCTGGAGCTCATCCATGAGCCCTTGCTCGGCCTTGCGAGGAATGTGGCGCTTTTCACAAAGGAATTTCTCGTCATCTTGGTTACTTTTTTTACAGTGTTTTCGATGGTTTACTATTTATGGATGAATCGAGATATTCTGTGGAAGAAAGAGTTGACGATAAGCTAATGCCGATTCCCAGAATCAACCAGAAGAAGGTTGCAATGGGTATGGAATAGAGATGGGTGTCACTGAGAGAATGAATGGTAAAAGCAAGGATGGAACAGCCATAGCCGATGTTGAATGTTTTCCTCTGGCAAGAAAATAGCCCTCTGAAGAAATATCCCAAAATCCACAGAAAACTTAAAAGTCCCAAGGCTCCCATTTCTACGAGGATTTGCAAATAGCAATTGTGCACATATCCTTTTTGAAGGAGAAGAGAGAAACTTTTGAGTCCATTTCCCGTGACGGGATGTTTGAGAAATAAATCCCACGCCCCCTTCCATGTCTGGAGCCTTGTTTGGATGGTCGCATTGGAAAAATTAAAGGTGTCTTGCATTCGATGAGTAATAGAAGATGGAAGAATGAACCAGGAAAGGAGTATCAAGAGAATCATTGCAACGATCATTTTTCTATTCTTAAACCATGCAAAGAGAATCAGGGAAAAAAACAAACTGACCCACGCCCCCCGGGAGTAAGTGAGTGCAAGAACCATGAGTAAGATAGGAATGATTGGAAAATAAATCCATCGGCGTTCTTGATAAATCAGAGATAACAGAATGGGGAAACTCATCGCAAGATAGGCCCCCAGTCCATTGGGGTGACTAAAGGAGGCGGTGAGTCTGAATGCTTCTTGAAAAGGTTGTAGAACTCTCCCATGAATCAGGTCATGGCCGAAACAATGCTGAACGATTCCATCTATTCCAATAACGAGAGAGGTATAGACGATGATTTTTGTCAGGAGGAGAATCTTCTTTTCAGATCGGAATTGATCTCGTGCGATCATCGCAAGAAAGAGGTATTCCAAGATATTCAAGAGTTCTTTAAAGCTTTTAAAGAGGAAAGGGGCATGGACAAGTGCAAGTACCCCGGAGATGAAGAAGAAAAAAAGAGGAAGAAGGAAGGGAATTTCTACACAAAGGGTTTTTCTCTCCAGAAGAGCTCGGAAAATCCAGGTAAAGATAATGACAACCAGTAGAATTTCGACCAGGGCCCTCGAGAAAGTGATGGCAACGGGGAGGGTTAGAAGACTGCAATCGAGAATTTTTGTAGTCCAGGTTATCATTTTAGATTTGTCGTCCATCATGTCAGGATTTCAAAATCAATTTTTCTAAAACTTCTCCAGCCGGTTTTGAATTGACCAACTCCCAATAGGATTCGTAAACGTCTAAAAATCGTTGAATCCACTCTGAGAGTGAACATTGTAGGCTTTGTCTGATTAAAAGATGAATTCGGTAAGGATGCTGTTTTAAAAGATGGGCTTCTTGCGGAAATTGTTCCATGATTTGAGGGGGTGATTTTTGAATTTTTTGTTCTATCCAATTCTTGTGATATGAAAATGGAATTTCACTTTCATTCATAGACCCTGATTCTACTAAAGTTCGTGCCTGGATAAGCATTCGTAAATGCCCAACCAAATGGAGAATCATTCCAATGGGATTTTCGTCTTGTAAGAGAAGCTGGCGAACCACTTTAAGGGAAACCATTTTTTGAGGATTGACAAAGGCGTCTGCAAATTTGTAGAAGGGCTCTTCTTTTCGGGATGTGATGAGATTTGAAATGTCATCCACCTCAATCTGGGTTTTGGAAGGGCCCACGTGAATAGCAATCTTTTCTAATTCCTGAGTCAAACGGGCGGGGTTGTCCCCCAGTTCTTCCATCAGGTAGCTCAGGGCCTTAAAGTGTATTTTCTTTCCAAAATCCTGAGCTATTTTTTCGATTTTCTGTTTCAGATATGTTTCGGATAAAGAAATCTCTTCCCAGATGGATATTTTCTTCAGGGCCATAAAGATTTTTCGCCTTTGATCTACCCTCGAGTGGGTGATGATGAGGACATTTTGGAGAGGGATTCCCTTTTCGATCGTCTCGCAAAAGATTTTTTCTTCCTCTGGGCTTCCTCCTTTTTCCAAAAGACGAAGATTTTTAATCCAGATGTATTTTGTTTCTGTGAAGAGGGGAAGGGTTTGGAGAGAAGCCAAGATTTCCTGCATAGATACCGATGCTGCTCCGTCTAGGGTCTCAACTGCTTCATGAGAAAAATCAAACCCTTTGGAATCCAGAAGGGATTTTACCTTTTCTCGAAGCAAAAACTCATCAGGTCCAAAGAAAAAGAAAATTTGCCTAGGTATTTTTTGGGACGTCGCCATCTTTATTTTTTCTTACCCACTTGTCATGAGAATTTTTTCCCGCATTTTTCACTTTGAGAGATGGCCCATGAGGATGGGCAGGCCGTAGAAGCGGAATGATTTTATTTTGTCTTCTTTGAATGCCTTTCATGGTATCAAATTCCCCATATGAAAAATTGATTCGGCCTATGCGCCTGATACCCCTGGGAGTCGCCCGATTCATCGGGCAAATTCATGCAAGGGGCTGCCCCATAAATGGGGCGACTACAAATTCTTTTGCTATCTAAAGAGGTATCAAGTGCGTGGGCCTGAAATTTATCATCTTTCCTCTTTACATCTTAACAGTCTTATTTATAATAGTGCCACTTTTTATTTTTCAAAAGGAGGAAGAGATTGTTATGGAAGACTTTGAAAAGGTAAATTATAAGAAATTCAGAGATAAAATTCTTCAAAGGGATAATTATCGGTGCAAGAAATGCAAGCACGAATTTGCCACGGATGAGTTGGATATTCATCATGTCATGCCCAAGTCTCATGGAGGCCCCTCTTCCCAGGATAATGTGGAGAGCTTGTGCAAAAAGCACCATCGGCTTTTTCACAAAGAGGGAAACAGCCTGGATGAATACGCGTTTGAATTTAAACATTTTAACAATGTGGAACGTGTGATATGCACTTGATTCCCCTTAGATAGCAAGCGCCATGGCAAGAAGTTGTAGTCGCCCCATTCATGGGGCTGTGCCCCTTGCATGGGTTTGCCCGATGAATCGGGCGACTACAAAGGGGAATCAAGTGCATATGCCTATTATCAAAATTCAAATTTCTAATCAATCTGCGCTTTCTGCAGCCTTCCACTGTGGTCTATGAAGACCGTTTTCCATTCTGAAAAAATATCTAGAGCCGTTTGAGCGGCCTCGCGGTGTCCATTTCCAGTGTGTTTGATGCCACCAAAGGGAAGCTGTACCTCCGCCCCGATTGTGGGCGCGTTGACGTAAACAATACCTGATTTAAAAGCCCGAATTGCATGAAAGGCCTGATTGATATCCTGAGTGTAAATAGAGAGGGATAAGCCGTAAGAGGTATCATTGGCCACATGAATGGCTTCTTCAATATCTTCTACCTCAATGATGGCAAGAACGGGTCCAAAAATTTCTTCTTGCGCAATACGCATTTGAGAATGGACATTCGTGAAAATGGTAGGGGAGAAGAAAAATCCTTTTGAGCATTCCCCTTCCCTGTAAGGATGCCCCCCGGTCAAAAGCTGAGCGCCTTCCTTTTGTCCAATCTGGACGTATTCGGAGACCTTCTCAAGCTGTTTTTGATTGATCAGAGGCCCCATCTCTGTTGACGAGAGAAGACCGCTCCCCAGTTTCAGATTTTTTGCCCTGTTAAGGAGTCTGTGGGTCAACTCACTGGCGATTTTCTTTTGGAGAATGAGCCTGGAACTGGCCGTGCATCTTTGCCCTGTGGTTCCGAAGGCTCCCCAGACAATGCCCTCGAGGGCCAAGTCTAAGTTAGCATCTTCAAGGACAATTTGGGCGTTTTTCCCACCCATTTCCAAGGAGACCTTTTTGTGATGTTGGGAACAATAAGCGGCAATCTCTTGACCCGTTTGAGAAGAGCCTGTGAAGGAAATGAGTTCGATTTGGGGATGTTTCACCAAAGGAGTGCCTACCTCAGGGCCTGTGCCGTGGACCAGCTGCAAGGTTTTAGGAGGAAGACCTGCCTCTAAAAGAATTTCAACAAATTTTGTGGCAGAGGCCGGGGTATCACTGGCAGGCTTTAGAATAGCGGTGTTTGCGCAAATGAGGGCAGGGAAAACTTTCCAGGACGGAATGGCCATGGGAAAATTCCAAGGCGTAATGAGCCCGCAAATTCCGACGGGGTCTCTTAGGGTCATGCAAAATTTATTTGGCAATTCTGAAGGAACGGTTTGACCGAGGAGCCTCCTGCCCTCCCCCGCAGTGTAAAAGGCCATGTCAATGGCCTCTTGAATATCGCCTCGGGCCTCCCTTAGGATTTTTCCCATTTCCCGCGTCATGAGTTGGGCCAATTCTTCCTTTCGATTTTGGAGGATTTCACCTACCCGAAAGAGAATTTCACCTCTTTTAGGGGGAGGAGTTTTTTGCCATTCTTCTAGAGAGGAAGCCGCACTTTCGACTGCTTTTTGAACATCTTGGGCATCAGAGGCAGGAAATGTTCCGATGATATCGTCCTTGTTGGCAGGGTTAATATTGGAAAAGGTTTTTCCTGACTTTGAGGAGCACCAAGCACCATCGATGAAATTTAAAAATTTAGGGTTTGCCATGGATAACCTCTCCTTATTTTAAGAGCTACAATCATCAAAATAAATGAAAGAAGAATATCGAAAAGAACGCATCCCCCTATTCTAATATAAAATGGTAATAAGGGGGTCAGCTTTCCGAGCGATCTTACATAAAATGGGATGCTGACCGGAAGGAGCATGAGCAAGAGATATCCAAGCGAAAAGATAAGCGTTAGAATTCCGCCCAGACCCGACATGATTTTTGAGGGGTTGTCCGTTTTGGGTTGGGGATAAAAAATCCCTATGCCCAAGGCGATTGCAATGAGGCCCAAGGGAATCAGAAAAAGGAGTGCTGAGGATAAAAGAATTTTTGAGAGAGGAAGTTTCAGAATAAAACCTGAAATGAAATTAAATACTTGGCCCAAGATCGTCATGATAAAATAGAAAAATTTAAATTTTGTTTTAAGAATAAAATTTAGAGAAACAGGGGCAAGCCCCAAAATCCAGCTTTTTCGGGCCTCCAGGCTGAACTGAGGAAATACAAAACGCAAGCTGAGAGTTGAAAGGAGGAGGCCGCAGGTGCACAGATTCATGGAAAAAACCAAGTTTTTCCAATACTCCTCATCCAAGTAGGTGTTGATGTTTTTCAGATTGGCCAGATAAAAAATCATCAAGGTCAAAGTGATCATCCATTGCACCCATTGGGTTCGATCTCTTGAGAAAATAAAAATATCTTTTTGATTCAGAGAAGAGATTTTAAATTTTTGGAGTACTCGCAAAAGATACTTTTTGGGCTGATCTTCCCCGCCTTCCTGATTCCTCTCCCATAAGACCGGATAGAATTTTTCGGCCAGGTAAAAAAAGGCTGTAGCCAGAATCGTATCCAAGGCAAGAATCATTCCTAAGAAGTAAAGTCCTTCTCTGGGATGGAAACCTCCCATACTCAAAAGTCCCTGTGCCACCCAGGTGCTAGGAAGGTAGGGAGAAAGTGAAAAGGAAAAATTCTTTGAAATTTTCTCGAGTAATTTCAGAACCTGAAATCGGGCAGGCTCTTCAATCTCAGACGGAAATTTAAAAAGTTGAAACATGATTAGAACCCCAATTGAAATCATTCCGATGAGAAATACTTTTCGATATCTCTGATGAAGACTGATGAGAAATGAAACCAGAGACGCCCCTAAGAGGGAGGTTAGAAAAATAAAGGCGCAGAGAAAAAAAGGGCTGAAAAGGTAATAGGCCCATGAATGATGAGAAGAAATGCCGAAGGCAATCATGAGAGGGAGAGAGAGGAAAAGAAATCCCCAAGAACTCCAAAGGGCCCCTTCCAATAATTGTTTGTAGAAAATGGTTCTGGGGGGAAGAGGGAGATGAAAGAGAAAACTCGTTTGGGCATCTTGATATTGAGTGGAGTAAAGAACCACGGAGTTTGAAAAGATAAGCATCATCCCCAGGATGAAAAAGAAAAAATGCCAGAGACGATTCAAAAGAAAATTTCCAACCAGGGGGAAGGTGTGAAGAAAGTTGAAGGATTTTAATAGAATCCAAAAGCCTCCGATGGAATATCCTCCCAGAAAAAGGAAAATGAGGTCACTGCGCAAAGTCAGGGGCCAAAGTTGAAGAATCGTATTTCTTAAAGAGTTTAGATAAATTCCGAGAATAGCTTTTGTTTGAGTTTTGATCATAAAGGGGGGACGTTGCTTTCTTCTTGTGTGAGTGTCAAAAAGAGAGCCTCTAGATCGGGGGCATCGCACGTTTTTGATTTTAATTCTTCACTTGTTCCGATGGCAATGAGACGTCCTTTGTGAATGATGCCGATTCTATCTGCGAGCTCCTCTGCCAAACTCAAAGTGTGCGTGGATACGAAGACGGTGGAGCCTTGGCGCGTCAACTTCTTAAGGGTTTCACGAACCAGTTTGGCGCTCTTAGGATCTAAGCCGACCATGGGTTCGTCTGCCAAGATAAGTTCAGGCTGATGGAGAAGGGTAGCCGAAAAAACAAGTCTTTGGCGAAGACCGTGTGAAAATGTTTCAATCAGTCGGTCTCGGTCAGAAGAAAGGTCAAATTGATGAAGCAGTTTTTCTATCTCTTGGGCGGCAAAGGATTCATCAAGGGAATAAAGCCTGGCTATGAAATTTAGAAACTCATACGCCGTTAACTTTTCGTAAAGAAATGGAAAATCTGGAATATACCCTATTTTTCTCTTAATGGCCAAACTCTCTTGAGGAAGATCTAATCCCAAAATTTTAATGCGGCCTTTTGTAGGAGGGATGAGTCCTGTCAGCATGCGAAGGGTGGTCGTTTTTCCTGCGGCGTTGGGTCCCAGGAAGGCAAAAAACTCTCCCCTTTTGATCTTGAGGTTGAGATTTTGAACGGCAACGGTTTTTCCGTATCTTTTTTCAAGCTCATCCGTTTCAATGGCGTAGGGTGATTGCATATAAATATGAATCCTTCGTCCCTGGCAGGCTGGGCCGAAAACTCTTGTTTTCCCCTCCCTTGATGGGAGGGGTTAGGGGAGGGTGGAAAATACATCAAAAATCAAAATGACAGATCAAAATGCAAAATTTTATATATGCTTAGAATCCAGAAACATTTTAAATTTTACACTGTCATTTTGATTTTTGATATTTGATATTTGATTTTAGAAATCCACCCCCTCCCTAACCCTCCCCACAAGGGGGAGGGAATTTTCGCACCAGCCTCTTCTTTCCTTAGAGTTTGCACTGAGCGAAGCGAATGTGAGACTCCGTGCAATCATTTTTGGATTTCCGGGATATCCAGTACCTGGCCGGATGTCAGAATATTTGGATTTACAATTCTGCTGCGATTGGCATTGTAAATAATCCTCCACTTATCCTTATCTCCATACATCCGTTCAGCAATGCTTCTCAAAGATTCTCCCCTGCAAACCTTGTACCTTTTCATGGGTTTGATATGAAGCGGTGTAAGAGTTGTTCCTTCTCTAATTTCTTTTTTAGGAGATTTTGAAAGAATCAGTTTCTGATATTCTAAAATTTTATTTTTTAATTTTTCTTGATAAACCTTGAGTGTGTTGATTTGTGTCAGGAGTGTGGCTTCATTTTCCTCATAGGTCTCCATCTCCTTTTTTAGCTCAGCATTTTCAACGCGAAACGTCTGAAGATTTCTTTCTCTGAGATCCGTTGGAGGTTTTCTCTCTTGAAGGGCTTTTAACTCATTGATTTGTTTCTTGGCTGTGTTTTTGGCCTCCTCAGAATCTTGAATCTGGATCTCAAGTGATCTTTTGTTCATTTCCAGTTGAGTTATTTTGGTTTTAGCGTCTTGAAGTTCCTTTGAAGTTTCTTGCATGGATTTTTCGGAGGATAAACTTTCAGATTGAGTTTTCAATGAGGTCATTGTTTTTTCTTTTTCATGGATGAGTTGTTGCAATTTTTGGATCTGAATGGTTTGTTCAGTGATTTGGCTTTTTAAAGATTGATTTTCCCTTTCTAGGTCTAAAAGATGAGTTCCTTCCTTGTTTTGGACCTCTTCCAATTTTTCTCCTAGAGGAGGAGGGTGAGAGATTAAGGTTTTGTCTTCTTGTTTGATTTCTTGCAGCCATTGGCGAACCAAAGGAGCCTTCTCATCTTCAGGAGCCAGTTTTAAATAAGTTTCATAATGGACAATACCCTGTTCTTTTTTGCCAAGATAATCATCGTACAAGATCGCCAGTTGGAGATGGAGTTGAGCCTTTTGAGGAGATAAAACTATTTCCTTTTCAAAGGCCATGGCTGCCATCTCCCATTTGCCTTCTTCGAAGAGTCTCTGGGCTTGAGAATTCTGATGGAATGAGTTCTTTTCTGAAAAGGATTGTCTGAAAAAGGGGTAAGAGAATTGAACGACCAAAAAAAGGGGAAGAATCCATAGAAGCTTTGTGAAAAATTTTTTTCCGCGAAATAAAGTCCCCAAGCTGTTTTTCAAAGAGGTTTGAATGACGCTGAGCGGTTCAAGCCGTCTCATCCATCTTCTCCGATTGAGTGTAGCCAACCTTTAATCTTCACGGCTGTTGGGCTTGAGGGGCTCAAGAGAAGGTATTTTTTGTAATAAGGAATGGAACGTTGAATGTCTTTTTTATTTTGGCTGTAGACGAGGGCAACGCCCAAGTAGGCGTCTGAGTAACGGATGTCTATTTGAATCGCGCTTTTAAATTTTAAGATGGCCTCATCCCATTTCCCTTGGGTTTTTAAAATAATTCCCAGATTGTAATAAGCCTTTGCAAAATTTGGATCCAGGCGAATCACCTCTAGGTATTCACGAGCTGCTTTTTCACTCTCTCCCTTCCATTTGTAAAGGATGCCTAGATTGTAATGGGCCTTCATGTGGGATCGGTTGAGCCGAAGGACCTTTTCGTATTCGGCAATGGCCTCTGCATTTTTCCCTTTTGCCTGAAAACTGGATCCCAGGCTGAAATGATGGGCCGCCTCATTTTTTGCATTCAAACTGGATTGGGTTTTTGGGGTGGGAGGAGAATCAACTGGGCTGACTTGGTTTTGAGGAGCAGGAGATGGCATTGAAGGAGTTAAGAGCGGGGTTTTGACAATTACAATGGGAGGCGGAGATTTTTTTTGCGGAGGATTCGCCTCGTTCGTTTCGGACTTTGCTTCAGGGACGTGAGTCTGGGGTTCTTCTGGGGAGGGCTTGGGTTGGGCCTTGACTTCTTTAGCCGTGTTTTCCTTTTTTATTTCCCTAGACTCCTTATCTTCTCTCTCAGGTGTTTCAGAGAGAGGAAGTGGCCGATTTATTTCCTCCTTGGCTTTTTTTAAAAGATCTTGGGCCAAGGCAACATTGGGCCCCTCACTTTTTAAATTTAAGAATTTTTCATAATATTCGATTGCCTTTTTTTTGTCATGAAAACTGAAATCGTATAAAAAGGCCAAATTTCCATAGGCATCCGCAAAATTTGGATCTAGTGCGATCGTTTTCTGAAAGGAACTTTCCGATTTTGAATACTCCTTTAATTCATAGAAAATGACGCCCATGTAATTTTGGGCAAGTGTATTTTTAGGATCTAATTTTAGAACTTTCTCGTATTGGGTTAAGGCCTCTAGGTATTGTTTTGTTTCTCTTAAGACAGTGGCCAAGAGATAATCCAGATGGGGGTCGTTGGGATTTTCCTCCAGCGCCTTTTGAAGAGTTTGGAGGGCACCCGGATAGTCCTTTTGAGTGATATAAAGATTGGTAAGATTGATGCATGCCTCCGTGAATTGAGGGTCAATCTCTATCGCAACCCGGTAATGTTTTTCTGCTTGATCCAAGATACCCTTCTTTTCATAGAGAACGCCCAGGTTGGTGTGAATTCTTGGATTTTTATAATCTTTTTCAAGGTCTCTTTGGATTTTTTTTATCTTTTGATCGTAATCTTGAGAAGAGCCATCGGGAGGGTGACCGCAGCCTGTTAGGGTCAAGAAAAGGATAAGCAAAAAAACGCATTTCATTAATTTTGATTTTTGATATTTGATTTTTGGTATTTTTTAAGGGTACAAAACCTTAATTCCCTCTTGATAAACTTCAGCTGATTTCTGTAAGGCCTTTAATTCTTCCGGGAAAAGTTTCAACTCAAAAATTTCTTCCACGCCGCCCTTGCCCAATTTTGCGGGAACTCCCATGAAAAGATCGCGAAGGCCATACTCTCCGCTTAAAAAACAAGAAGAGGGTAAAAGTCTTTTTTGATCCAGCACAATGGCCTCGACCATTTCTACCACTGCACTTCCAGGAGCGTAGTAAGCACTGCCCGTTTTAAGGAGATTCACAATTTCTCCCCCCCCATTTCTGGTTCTTTCGACCATGGTATCAATCGTACTCTTGTCTAATAAATCGGCAATGGGAATTCCAGCCACAGTGGTAAAACGAACCAAAGGGACCATGGTGTCCCCGTGTCCTCCGAGCACCATGCTCGAAATGTCCTTAGGAGAGACGGAAAGTTTTTCAGCCAAGAAGGCTCTAAAACGAGCGCTGTCCAAGACACCTGCTTGACCCAGCACTCTTTTTGAGGAGAGCCCAGAGACTTTCCAGGCATGATAGGTCATGATGTCGAGGGGATTGGTTACCACTATCAAAATAGGATTTTTGGAATGCTTCATGATCTCACGAACAATGTTTCCGATAATTTTTGCATTTTCTCTGAGCAAATCTTCACGGCTCATACCGGGTTTTCTGGCCAAGCCTGCCGTGATGACGACTATATCGGAATTCGCTGTGTCTTCATAGCGGTTGGTTCCCAGGACGAGACTGCTAGAGCCTGCAATGGGAGAGGATTGAAAAATGTCGAGTCCTTTGCCTTGAGGAATTCCATCCAGAATATCGGCCAACACAATATTTCCAAGACCCTTTTGGGCCGCCAGAAAGGCAACGGTCGCGCCTACATTTCCAGCTCCGACCACTGTGATTTTCATGATAAATAATCCTTAGAGGCAAAGAGTTTTATTTGTTATCCGATGCGGAATTGATCCATTGGACCAATTTATTTTTGGGAGAGGCACCTATGGACTGGTCAATGACTTTACCATTTTTCAGAAGAATCAGCGTCGGAATGCTCATGATTCCATAACGAACCGCGAGTTCTTGGCTCTCGTCCACATTGATCTTCACCACCTCAACCTTTTCCGAAAGCTCCTTTGAAATTTCTTCTAGCACAGGACCTACCACTCGGCAGGGACCGCACCAAGGAGCCCAGAAATCTACCAAAACAAGCTTTTTGGAATTGAGAACGGCATTGTCAAAATCTTGCGTGTTATTAATTTGTGTACTCATAACCTAAGATGGTTACTCCTATGCGGTTAATTCTTTAATTCTTTTTAGAAGAAAAGAGAGCGTGACGCGGTCAAAAGGTTTTAAAACATAGTCTACCGCATCCACAGCCGAAGTCCCTGTTTTTGCAGCAACTTCAGGGGGTGCGGCCGTGAAAAGAATAATGGGAACATCTTTTGTTTCCTTATCCTTTTTTAAAGTCTCTAGCACCCTATACCCATCTACTTTGGGCATGACCAAGTCCAGCAAAACCAAATCAGGCGCCTCGAGTCTGACCCGATCAATGGCCTCTCCCCCATTTGAAACGGTTTCCACCTCGTAGTCGTTAATTTCAAGAAGCGTTCTCAACATTTTTTGAATGTTGGGCTCATCATCTACAACAAGTATTTTCTTTTTAGACATAAATTCTCCTGGTTCCTTTGTTTTTTATATCAATTTTAATGATCTTTCGAGATCATCGTGTACGATGAAAGTTCTCCCAATCATGCTTTTTTTGTAGTCGCCCGATTCATCGGGCAATGCCAAATGCCCCAATGTCATAGACCGCCCCATAAATGGGGCGACTACAAAATGAGCCTCACTTTCATAGCAAAAAAGTGGGGGTGTTTACAACTGAATTTTAGAGATAATATCTTTCCTCTGGGTCTCTGCGGTGAAAAGTGATCGTAGAAACGCAGAAGTTTAAGGGAGGACGCGGTTGAGAAGAGATTCTATTTCTTCGAAATCAAAGGGCTTGCTGATATAATCAATGGCCCCTAGGTTTTGAACTTCGAAGAGACCTTCCCGAGTTCGATAAGCGGACATCATGACAACGGGAACAGGTTCCCTCAAAAGGCTGATTCTTTCTAAGATGTCTTTTCCTGTGAGTGGGCTCATGCGGTAATCTAAGAAGATGATGTTTGGTTTTTCTTTTAAGACAAGGCCCTCCACATCCGAAACTTGCGTGGCGTAAGAGACAAAATAACTCTTGTTTTCCAAATATTCTTTGAGAATCAGAGCGATGGTTTGATCATCGTCAATAATAAGAATTCTTTTTTGACGCTTTTTCATCGCAGTCACCAGAGATCTATTCTATACAAAAGTGAGGGAAAAATCAACACAAAACGCTATTTCGCCAAATCCATTTGCTTCATCTCAGCCGTCTCGCGTTTGGAATTCCAAAGGGTCCAGACCAAGGCAAGAACAGCAACCGCCAGGCCAATATAGACCGCAGGGCCCATGGTAACATGATTGAACACCAAGGGGTTTCCTGCCGTATCATGCATTTGGCGTGCTGTGGCAAATTTATTCATGAGCCCGATGATATGGCGATCGTAAGGCAGAATCAGGGGAATGCTAAGGAGACTGACCATGTTCATGACCTTGATCAAGGGATTGAGCGCAGGGCCTGCGGTATCTTTGAGGGGATCTCCAACTGTATCTCCTGTGACAGAGGCTTTATGGGCTTCAGAGCCTTTACCTCCGTAAAGACCATCTTCAATGGTTTTCTTGGCATTGTCCCAGGCTCCGCCGGCATTGGCCATGAATACGGCCAAAAGCTGCCCACAGAGAATGAGACCTGCAAGAAAACCTGCGAGTCCAATCACTCCCAAGCTGTAACCTACAATTAAGGGTGTGAATACGGCCAAGAGCCCGGGCCCGATCAATTCTTTTTGAGCAGCTCTAGTACAAATGGAAACAACTTTCCCGTAATCGGGCGTGACAGTTCCTTCTCGAACGCCCGGGATTTTAAATTGGGTACGAACTTCTTTGACAATCAAGAAGGCTGCTCGTCCAACAGCTCGGATGGTGAGTGATGAGAAGAGAAAGGGAATAGCACCTCCGATTAAGAGCCCGATAAAAAGCTTGGGATCTGCAACGGTTAATAGTTGTGAGACGAACTCTTTCATGGCTTCCGTGACGATGGCGGTCTCCCCTCCTCCACCCGAGGCAACCGTTGTGATATAAGAATTAAAGAGAGAGACAGCGGCAATGACAGCAGAGCCAATGGCGACTCCTTTCGTAATAGCCTTGGTGGTGTTTCCAACCGCATCTAAATCTGCCAAAGTCTGACGCGCCTCTTTTTCAAGATGGCACATTTCACCAATCCCATTTGCATTGTCTGCGACAGGGCCAAACACATCCATGGAAATGTTATTTCCCGTCAGGGTTAGCATCCCAATACCGCACATGGCTACGCCATAGGCGACAAAGGTGGCACTGGCCCCCCCGTAAACAAGAACAGAGCCGAGAATGGCACCTGCAATTACAAGAACAGCCCATACAGAGGATTCATAGCCGACTGCGAAGCCCGAGATGATATTGGTGGCATGACCTGTTTGACAAGAACGAGCCAAGCTTTTGACAGGGGAAAAATCAGTTCCTGTGAAATATTCGGTGACCCGGTTAATGACAATGGCGAGAATAATTCCAATCAAGGTCGTCCACACCGGCCTCATGTCGAGGCCTGACTGTCCAAGCGTGATCCAAAAGGATGCGTTTTCCATACTTGGAATTTTCCAGGTCAAGAGATAAGCGGGATCAAATCTCAAATATAAAAATCCAAGAATCATAAACCCTACAATGGAAATCGCAGCAGACACCCAAAAGCCTACGTTAATGGCTTTCATGGCGTCAGAGGCTTTACCCTTATCACCCGCTTTCACAAGATAGGTCCCTATAATAGAAGAGAAAACACCAATCGCACGGACCAAAAGCGGATAAATCACACCTTTATGTCCGAAGGATGCGTATCCCAAGATCATGGCCGCAACAATGGTCACTTCGTAAGATTCAAAAATGTCAGCCGCCATTCCTGCACAGTCTCCGACATTGTCTCCCACATTATCAGCGATGGTCGCCGCATTTCGGGGATCATCTTCCGGAATTCCAGCTTCAATTTTTCCAACGATGTCTGCCCCCACATCTGCTGCCTTCGTGTAAATGCCGCCGCCTACCCTCATGAAAAGGGCCAGCAAGGTTCCTCCGAAGCCGAATCCTAAAAGAACTTCATAAGCCTTTTCACCATAGGCCATAAAAATCACCGTGCCGCCCAAAAGTCCCAAACCATCGGTCAGCATGCCCGTAATCGTGCCCGTGCGGTAGGCAATTTGAAGTGCATTTCCAAAACTTTTTCGAGAGGCGGCCGCCACGCGGAGATTTCCCTGTACGGCAAGGTTCATTCCTACGCAGCCGACCATCGCTGAAAAAATAGCCCCCATTAAGAACGCAAAAGCCCTCCCAATGGCTACATGGGTTCCTGCACCCAGCCCCGTATAATAGAGGGCCACGGTGAGGACAACAATGAGAAGAGCAATGGTTTTAAATTGTCGGATCAAGTAGGCATTGGCTCCATCTCGAATCGCCTTGGCGACCTGAATCATTTTTTCAGTGCCTCTTTCAGCACGAAGAACCTGCCCTACCAGCATGAGGGCGTAAAGAAGGCCTGAAATCGCGACCCCCAAAATGCTCCAGAGGAGAACACGCTCAACGGAGGTATAATGGGGATTGGTCATGAAGGAAAAAAATGCAAAAGGAGGGGTTCCCCCTGAAGAGGACTCTCCAAAAACATTTGGATAAATGTAAAGACCTATCCAAACCAGACTGATGACAAAAAGGGAAAAAGTCGAAAGTTTACGCTTATTTTTTAAATTTTTCATATCAAGCGGGCTCTTCTTTATTTTGATTGGTTTTTGTCTAGGAAAAACGTGGACGAATTATGACATTCCATCTCAAAAAGAGTCAAGATAAATTAAGAGGATGGAGGGTAGACGTGATTTACTTACAACTTACGACTGCTTTTTCATATTTCATCCAAAATTCGAAAACATCTTGCAGGGTTTTCTCAAGAGGAATGTCTGGCTTCCAGCCGGTATCCGCTTGAAATTTTTGGAAGCTTCCTAACAGCAACGGCAGATTGCTTTTGCGCAGTCTCGTAGGATCCTGAAAAATTTCAATGGAAGGATCAGCCAATGGTGCAATCATGGAAGCTATTTTTTTAATAGAATGAGCGCTACCAGAGCAAAGATTGTAGGTCTCTCCTACTTTTCCTCTGATCGCCGCATTCCAATAACCTCGTACCACGTCTCGGACATCTGTAAAATCTCTCTGGGGTTCAAGGTCCCCTACTTCTAAGCGGGGGCTGGAGATTCCCAATTTAATTTTTGCTGCCTGCCTACAGAAATTAGAAATGACAAATCGGTCTGACTGGCGGGGTCCCGCGTGATTAAAAGCCCTGAGTGTTATGATTTGTAAGCCTGAATGATTGAAGTAATATCTTCCAATGAGTTCCATGGCCCCCTTCGAAGCTCCATAAATATTGTGAGGATTGACCGGATGCTTCTCAGTAAGGGGTGTTTCATCGGGCTTGACTTTGCCATAGACCTCACTCGAACTGATGAGGATCATCTTTGCTCCAGGGCAAATTTTAGAAACGCCTTCAAGAAGGTTATCCACACTGAGGGTGTTGATCTGGTAGGTTAAGAACTTGTCTTTTTCTGCATCAGGAACATATGCAATTCCGGCCAAATTAAAAATAATCTCAGGACTGGATTCCCGAAGAATCTTCGCCATTGTTTCAGGATGAGACGTGTCGTAATGAAAAAGTTTGAGTTTTGAAAAGAGAGGACCTAAATTTTTTTTTGCTTCTTCCAAGTGAAAGTAGGTCCCGTGAATTTTCACCGCGGAAGGGACATGCCCCGCAATGTATTCGGCCAAATGGCTGCCAGCAAAACCTGAAACACCGGTGATGAGAATATTCAATGGGTAACCTTTGAAATTAAGCTCCTGTCCTTTTGTTGAATGAGTTGTCCCACCAGTTCTATATCCGAATCAACCATGAGTTTAGCGAGGCCTTCAAAATCCACTCTGGGTCTCCATCCCAATTCCTTCATGCCCTTCTCGGCATTTCCCAAGAGAAAATGAACCTCTGCAGGTCTCATGAATTTAGGATCTACAACGACATGATTTTTCCAGGTGAGCCCTGCATGTTTAAAGGCAAGCTCCACAAAATCTTTCACAGAGTGATTTCTTCCTGTAGCAATCACATAATCACTCGGCTCTTTTTGCTGAAGCATGAGCCACATGGCCTCCACATAATCCCCTGCAAAACCCCAGTCCCTTTTTGCATCCAAATTTCCAAGCCTGAGTTCCTGAATCAAGCCGTGTTTAATCAAGGCAACGCCGTAACTGATTTTTCGTGTCACAAATTCTAAACCACGGCGGGGTGATTCGTGATTAAATAAAATGCCTGAGCAGGCAAAGAGATGATAGCTTTCTCGGTAATTTACCGTGATCCAATGGCCATAAAGTTTTGCCACTCCATAGGGACTTCTGGGGTAAAAGGGTGTTTTCTCCGTTTGAGGTATTTCTTGAACGTGCCCAAACATTTCACTCGAGGAGGCTTGATAAAATTTAATTTTTGGATTGACGATGCGAATGGCTTCCAGCATGCGGGCAACCCCCAAGGCCGTCACTTCGCCTGTCAAAAGGGGTTGCGTCCAGGAAGCAGGAACGAAGGATTGTGCGGCTAAATTATAAACTTCATCAGGCCGAGTTTCCCGGAGAACCGAAATCAAAGAATTTTCATCAATCAAATCTCCGGAAACCAATTCTATTTTATCATCCAAATGTTGAATTCGATCTAGGGACGGAGTGCTGCTTCGCCGAATCAGCCCATAGACTTGATAATCTTTTTCCAAAAGAAACTCCGCCAGATACGAACCATCCTGCCCCGTAATACCCGTGATCAAAGCTCGCTTTTGACTCATCTTGCCTCCATCTGTAGCGGCCATTGTAATGGGGTAGTGTCCCCTGATCAAGAAATTTTTAAAAGAAAGAGAATAAAGAAAAAGAATTCAGAAGACAGAATTCAGAATTCAGAATAAATAATGCACCTTATTCATTATTCATTCTGTCTTCTGAATTCTTTTTTAGGCATATGCATTGATTCCCCTCAGATAGCAAGAATTTGTAGTCGCCCCATTTATGGGGCAGCCTTGTGTCCCTTGCATGGATTGCCCGATGAATCGGGCGACTACTGGGGGAGTCAAGTGGATATGCCTATTCTTTTTATTTTGAAATTCTCTCTCTAACTTGTTACAATTCAAGAAGAGGCGAAAAAAGGTGACCGGCGATCATGTATTTGACACGATTTAACAATGATGATTTTAGCCGCTTTCTTTTGGAGCAAAAAATTTTGGACGAGCAACGCGTCCGTGCTTCTCTTCGTGAAGCCATTAAATCCAGCAAAAGATTGGATCAAGTCATTGCGAAACTCGGATACATCCCAGAGGATAAAATTGTTTCTCTCCTTGCAGATCATTTAAAAATCCCGTATCAACATCTTTCAGATAAGGTGATTGACCGAGAGATTATTGGAAAGGTCCCGGCTAAGTTTGCGCATCATTATCAATTCCTTCCTGTAGAAATAAGCGGTTCTAAATTGGTGATTGCCACCAATGATCCGCAAAATCTCGAGCTCTTAGACGAGATCAAATTAGCCTTAGAGTGTGATGTCAAACCCGTTTTGTCCGGTGAAAGGGACATTCAAGAAGCGCTTAAAAAATATTATGGAATCGGTGCTGCAACCGTTGAGAAGCTCTTGAATGAATCCGGACCTACGATTGCCATTGAGACCCCCACCATTCAGACGGAGGAAATCTCTGGAGTTGAAGGAACTGAAGATGCCTCGATTGTTAAATTTGTGAATCAAATTCTTTATGAGGGTTATAAAGATCGAGCCACGGATATTCACATAGAACCTTTTGAGGATGATTTGAGAATCCGCTACCGCATTGACGGTGTTCTTTATCGAGCCTCTATGCCCCCCACCATCCGTCACTTTCATTCCTCCATTGTTTCGCGTATCAAAATCATGGCCAATTTAGATATTGCAGAGCGGCGTCTTCCCCAAGATGGCAGAATCAAGGTTAAAATAGGAGAAGAGGATTTGGATTTGCGCGTTTCGATTCTTCCGACGCCTTATGGCGAAAGCGTCAACATTCGCCTTCTCTCAAGCCACACCGTTCTTTTGGAATTGGAAAGCCTGGGACTTTTACCTCCTGATCTAGAGACCTTGGAGAAAATGATTCGAAAGCCGCATGGTATTATTTTTGTCACGGGCCCTACGGGAAGCGGAAAGACAACGACGCTTTATGCCTGTCTCTCAAAACTCAACAATGAGGAAAAGAAAATCATCACCATTGAAGACCCGATCGAATATTTGATTAAAGGGGTCACGCAAATACAGATTCATCCTAAGATTGATTTAACGTTTGCTCGGGGCTTGAGGTCTATGTTGCGTCACGATCCCAATATTATGATGGTGGGAGAGGTTCGTGATTTTGAAACGGCAGAGATTACAATTCGAGTGGCCTTGACGGGACATTTGGTTTTTAGCACGCTTCACACGAATGACGCGGCCGGTGCAGTGACACGTTTGGTGGACATGGGAGTGGAGCCCTATTTGGTGGCTTCCTCTGTGGAATGCATTATTGCCCAGCGTCTGGTACGTCTTATTTGCCCTCATTGCAAGAACAAAGTCAAGCTGACACCGGAGGATCTCTCCATTTTGGGCTTGTCGCCGAAGGAACTTTCTACGCCGGCGTACGATGGAAACGGATGTGAGAAATGTAAATTCACGGGCTATCAAGGACGAACAGCCATTTATGAATTTTTAGTTTTGGATGATGAACTTCGAAATTTAATTGTAAAAAAAAGAGCGGCCCATGAAGTCAAGGCCCTGGCCTTGGCCAGAGGCATGAGAACCCTGGGACAAGATGGCTGGGAGAAAGTCAAAAAGGGTCTGACCAGCGTCAGCGAAGTGATTCGGGTGAGTCAAGATGAAAACCAGATATAAGTTTTGAGTTTTAGTTTTTAAAACTTAGAACTTACAACTTAAAACTTACAACTGAATTATGCCCCTCTATAAATACATTGCCAAAGGTGTTGGAGGAGAGACGACGACCGGTACTCTGGAGGCTGAGAGTGAAGACCGTGTGGCATTGACCCTTCAAAATCAGAGCCTTTTCCCTCTTCGCATTGAGCGAGAGATGGAGCAAGTGGCTCTTTCCCCAAAGGCCAAACGCCATAAGATTAAGAAGCGAGAGCTCTCACAGTTTATCCGCCAGCTCTATGACATGATTGGTTCTGGCGTCACCCTTCTAAAGGCGCTGGAACTTGTGGAATCTCAAACCGAAGGCAAGGTCATGAATGAGATGCTGAAGTCTCTCGTCTCCTCTGTTCGAGGGGGACAAAAATTTTCAGATGCCTTGCGAGCCTTTCCTGCCATCTTCTCCCCCTTTTTTGTTAACTTGGTCCGATCTGGAGAGACCAGCGGCACCTTAGATCAAGTGCTGATGCGTTTGGCAGATTTCGCCGAAGAGCAGGAAGAGATGCGCTCTAAAATTAAGGCTGCCCTGGCCTACCCTGTCTTTGTGATGTGTGTGGGAATTTTTGTGATTTGCATTCTTCTGACCGTGGTGGTCCCCCGCATGTCCGGAATTTTTGAGGATTTGGGGCAAAGCCTTCCTTTTTTGACTTCGCTCTTGGTTTCTTTCAGCCATGGGGTGATCTATTATTGGTGGCTGATTGTCTTTTTTGCAATTGGAATCGGGGCTGCTTTCAAAATGCATCGGCGCAAATACGAAGGAAAACTTTTTTGGGATCGAATGCGCTTAAAACTCCCCTTTTTTGGAGACATCCATCGTGACACAGAAATCGCCCGCTTCACAAGAACCTTGCATATGCTTTTGGTAAATGGGATTCCTTTTGTTCAAGCATTAGAAGTCGTGGAAGAGACCATTGAAAATGTCATTTTTAAAGAAGAGGTTAGGGATTTGCGCACAGGGGTGAGCCGCGGTGAGAGGATTCGAGAGAGATTAAAAAAAAGCGGATTCTTACCCGCTAATTTGATTAACATGTTGGTCATCGGAGAAGAAAGCGGGCAATTGGAAAAAACCTTAAAGAGAATTGCAGAGTCTTATGAAAGGTCTATTGATCGAGACATCAAGCTGGCCACTTCCCTTTTAGAGCCTGTCATGATTGTCATGATCGGGGGTGTGGTGGGCGTGATTGCCTTTGCGATGTTGCTTCCTATCTTTCAAATTAATTTTTTAATCAGATGAGGAAAAATGAAAAATGACAAAATGAATCATGGATTTACCTTAATCGAAATCATGCTGGTGATTCTCATCATCGGCATCCTTGCGGCCATGGCCATCCCGCGTTTGGTGGGGCGCTCTCAGGAAGCTAAAATTACAGCCACGAAGGCAGACATTGAATCTAATATCAGCACGGCACTCGATCTTTATGAATTAGACAATGGGGCTTATCCCACCACAGAACAGGGGCTTGCGAGCCTCGTCGAAAAATCGGCCGGTGCCACAAATTGGAATGGACCCTATCTGAAGAAAATTCCGAAAGACCCTTGGGGGAAGACCTATCTTTACAAATGTCCAGGAGAGCAAAATACCTTGGGGTTCGATCTATCCTCTTTAGGGCCCGATGGTTCTGACGGGACTCAAGATGATATTGTCAATTGGCATAAAGGTGAGTGAGTATTCAATTTAGGTTGATTAGGGCTAACACATGCTTTATTGCAGCCGCAATAATAAAAGATATCAGGGTTTTACCCTTGTTGAAATTCTCATCGTGACTGTGATCATTGCCGTTTTAAGTTCGATCGCCATTCCTCGCTTCCGCAGAACCTATGAGCAGTTTCAATTGTCCGTTCTGACTCAAAAGTTTTCGCGGCTGGCTCAAACGGCCCATGAATTGGCGATGCTCGAAGGCCGAGCTTATAAAATTTTTCTTTCCCGCCAGACAGCGTCCTTTACACTTTTTCGAGCTCCAGACCGCGAAGATGAACCTTATGAACGCCTGAGCGGAAATTTGGGAAAAGACCAAATGCTTCCCTTGGGCTTTCAAATCAAAGCCGACGAAGAAGAAATTTTTTTCTACCCAGATGGTTCCGCAACTGAAACAGAACTGGAGTTTGAAAACATTCAAGAAGATCGTAAACATCTCAAAATCAGTTTAACGGGAAAAGTTTCTGAAGGTTAAAAATGAAAAAAGAAGAAAAAGGGATTTTGCTCATCGAGGCTCTTTTGGCCCTGGTGGTGTTAAGTATTGCCATCACGGCAACCGTGCGTTCTTTTACCTATGTGGCCAAGGTGCACCGTTTAACCAAATTCTATTTGACGGCTTTGAGATTATTGGAAACAAAAATGTCCGAGATTGAAATTCAACCTGAGCTAGAAGAGGGAGAAAGCTCGGGCGTTTTTGGGAAACCTGATCAGGATTTTAAGTGGAATTTGAGGGTGGATGAAGTGAAGTCTAAGAAGGAATCTGAAGAGGAAGAAGAAAATGAAAAAACGGTTAAATTTATGAAGGTGGATCTCCAGGTTTCATGGCGTCAGGGTTCAGAAAAAAGAAAAATCGCGGGAGACACCCTTCTGATTAAAAAGGTGGAGAAGGAAGATGAAGAAGCGTCGGAGAGAGAGGCCCAAGAGGCCTCGAAGACAGGGGCTCACACTCATTGAGCTTCTGCTGGCCGCCTCTCTTTTTTCAGTGACAGGGGCCATTTTGTATTCCATTCTTTCTCAGGGGATCCTGCTTTGGCAACGTTCTGAGAAAGAACAGGACTCCACGAATGAAGAAAAGATCATCCTAGAAAAAGTGGCCAATGATATTCGCGTTGGATTCGTTCATCAATGGGTTCGGTGCATGGGGCATGCCGATGAAATCTACTTCTGCGCTTTGAGAAGGGTGAAGGACGAAAGCGGGGTTGAATCTCTTCGATTGTTTAAAGTTGATTATTCCTTTTTAAAAGAGAATAAAAGTTCAAGAAAGAAGGGTTTGTATTTGACGCAGTACCCGATTGAGAAAAATTTTTTAGAGTCTCCCCCTGAAGGAAAATGGATCACGGATATTTTTAAAGACCTTCATTTTGAATATGCCTATTGGGACTCTGCAGAGAAAAGGTTGGTCACTCGAGACCAGTGGAGTGATTCTAAAGCCATGCCGGCCATGGTGGTTTTAAATGCGCAAGTGAAGGAAAAGAAAAATAATTTGGTAAAGCCCGTGGTGCTGCCTTTGGGTGAGCTTATTGAACCGCCGAAGGAAGAGGATGAGGATGAAGAATAGGGAAAAAGGGTCTATTCTCATTATTTCCATTTGGATATTGGTGCTTCTCTCGCTCATGGCCTCGAGCCTTGCGTTTTACGCGATGCTGCATATCAAGGTCTTGCGCTATCGAATGGATCAGTTGGAAGGGCGCTATTTAGCGGCGGCAGGGGTGCGCTGGACGATGTATGTTTTGACTCAGCAAGATTTAGAAAATTATGAAGCCTCATTCCAAAAATGGGCTTTAAGCGCGTCTTATTATAAAAATAAGCGAATGGGCGACGGAAAATTTTCTGTGAGTTATGAGGAAATGGATGTAGAATCGAAGATAAAGACGCGATACGGAATCGTGGATGAGGAGAGAAAAATCAATATCAACACAGCCCCTAAGCAAGTGCTCTTGAATTTACCAGAGGCTTCTGAGGAGATCGTGGATGCCATTGTGGATTGGCGCGATCAAAATTCTTCTCCGGAACCCAAAGGGGCAGAAAAGGATTATTATGAGGATTTGGACATCCCCTACCCCGCCAAGAATGCGCCACTGGAACATTTGTCTGAGCTTCTTTTGGTGAAAGGGATGACGCAGGAGATTTTGAAGAAATGGGGAGGCCTGATCACGCTCTACGGTGACGGCAAGGTGAACATCAACACGGCCTCGACGGAGGTACTTCAAATTTTAGGATTGGACGAAGATTTAATTGAAAAAATTGTAGAGTATCGTAAAGGGCCGGATGAACTTCTGGGGACAGATGATGATGGCGTTTTTGCTGATGAGGGCGCCATCGCAAGAACCCTTTTTGACGCAGAACCCCTCAGCTCAACCGATGTTTCGCAATTGGTGAATTTGGTAGCGAAAGGACTTCTGGGCGTCAAATCCAAACATTTTCTTGTTCAGTCTTTTGCAATGCCCTCCGGTTCGGACAGGGCAGCTAGAAAAGTCGAGGCCGTTGTGGAGCATGTTCAAGGAGATGAAGTGAAAATAATCGCTTGGCGGGAAGAATGAAAACAGTCATTTACCTTGATCAAGATTTGCTAAAAATCGTTGTTGCAAAGTCACGTCTCCAGCAGCCTTTCCCTCTTTTGGTGATTCGTTCGATCAAGGGTTTGACGGACTCTGACATTGCCTCGGAAATCAAAAAAAATCTTAAAAAAGTGAAGGGCAGCACAACAGATGTCGCTTTGGGTTTGCCGCGAAATTTGGTAACGCTCAAGAATTTGGTTCTTCCCTCAACCCAGCCCGAAGAAATCAAGTCCATGATGGAATTTCAGGTGACCAAATGGGTTCCCCATCCAAGATCCGAGATTGTGTATGACTATTATGGATTGGGGCCTCTTCCCAATCAATGCAGTCTCATTCGTGTCGCGGTGCTGCATCGCAAGGTGATTGAACATGCCCTTTCTATTTTGAGTGAGGCGGGTGTTCAGCCCACGCACATTCGCGTAGGCTCTGAAAATGTAGGAATCTTTCTATCCCATGAAAAGGATTCTACCGCAGCGATTGATGTAGATTATCACCAGACTCATGTTATTTTTTTTCAGAAAGGCCAAGTTCATTTCTCAAGAAGTATCCCGATTGGCTTTCGAGAAATCCATTCAAGAAATCTAAATATGGCAACAGGACTTTCTGATTTTCTCTCAGAGGTAGAGGCCTCCATTGCCCTTTTTCCTGTAGAACAAGATCGGGAGAAGATCCCTGTCTTCCTGATGGGAGCGAGTTCTGTCCTCCATGAACTCGTGATCCCTCTTCATGAACGTCTTAAGAGGGAAATCCAAACGAGCGAAACCTCTTTTCAAGCTGTTTCTCCTGTTTTGGATTATCCCGTGACAGATGTTTCTTGGGTGAATCTGATCAGTCTTCTAGAACCGTATGCGCAAAACCAAGAGTTTAATCTCTTGCCGCCAGATGTAGAGAGTCTCTTTCAAAGGAAAAGTTATTACGTTGAGTTGAAAAGGCTTCTCTTTTTTTTGGGCGCGGTTCTTTTAACAGGATGCTGGGCTTTTTTAAATGAAGTAAAATTGGAAAAAAATTTTTTAGGAGATCTTAAGGCAAAAATTGCCTCTATTGAAAAGGATGCCAGCACCTTGGATCTCTTGAGAAGCAAGGTTTTGGCTTTAAAAGATCATATAGAGCATCGAGGGGATTGTTTAAGAATTATTTCTTCGCTTTTAGAGACCCTGACCGAAGGGGTGTATTTGAAAACAGTTGGATATGATACCGATAAAGTGTCTCTGAGGGGTTATGCCCCTACCTTGGCCAAGATTTTTGAATTGACCGGACTCTTGCAAAAAAATCCACTGTTTACAAAGATCCAGACGCATTATGCCCGTCAGACCCTGGTAGAGGGTCAGGCCGTTGCCGAATTCCATTTAGAATGCACATTGGCTGCTTTCACTGGGGAGGAAAATGTTAGAAAATCTTAAAGCCAGAGAGAAAAAGCTGGGAATGGTGACAGGGGCTCTCATTCTGGTTGTGATCATTTATCTGTGGCTGTGGACGCCGCTTTCTTCAGAGCTTTCCGATGTGAGACAAGAGATTCAAAAAGAGGGAATTACATTGGCGAAGTTCACTAAAATTTTGAACAATCGGGAACGAATAGAAAAAACGTATCAGGATTATCTTGGGATTGTAAAAGTTGGCGGGGCTTTTCAGGAAGAAATTTCCAAATTTTTGCAAGAGGTGGAAGGGCTTTGCAGAAAATCAGATGTTCATGTGGTAGACATGAAGCCCTTGGTAGGAAGAGAAGAAGAAAATTTAAGAAAAATACATTTGGAAATAGAGGTGGATGCCCAGCAACTTGGGCTCGGAAAACTTCTCTTTGAACTTAAAAACTCTCAAGCCATGATTCATGTGGATTCTGTCAAGATCAGCGCTGGATCTCGAAGCGAGGGTTTGAAATGTCATCTGATTCTTTCTAAGATTGCGGCTTAATATTTCTTTTCATTGGCGCTGAAATTCGCTAGACTTTTGTCAAAGCTTCAAAAATTTGGGAACGAGCATGAGCTATTTGGAAGCCCTCGGTCTTAAGAAAGAACCTTTCTCTACCAGTCCAGACCCTGCTTTTTTTTACCGTTCCTCAATTCATCGGGCCGCCCTGGCCCGTTTAGAGATTGCCATTCGCTTGAAAAGAGGGCTTAGCATTATCCTGGGAGACATTGGGACGGGAAAAACCACTTTGGCGAGGACGCTTCTCAAAAGCTTTAAGGAAGAAGACCCTTTCGAATTCTACATGATTTTTGACCCCAGCGTTCAAAGGGAATCTCAATTTTTGGCTCTTCTTTGTGACCTTTTTAAGATTAAACCCCTTCGTCAAACAACGGTTCATTATAAAAGGGCGATTCAGAATTTTCTTTTCGAGAAAAATTTAAGCGATCATAAGACAATTGTTCTGATGATTGATGAAAGTCAGAAACTATCCCCTGCCCTTCTTGAGGTCTTGAGGATTTTTCTGAATTATGAGACAAATGACACCAAGCTTCTTCAATTGGTTTTGTTTTCTCAAATGGAGATCTTGCCGAAACTGCTCTCACTTGAAAATTTTTATGACCGAATTGGGTTTAAATACATTTTAAGACCTTTGTCTTTGATAGAGCTTCAAGAAATGATTCAATACCGTCTTCATCAGGCCGGCTGGCCAGAGGGTCAGGAACTTTTTACAGCGCAAGCAATCGAAAGGATCTGGCATTATTCAGACGGCCGTTTAAGACAGGTGACCCAGCTCTGTCACCAAACCCTTTTAAAAATGGTGATGCACGAGGAATCTCAGGTGAAAGAGCCCATGGTAGAAGAAATTGTTCACGAAGAGGAAGCTTTTCTCAACGCACAACATGACACCAGAAGAGAAGTTACTCAAGCTTATTAAAAAAGAGGAAGTCTCTCCTCAAAAGAACGAAGAGAAAAAGGAGGAACACGTCGCCGCAGCTCCTTTTTTAAAAGTGGCTTTTTCCGATCACACGACTCGTGTGGAAACGGTTAAGATTTTTTCTTATCTAGGAGGCGCCCTCGCCCTCTTACTCCTTTCTATTTTGGGATATCAATACCTCATCAGAGAACCTGTGCTTCCCCTGCCACTTCCAAGGATGGCAGGTTCTGAAACATTGGAATTACCGACAGGCTCTTCCAAGCTGACGGAAAGCTTTGATACCTATGCAAAAATTTTTCAAGGTCGGAACGTCTTTAAAAGTATGGGGCCTCCTCCCTCCGTCTCGGTTTCAAGAGAAAAGGTTGTGGGACTCAGTGACTTGGTGAAGAATCTCACGCTTTCTGGCATCATTGATGGAGAGCCTCCCGAAGCGATTATTGAAGACAAATCGACTGGACAACTCTATTATGTTGAGAAGGGTGGCACCGTCGGTTCTCTGGAAGTGGTAGAAGTGAGAGAGGGACATGTCATTTTACGTTACGGGGATGAGGAGGGACAACTAACTTTATGAGAAGCACTTTTATAAGGGGCCCGCGCGGGTTTATTCTTTTTCTTTGTTTAATGGGAATCGAGGCGAGTGCGCAGCCTCTCCCCCCACAGACACAGTCAGAATCTCGTCAGGAAGAAACTCGAGAAGGAACCCCTGAAGAGAAACAAGAAGAACCTCAACAGCCTCAGGAAGAACCCCAGAATCAACCCACTGTGCAGGCTTATGAGCCGCATCGAACACTTTCTTCGCAAGAAAATCAGGCCCAGACTCCCACGGAGCCCGGAAAGATTTCATTAAAAATAAAGAACATGGATGTGATTGAAGTTTTTAACATTTTGAATCAAAAGGGAAAACTGAACATCATTGCGGGAAATGATGTTCGCGGCCGCGTCACCATGTTTATCGAAAATGTAGACATCTGGACGGCTTTTCGGCTGATTGTGGAGACCAACGACCTTGCCTATGCCAAAGACGGCAATGTGATTCGTGTCTTTACGGATCGGGAGTATGAACTTTTGTTTGGAAGGAAATTCAATGATAAGACCCATGTGAGGGTTTTTCAGTTGAAACAAACCAGCACAGAGCAATTGAAACCCACCCTGGATGGTATGAAATCCAAGATCGGAAAGATTTTCGTAGATGAAAATTCAAATTCTTTCATCGTCATTGATGCCGAGCCTATTCTTAAAGAAATTGCAGAGGCCATTGGGTCTCTGGATGTCCCCCTGAAGACGGAAATTTATGAACTTGTGTACACGGATCCGAAATCCGTCGAAGAAAGACTTAAGCCTTTTTTGACCAAGCGCGGGAGTATTCAAATAGATCCCCTGACCAATAAAATCATCATCTCAGATGTCCCAAGCACCTTTGAGGTGATCAAGCGCTTGATCAAAGAATATGATGTGGCACCTTACGTTAAAACCGAAGTCTTTAATCTGAAGTACGCGAAATTTGATGAGGTGAAGGAAAAAATTGAAAAGGAAATCACAGAAGGGATTGGATACATTCGAGCGGATGAAAGGACAAATAAAATTGCCATCACCGATTTACCTGAAAAACTTGAACGCATGAGAAAAATCATTGAGGCCTTTGATGACAAGCATCGCGAGGTCTTGATTCAAGCCCAAATTGTTCAAGTACATTTGAGCAAGAATTTTAAATACGGGATCAATTGGGAATACATTGCAACGGCCATTGCAGATCATGCGATGAACCTTAACCTTTCTTCCGGCTTTGAGGTTTTATCTGAAATGCCTCAAACGGACACGTCACAGATACCCGCCTTTAATCAAAGAATTCCCACTCGGGTGCCTCCGTATGATCAAAGAGCAGCGCTTCATCCAGCCGGGCGTGTCATCCTTGCAGGCGTGGCGGATGGTGGCAATGACGGCTTGGGAAATCCTTATCAGGCTGTGTTGGACCTTCTCAAGAAAACGGGAGATATTGATATTCTTTCCACCCCGCGCATCACCGTTTTAAACAATGAAGAAGCAAAAATTCAGGTCGGAACCAATGAGGCCTATGTCACAAACACCGTCGTCCAAAACACCACGAACGCCACGACAGCTGAAAATGTCAATTTTATTCAAGTGGGTGTGATTTTAAAAGTGAAGCCTCTCATCAATGAAGAGGGTTATA
The DNA here is from genome assembly GCA_016196885.1 of Chlamydiota bacterium. GTDB lineage: Bacteria > Auribacterota > JACPWU01 > JACPWU01 > JACPWU01 > JACPWU01. Next base: position 47,746 of record JACPWU010000056.1, on the reverse strand, counting down.
TCACCATGGAAATAGAACCCGAGGTGAGTTCTGTTTCGAATTTCTTGGTGACTGCCTCTGGCAATCGAATTCCGATTGTAAGAACCTCGAATGCCAAAACCCGCGTGATGGTGAAAGATGGGGTCACCATTGTGATCGGGGGCCTCATTGACCGCACCACTCGAAAAGAGGTGAGTAAAATACCCATTCTGGGAAGCATCCCTATCATTGGACTTCCCTTTAAGAAAATTGAAAATGAGGTCAGCAACTCAGAGCTTGTTATTTTCCTAACTCCCAGGATCATCACAGGAGATGTAGAAACAGAAGAAAAGGAGCATTTTCAAAAGCAGTTGAAAGAACCTGCTCCGGAGGAACCCGGCGTCGTCAATGATGTGAAGGATTTTGTGACTTCGTGAAACAAGGTGATCTAAAACCTTTGAATCCCATTGAGCAATTTTAAGAGCCAGAAGGTATAACGAATACGGGTAACATATTTTCTTGTTTCCGGAAAGCTCTGCGATAAAAGGTCTTTTTCCAATTCCTTCCATTTTAGCAAATTGCCTCTGCCCGCATTGTAGGCGATGAGCACCTGATCCAGATTTTGAAATTCTCTTCCCAGCTTAGAAAGATAAAAACATCCCAGCTCAAGATTGGTTCTGGCATCGCAAAGTTCTTCAACCCTAAAATTCTTCAATCCTTTCTCTTGAGCCACTTGAAGAGCCGTATCCGGCATGAGCTGCATGAGGCCGACAGCCCCTGACATAGAAGTCACGCCAGGTCTAAAACTAGATTCTGTATAAATCAGGGCTGCCACCAAAAGAGGATCCAGCTCATAGTGCCGCGAAACCTCTTTCACCAAGGAGCGATAAGGGTTTGGAAAGATGAAACCTCTCACCTTTGAGATTCCGACACTGAGTGGAAAACCGAGGGAATAAACAACCATAAGAAAAATGAGAATTCTTGCAAGGATTTTCATTTCAGAATCTTCCCTATCCTTTTCTTTACGATAAGCTCAGGTCGTAATTCCAATGATCCTTCGAGATCATCATGTGCGATGAAAGTTCTCCCCATCATGCTTTTTTTGTAGTCGCCCGATTCATCGGGCAGCCCCATAAGTGGGGCGACTACAAAGAAAAGGGGAGTTAGCGGGGGTAGAGATCACAGGTCCCGCACTCTACCTCCCCTACCCCTCCTCAACGAATAGCCCCTTTGGGGTACAAAGGAGGGGAGACTGGAATTTTATCGCTCACGATGATTTGCAAAAATCATGCATGATTAAAGAGAAAAAAAAGGGGGAACTTGCTCATTCATTTCTCATTCATCATGAGGTACGTTTCATCCAAGGCCTGAGGGATGATTTTTGTATCCGCCAAAACCGGCATAAAATTGGTATCTCCATTCCAGCGAGGAACCACATGTATATGCACATGATCTACAATCCCTGCACCCCCCACCCGACCCAAATTCATTCCAATGTTAAATCCTTGCGGCCTCAGTTTCTTTTCAATGACATTTTTATAATGATTGATCAACTCAAACATTTCCTGAATTTCAGATGCGTTTAATTTTTCCAGCTTTCCAACATGCCGATAAGGCGTGACCATAAAGTGGCCGCTGTTATAAGGAAAGAGATTGAGAAGGGCAAAAGAGAGCCGTCCCCTTTTTAAGATGAGATTTTTTCTGTCCTTTTTTCCGCGAGACTTCTGACAGAAAATACAGACCTTTTCTTTTGCGTGCTTGATGTAATGGAGCCGCCAAGGCGCCCAGAGATGTTTCATGGGGATAGGATAGCATAGGAGGGAAAGGACGCAAGATCATTCTAAAACCCAAGGACAGATTGCAACTTCTGGGTTTAATCGGGAATCTAAAGTTTACAGTTTTTCTGAATTTCCTGATGCACATAATCCTCTGCTTTAGAAAGGGCGTCTAACATAGAAAAATCTCGCCCTAGAAAGGCAGTAAGGGCTGCAGAAAATCTGCAGCCCAGGCCATGAAAATGGCCTCCCTCAATCCGTTTTTTGGGAAATTCATGGAAGTCCTTGCCATCATAAAAAAGATCCACAGGCTCCCCCGGCAAATGCCCTCCCTTGATGATCACATGGCGAGGCCCCAGTCTATAAATTTTTAAGGCTGCTTTACGCATGCCGCCTACATCCAAAATTTTTTCATCGCTTAAAATTTCTGCTTCAGAGAGATTGGGCGTGACCCCATAGGCATATTGAAAAAGATTTTTCAAAGAAGGCAGGGCCTTGGGTTGTAATAAACAAGGCCCTGCAGAGGCCTTCATGATCGGATCCACAATCAATTTAATCTCAGGGTGTCTTTTAAAAACACGGCACAAAAGGTCCATTGTCTGCCTCTTAAAAATGAGGCCCGTTTTCGCCCAAGCAATAGAATAATTTTCCAAAAGAATTGAAAGCTGTTGAGAAATCATCTTGAGCGGCAGGGCATAAAGACTTCTAAATTCGTCCAGAACCTGAGACGTGACCGTCGTCACCACAGAAACCCCTGGCATCTCGCAATCCCGGAAAGTCTCAAGATCTCTCTGGAGCCCCGCTCCTCCACTGGGATCAGAACCCGCGATGGTGAGAATGGTTTTTGATGGAGTCATGACTTTTGTTAACCCTCGTTACCCCACTGGCAGACCCAGCACCCAGCGGATGAGTCCATTTAAAAGAGGAGATAAAATTTTATCAAAGAAGCCCGTGGCAATGAGGAGGAAAAGGACAAAGAAACCCAGTTGGTCAGATGTGACCCATTTTGGAATCAAACGCTCCGGAAGAAGGCTCTGCAGCATTCGGGAGCCATCCAAGGGAGGGATCGGAACGAAGTTGACGAGCATGAGCCAGAAATTCATGACAGAGATCATCATGAGGGGATGAACGAGAAAAAGGGGCAAGGCAAGCTCTTGCTTGAAATAAAACTTCAGAAGGAGTCCTGAGCCAAGACCCAATACAAGGTTTGTCAGGGGGCCGGCCAAGCCCACCCAAAACATGTCTTTTCTGGGATTCTTCAACCGAAAGGGATTGACGGGGACAGGTTTCGCATAACCAAAAAAAACATTTCCGATAAAAAACCATTGCAGAAGCGGAAGGATGACGGTTCCGAAAGGGTCTATGTGAGGAAGCGGATTCAGCGTGAGCCGACCCTCCTCTTTCGCAGTGCGGTCTCCCCTTGCAAGCGCCACAAGACCATGCGCACACTCATGCAGAACAATCGAGAGAAAGAGGAAAAAAAGCTGAAGAAGAATTTCCAGGGTCTTCGTTTTATATTCGTTCATAACCCCCAGATTGTACCCATCCCGAGAGCCCATTGGGAAGAGATATTTGAGACCACACTCCCCCCTCTTCCTGAATGTCAACCTTTGAGCCCTCATGAATTTTGAAGCTCACAGGAAAAGAAGGGCCGGGGCCGCTCAGCACTTCCACTTCCTCTGAAAGAATAATAGCCTTGGAATTTTTTTCCTCTTCATGAATCATGAGCCAGGGAACGAAAGAGAAAATTTGAATCAGGAGAAGGAGGCAAATGAATCCTTTTATCCTCTTAAATTTTTGAGGGAAAAAGAGCCCTATCGAAAGAGCAAGAATCAAAAGCCAAGCGATCATAACATTGAGGAGTGCCAGTTCCCAAGAATTTAGAAAATGTGTAAGAGCGTCAAACGGCTTTAGAAAAAAGGGCTTTGCGGGGGTAGAAACCTGATCCTTGATTTTAGAGCGAGTGATCTTGAGATTGGTTTTGATTTCTGAATCCCTTTTCAAAAGCCTCGAGGCCCTTTCGTAGAAGAGCAAGGCCTTCCCCCATTTTTGAAGTTTGAAATAGCAATTGCCGATATTAAAATCAATCTCTCCTGAAACAAAACCTGCTTCTTCTAATCCTTCAAAGCCTTCTAAAGCCTTTTCAAAATTTCCGTCGGCGTAGGCCGTCTGAGCCTCTCGAAAAAGCGTTTCATGGACAGAAGCGGCCTGAGCACAAAAACACATCCCTCCCAAGGCAAAGAAAATAATTTTTTGACGCCATCTGCTTTTCACGATTTAACTTTCTCCATGCGTCCTAAAAGATCTTGTATGCGTTTAAAGACTCCTATTTTTTGATCAGCGCTTAATGAATCAGGTGTAAATCTTCCAAAATGAAGCTCTTCCATTAAGGCTCTGAGATTCTGAATCAGGGTGTTTTCATAGTTTCTTTTTTGTAATTCCATTTCTAATTCACTGGATGAATAACCCAGAACCGGAATGTTCAACCGAGAGGAAAGATAGTCCGTGAGAATCTTTTCCCACTGGGTTGAGAGCCCTTGAGAATCCCCTTCCTTGAGCGAACGTTGGAGAGATTTGAGCTGAGAAAGGGCCTTTCGATAAGCGCGTCTGGCCATGAAAAGCCCTTGATTTTTCTCCATACCCCTTCGTCGTAAGTGAATCAAGGCCGACAAGAAGAGAAGCGAAAAAGGAAAAATTAATGTGAAGGCAAGCGTTTTGGGCTGGGGAAGATTCGCCACATTTCTAAAATGTTGGAAATCTGTTTTGATAAAAGAAATGTCTTGTTGGAGAAGGGTCGGTTCTTTCTGAGTGCTTTTTTCTTGTGGTTTCACAACCGGTATTGTTTCTGAGGCGACTTCTGTTTCAGCGGGTTTTATTTTTAAAAGAATAGGAGACGTTTTGACTGTCTGATACGTTTTCTTCTCAGGATCAAAAAATGAAAAGGAAACGGAAGGGATCTTCAAGTTTCCATCTTTGATGGGAATGATCACCTTCTTGAAAACTTTTTTTCCATGAATCACTCCCCCCTCTTTTTGAGAATCTGTGGACTCTCCAGAGTCATAAATTTTAAAGTCCTGACCCCATTTGAATTTGGGTTGCGCGAGTGTCTCAATATTGCCTTTGCCTTCAAGGGTGATTGAAAATGTGATGGGTTGTTGAGCCTTGACTTCTTTCTTATCCACTTGGGCATGAATTTCAAAAGAACCCACGGCCCCGGAAAAATGGGGTGGCACATTTTCCTGAGGCAAGGGAAGGACTTTGATGGCAATGGGATTTGTCGCCAGCGAGACTTTCCTTCCAGAAAACATTTCAAAGGGATCTGAATTGAAGAATTCAAAAGGGTCCTCATTGAAGACCGAAAAAGAATCTCGATGGCGGCTTCGCGCTGGAATTTGGCAGGTCAGTTTAGCAGGGCCAATGGAGAGATCTCCCGAAGTGGTCGGAAAAAGGGCTACATCCAGCTCTGAAACCAGATATTTTTGATTTTCCACCCTCTCATAGTAATTTTTTTCGGGCGGTAAATCCTCTTTCCAAAAGCCGGTAAAATCAGGAGGCGCATAAGCAGGTTGCCCCATCAGATTGACCCGGCGATAAAGTTTAAATGCATAAGTGACCTGCTCCCCCACGCAGGCCTCTTTTTTATCTACATCCGCTTCTACAAAAACGGCTTTCCCATTTTCAGTGTTTTCTTCAGAGGTGTTTTCGCCTTCTGGTAAAAGAGAGGAAGATCTCTGAGCTTTTCGAGTGGGCAGAAGGGAGGCCTCTACAACCTCTACCTGAATCGGATCCGTTTGATGAATTTGACCCTCCTGCGTCACTTGAATCGCCGGAATGGTAAATGTACCTAAGGTCTTGGGCTGTAAAATAAAAGTGTAAGTTTGAGAACTCGACATCTTACCATTGATGAGGGTCACATTTTGTGACTGTCCTGCCGCATAAGCATCAAAACCTTCTATCTTAGGAAGCTCAGGCTTCTCGAAGTCATTTCCTGAAAGCGTGAGGGTGAGGACGGTGCTCTCGTTGACAGGAATTTTGTGACGATCCACCGTCGTCTTCACCCAATCATCGGCCCAGATAAATCCAGATGCGGCAAAGAGGATCACAAAAATAATGAACTTGTTTTTAATAAAAATCATGCCCTTCATCATAAAACATCTATCCCATCCCTCACCAGTCTTTTTCTTGTTTCTCTCTCTCTTCGTTTTTGTTGCGAACCAAATTCCAAATCAAATCTTTTTTTTCATTGTTCACAACATCTAACACCCTCAGGGCCTCTTCTTTTTTCACAGCCTCTGGATTTTTTTTCTCTTGAGCCTTTTGTGCACTCGAAGCTTGTTTTTTCTTTTTGTGGCGGTCCTTCTTTTTTTCTAAAGCCTCTCCCTCTTTCTTTTTTTCTTCTTGATTTTTCTCTTCCTTCATTTTTCCTTGCTGTGCCTCTTCACCCTTTTCCTGTTTCTGATCAGATTCTTTTTCGGATGAAGCCTTCTCTTCCTTTGATTTTTGCTCTTGGGCTTGTTCTTCCTTCTTTTCTTTTTTCTCCTCTTCTTCTTTCATCTTCTTCAGCGTCAATTCATAATTATATTTTGAATCCATGTCCTTGGGATCTTCTTCCATCGCCTTCTGATACCACTCCAAGGCCTCTGGATACTCACCCCTGCGATAGGCGCAATTCCCCAAACTGTAATGGGTCAAAGCGGCAAGACCCTTTTCTTTTGTGCTAAAAGATTTCTGATAAAAATTTTTGGCCTCGTCAAAAGATTTTTTCTGAAAATAGGCGTTCCCTAAATCAAAAAAAATAGAAGCATTCTCTTCTCTTTTTAAAACCTCTTCATATTTTTGAATAGCTTTATCATAATCACCCTTTTGATAGGCCTCATCTCCACTTCGGGCCTCTTGATACTTTGAGAAACCGAAGAGAAAGGGAAATGTCAAAAGCCAGAGACAAAATAAAAAATTTTTCTCACTCATGATAACGTTCGGACCTCCCCCTTAAAAATCCTGTCCTTGAGGGACCTCCACTGTTCCCTTCGCTCGCCCAAACATTCAGCCATAAGCCACAAAATAAATCCGATCAAAAGAGGAATTTGAAATTTCTCTTCATATTGAACCACGTTCTTTTGCCCGAAGAGACCCTTCTCCATTTTTTGTACGTCTCTTAAAATATATTTAACCTCCCCTTCCGCTCTGCTGGCCCGATAATAAGTCCCTCCCGTGACGTTCGCTATCTCTTGCAATGTTTTTTCGTCCAAGTGCGTCAACACAATCTCTCCCTTCTCGTCGCGCTTGTGTCCAGCCTTCTGTCCTTTTTCATCTAAAAGAGGAATCGGCTCGCCTGAGGAGGCACCAATCCCAATGGTGTAAATCTTAACCCCCATCGCGACCGCTTCTTTAAGAGCGGTGACAAGGTCTGTTTCGTGATCCTCGCCATCCGTTAAAAGCACGATCAAGCGGTCGTGAGACTTATTTTTATCAAAAAGGGTGAGGGCGTGACGAAGGGCCCTTCCAATTCCAGTTCCTTGGATTCCAATCAATTGTGTGTCCAGAATATCCAGATAGACCTTGAGGGCACTGGTATCCAGTGTGAGCGGGCAAAGCGTAACAGGCACCCCTGCAAAGGCGACGAGCGCCATTCGATTTCCATTTAACTTTTCGACGAGTTCCGTTAATTCTTGCTTGGCCTTGCTGAGCCGGTTGGGCGGATAATCCTCCGCCAGCATGCTCGTTGAAGTATCCACCGCGATCACAATTTCCAGTCCCTTGCCCTGAAGCACCCTCTCCTTCTTTCCTCCCTGAGGCCTTGCCAAGGCCAAGAGAATAAAAAGCAGACCTAAGATCTCTAAAATTTTTCGAGCGCGTCTTTTTTTAAGGCTTAAAGAGGGGGTTAGACGCTCTATCGTCTTAACGCCTCCCCACTTTGAAAGAATTTTTTTCCTCTGGTAAGAATCTCTCCAAAAAATAAATAGAATGGGGATCAGCATCCAGATTAAATATAAAACCCAAGCATTTGCAAAGCGCATTTTGTAGACCTCTTTACGGCAAAACTCGCAGCCATGTCCTAGCCGCAATTCTCTCGATGAGAAAAATCAAAAGCCCTAACCATACGAAAATCAAAAAAAGCTCATGATAATCAGTATAAATTTTTGTTTTAATTTCCGTTTTTTCCATGTCATTGATGGTTTTATAAATTTTTTCGAGTGCGTCCTCTGAGGTAGCCCTAAAATAAAGTCCTCCTGTCTCCTGAGAAATTTTTTTAAGCGTGTCCTCGTCAATTTCCGTCTTCATCTTGGCATATGTTTTTCTCCCAAAAGGATCTTGAACAGGAATGCGAACAAAGCCCTCTTTTCCAATGCCGATCGTATAGACCTTTACATTTAAAGCCTTGGCCAATTGAGCTGCTGTCAAGGGGTCAATTTTTCCGGCATTGTTCATCCCATCTGTCAAAAGAACAATGACTCTACTTTTGGCATGAGACTCGCGCAAACGATTCAGGGCATTCGCCAGACCTAGACCCATCGCCGTCTTATCCTCAGGAACCATTCCCACCTTTAACTCTTGAACACGGTTGAGGAGAAAAGTGTTGTCGGAGGTCATCGGACAAAGTGTGAAACTGTCTTCTCCAAAAACCACGAGTCCGATGCGATCTGCCTTTCTCACCCGAATAAATTCGGTCATCTTTTCCTTAGCAACCTCCAGGCGATTTTTAGGGCTAAAATCTTCGGCCAGCATACTCCCTGAGGCATCCAGGGTTAAAATGATATCAATTCCTTCCGTGAGATATTCCTCATAGGACTCTCCAGATTGGGGACGGGAAAGTCCCATGATGAGAAGGGCAAGAGCCAGCAAACGAAGAAAAAAAGATTTCTGAAAAATCCGCGTTTTCCAGTCTGATTTTTTTGGCAAGGTTGAAACAAGCGAACATTTTAAAGAGGCATGAGATTTTTGTGAAAATTTATGATAAAGAAAATAAAAGAGCCCGAGCACAAGAAAGAGCAAAAGATAAAAAGGAGATTCAAGGCGCATGAGAAGCCTCCTTCGTCTGCTCTATGATTTCCTTTCCTTTTTGAATATCTAACGGAAACTGAGAAACTTCGGGAATGTATTTTGCAAATTTCACCAGATCCGATTCATTCAACAATTCTCTTAATTTTTCCATCAAACCCGAAGGAAATTTCTCTTCTTTTAGAAATTTTAGTGCCTCATAAGTGGTCATTTCCAGACAATTAAAATGATAACGCTTTTCTAAATATTCTCGAAGGATATCCGAAAGTTGAGAATAAACCTCTTTTATCTTTCCTTCCTTTAAAAGGGAAGAACGTGAGAGCTCCTCTAGCTTTTTCAGGGCCACTTCGTCAGCAGTTAAAATGGGACCGACAGGGACAGGACTTCCTTCAGAGAGCCGAGACTTTCTTGCTACAAACCAACCACCCATTCCAAGAAGAATCAAAAGGGCAAGCGCCGCATACGCCCAAAACCAATTTCTCTTCAGTTGAAGAAGAGGTTTAGGTCCCCGAATATCAGGATTTTGTTCTTGGGAATTGATCAGGCTTTTTACTTCGATAGAGACAACGTTTGTTTTAAGTTCCTCAGTCTGATTTAAAGTTGTATGGTACTCCAAAGAAAGAGGTCCCACATTCAAGGTCCCCACTTCCAACGGAATAATCACGTAAGTAAAAATTGAAGATATTCTTTCGCCTTTTAATTTCCTTTCTTCAACATTTAAGTCTTTTAATTTAAACCCTGTTAAATATTTTTCAATTTCGGGAGGCTTTACCTCCGAAGACTGAGGACGTTCTAGGGTCAGTGTCAACTGAATGGGGTCTCCAAGATAGGATTGCGTTTTGTCGGCCGAAAGGGTGATGAGTGGTGCAGAATCTTCAGCGTGGCACAGAGGGCGCATAAAAAAAATCAGGATGATGAATACAACCCCCCTAGCCCCCCTTTTAAAAAAAGGGGGGAATAAATACCCCAGGATGTCCGAAAATTCCCTCCCCCTAATGTGATGAGAAATGCGGGCTAGGGGGGTTGTAGATTTTTCAGCACCTATCTTCATCTTCAACTATCTCCATCTTCTCTCCCTTAATTTAAAAAGCTGATTGAGAGGCTTTTGATAGGGGGTATGAGATTCGAGTCTGACATGATCAATACGATAAGATTGAAGAAGCTTGCGAAGAGATTTTTGATCTTCCTCTCTTTTTTCTCGGACCGCATTCAAAAGTGATTTTTGATTTGTATTGACGAGACAAGTCTCTCCCGTTTCTGCATCTTCGAGTGATAAAAGTCCAAGGGAAGGGAGAGTTTCTTCAAAGCGGTCATAAATTTCAAGCGCAATCAGGTCATGCTTTTTGGCTGCGATCCGTAAGGGTTTCTGAAAATTCTGATCTAAAAAATCTGAGATTAAAAAGACCACACAGCGTTTGGGTAGAACCTTCACCACGTATTCCAACGCCTTTCCCAACTGGGTTTTTTGCCTCTGGGGTTGGTAGAAAAGAATCTCACGGATGAGTCTCATCCCGTACATTTTCCCTTTCTTGGGAGGAAGGTACTTTTCGGTCTCATCGGTAAAGATAAGAAGACCCACACGATCATTGTTTCGAATCGCTGAAAAGGCAAGAACAGCCGCAATTTCTGCGGCCACTTCATTTTTAAAACGGTCGCCACTCCCAAAATATTCAGATCCGCTTAAATCCACCATCAGTAAAATATTGAGCTGCCGTTCCTCCAAAAATTTTTTGACAAAGGGATGACCCATTCTCGCCGTTACATTCCAGTCAATGGAGCGAATATCATCTCCCGGAAAATACTCGCGTACCTCTGAAAACTCAATCCCCTGTCCTTTAAAAACACTGTGATACTCTCCCGAAAAAATTTCATTCACCAACCGCCGCGTTTTGATCTCCAGGCGTCTAACTTTTTTAAGGATTTCCATGGATTCTTTTTGAGTGTTTATCTTTTTCATTTTTTACTCACCACTCACCCCTCACGACAAGATTGTTATAGTCCCCGTGGGACTCACCGCTGTCTTTAAGGAACTTCAATCTCTTCAAATATTTTTTTCACAATATCTTCCGAATGAATTTCTTCAGCCTCCGCCTCAAAAGTGGTTATGATGCGATGCCGAAGGACATCAGGGCCAATGGTCTTAATGTCATCGGGCGTGACGTATCCTCTTCCCTTTAAGAAGGCATAAGATTTTGCCGCTTGAGCAAGATAAATCGTGGCCCTCGGAGAGGCTCCATAAGCAATCAAATTTTTAAGTTCTGCGAGCTTATGCTCTTCTGGCTGTCGCGTGGCAAAGACAATATCCAAAATGTAATTCTTGATTTTCTCATCCACGTAAACCATTTGAACCACAGACCGGGCCTGAATCAATTCTTGAGGAGAGACAACCCGATGGGCTCGGATCTCTTTTCCGGAGGTCATCCGCTCCAAGATTTCTCTCTCCTCTTTTTTGCTCGGATAATTTAATTTTAACTTTAGCATGAAGCGATCCACTTGGGCCTCTGGAAGCGGATAAGTTCCCTCTTGCTCGATGGGATTTTGTGTCGCAAGCACAAGAAAGGGTTTATCAAGGGAGTACGTGTTTTCACCCAGCGTGACCTGTCTTTCCTGCATTGCCTCTAACAATGCGCTCTGAACCTTCGCCGGAGCCCGGTTGATTTCATCTGCCAAAATGAGTTGAGCAAAAATAGGTCCCTTCTTGGTTATAAATCCAGATGTTTTAGGATCGTAAATTAAGGTTCCCAAAAGATCGGCTGGAAGTAAATCGGGGGTAAACTGAATTCTTTGAAACTTTGCCTCCATACAATCGGATAAGGTTTTAACGGATAAGGTTTTGGCAAGACCTGGAACCCCTTCAATCAGAATATGTCCATCGGCCAAAAGTGCAGTGATGAGGCGCTCCACCAAATATTCTTGACCGACAATGACCTTCCCTATTTCTGCAATAATTTGTTTAACAAATAGACTTTCTCTCTGAACCTTTTCATTGATTTCTTTGATGTTAAAATTCATGAGTCATCTCCTTAAAAAATAACCCCTCCACCTCCCCTTAACTAAGGGGAGAGCAAAACCTCCCCTACTCAAAAGAGGAGGGCTCCCCTCTTGCATAAGAGGGCCTGGGGGAGTTAATTCATTATTTTTGCTTATTATAACAAAAAAGGAGGGAAACTTATTTCATTGAAGAAGAAAAAAAGGAATTTAAAATAAGCGGGTTTTAAGAAGCGGAAAATTCAGAATAATAAATAAATCGGCCACAATGGTCACAGGTAGCGGCGACGTCTTTTCTTTGAATCTCGGCGTAGGTAGCAGTGGAAACACCGATAAAGCAGCCCTGGCAAATGCCCTTGATGACGGGGACGACGGCCGTAGACTCACCCTTATGGCCGCGAAGTTTTTCGTATCTTTTTGCAATAAGCGTATCAAGGGTCTGTACAAGATCTAAACGGGTTTTTCGCATCCCATTCAGTTTTCGAAGGAGGGTCTTTTCCTTGGATTTTTTTTCTACTTCAAAGGCGTTTTTCAAAACAGAGGAAATTTCACGATCTAATTTTTGCAATTCGACGAGATTCAAAATATCGGTTTTCATCCCCTTCTATCCCCCTATTGCAAAGAGGATTCTAGGGTATCCCATTCCTGTAATCAAGGAAAATCCTTGCTTCCAGAGGATAATTCCTTTCTTAGTTTTATAACTTGCCTGTTGACAACAGGTTCCATCCTTTTGGCGTGTGTCGGACTTTTTTGAAGATTTTCCCATAGGGTGAGGGCCTCCCTTAACTGATGGTTCATTTCATAGGCATGGGCCAAGACATGGTCCACAAATTGAGGATGGGGAAATTGAGCGCCGTGTTTTAAATAGCGAATGGCGTTCGGATAATCTTTCGCCTTAAAAAAATAAGTCCATCCCAACTCGAAATAAAGTTCATACTGGCGGGAGTTATGAATCAATCCCTCTTTTAAGAAATTCAATCCCTTCTTGAGCCATTCTCTTTTTTCTTCCGGCTTCTTTGCCTGATAATAAAGATTAAAAGCCATGTGCCAGCCGCCGACACTCCAGCCCACGATAAAATTAGGCTGAAGAAATGTCACTGTTTTGAAAATCGGTAAAAGTTTATACCATTGACCTTCATGGCTGTAATCATCCAATCTCACCCAAAGCAAATCCACCGCAACCCCGCGAAATCCGCCAGCGATGAGTGTATTCAACACTTCCGTGGGCTGAAAAAGATAAGTAGAACGAAGACTTTCATGTTCAGCCTTGATGTCGTCCAAATGACTTTGAACTCTGATTTGCATATTAAAAATCAAAAATAGAGAGCACAAGAAATAAATTTTTTTCATCGGAAGAATCTCTTCTTTAAAATGCATGCGCCGAGGAAAAGAAGTAAACCTGAGAAGAAAAATGCGTAAAGATACGCCTTGGCTAGGCTTAAGATATTTAAGTGAACCCCTAGGATCAGCCAATTTCTGAATTCGAATTTTGAGAAATCAGGGATCCATCTCAAAAGCCATTTGAACAACCCTACGCCATGATCTTGATGGACCTTAAAATATTCTGCATAATCCCCTAAATGTCCTAAGGTATAGATGAGAAGAAGACTGGAGAGGTTCGTAAACTTTGACAGAAAAGTAGATCCCCAGACGCCCATGGCCGTCAAAATGGACATTTGACCTAAAAGAAGTAGACTCGCCTTTAAAAAATCAGAATAGAAAAAATGAAATTTAAGGTAAAAAAGAATCAGCATAAAAATACTCATTCCAAGAGTTGCTAATATTAAAATCAAGAAACATCCAAGCCACTTTCCAAGGATTAATGCGGACACTTGAACAGGATTAGAGGTAAAAAAATAAAGGGTTCCTCGGTCCACCTCCTTTAAAAAGAGGTCCGAGGTCATGAAGGCGGTCATTAACAAGGTAAAAAGAGAAACGGAACTTAATGCAATGTCTGTCAAAAATTCCTTTTCGGATCCAGGCATGAAGGAAGTAAACACGGTCGCTGCATAACTCAAAATGGGAGGAAAGAGAAATAAAATAAAAATAGTTTTCCGGCGCAAATCTTCTTTAAGTGTTTGAACAGCAATGGCACAGATTTGTGAGATTTTGTCCATTTGACCTTACACGTCATTTCTCATTTCATCATTAACAAAGGACTGGGTTCTCTCAGGATGACAAATGAATAATTTCCATAAAAGCCTTTTCCAGCGATTTTCGAGGGTTTCCGATGGATTCGATTTCGATGTGGGAATCTTTTAAAAGTTTCTGAAGAGAGCCCATATTTTGAGATTGATTTTGAAGAATGATTTGAATTTTCTCAGGGATGGATAAAATTTTCTCTAAGGTATCCTCTTTTAAAACTTTCCCTTGATACAAAATAGCCACTTTGTCACATACGTTTTCAATTTCACCCAGAAGATGGCTACACATGACAATGGTTTTGCCTTGGGTCTTCAAGTCAATCATCATTTGCCGAATCTTAAAGGCCCCGATGGGATCTAGGCCGACTGTGGGTTCATCCAGAAAAATCAGTTCCGGATCTTTCAAAAGAATAAAGGCAAGTCCCAGCCTTCTCAACATGCCTTTTGAGAAATGCTTAACCAAGCGTTTTCGAGACTCTAACAAGCCTACCTTTTCAAGGACGGTGTCAATTTTGTGAGGAAGCGTTTTTGAATCAAGTTTGGCCAGCCGGCCAAAAAACTCCAAGCTCTCTTGGGCGCTCAAAAATTTATACAGATAAGACTCCTCAGGCAAAAAGCCAATTTTTGATTTTACGCTCATTTGATGAGGACTCTCCCCCATCAATTTCACTTCCCCATGATTCAAACGAATCATTCCCAAGAAGGCCTTTAAAGCTGTTGTTTTTCCGGAACCGTTGGGGCCCAAGAGACCAAAGATTTGTCCTCTTTCAACCTTTAGGCTTAAGTGATCCAGCGCCGTCGTTTTCTGACGAGTCCAGGAAGAGCGATAAATTTTTAAGAGATCTTGCGCCTCGAGAATAAAATCCATTTATAATTCTCCTGTCTTTTGAAAAAGAACTCGATGAGAAATGAAAAGAAATAACGAAACGCCTAGAACCGTATACAAAGAAAGCCAAAGAAAGTAGACAGGGGGTATATTCTGTCCCAGGACAACCGAATCGGTGATGTTAAAATTTTCAAAATTGGGCATCCAAAGCAGAAGAAACGTCATGAGATGACCCAACATTTTATGATATTGAAAAGAAAGGGGAATAACTAAATTTACGAGATGTCCGGCAAGTAAAATTAAAAAAGAGGCAATCACAGCAAAAGACTGAGACACAAAACACGAAAGGAGAAGTGCGACAGAACATAAGAGAATGCTTTGAAAAAAAAGTGCTGCAAACCCTTTTAACAAAGGGAGATTTGCAAGAAGCCCTTTTTGAATTGAGAAAAAAAAAGCTTGTCTTATATCTATTTCTAAAGAAATATTATTCATTTGAAAGAGAAGATTTTGAACGATCAAACTTGCGTAAAGGACAAGACCCATCAGCCCCATGGCCAAGGCAATTAAAAAGATAAACCCTAAAAATCGCCCAACCAAATATTCATACAAACGAAGTGGATTGATCAAGAGAGAGTAGATTTGTTTATTTTCAAAATCATTGTAGATTTGAGTGGAACCTAGAATCACGCTCAAGAGTATACTAAAAAATGTGACGGAAGCCATCCCAATGTCTTTTAAAAACTTTTCCTGCTCTTGAAGTGTGAAATTAAGAAACAATTGTCCTGAGGCACTGGAAAGAAGAGAAAAAAGAAGGAGGAAGCCATAAGTGCGGCTTCGAAGAATTTCCTTAAACGTTAAGCGCGTAAAAAGGGTAATGGCTCGCACAAGTCAGTTTAAATTATCAGGTCTTTAGAGCAAAATGACACACGAATAGGCGCGCTTGTATTGCTAACTTACTTTATGTGCAATGAGTTCATCCAATTCAACCCTAAGCTTTGAAAGCACCTCGTCGTACTTGTAGGCACCCAAGGTTTCAGATTTACGTTTCAAGGTGACACTGGAGGGACCGCACCAAAGGCCCAGATCTGCATCGTCTGTCTCCCCAGGTCCATTGACTCGGCATCCCATGACAGCAATGACAATGTCATGCCCTTTGGCATCCGAAGACATCCGCTTTACCTCTTGGGCCAATTCAACAAAGGCCGTGTTTTCAACTCGGGAGCAAGAAGGGCAAGAAATAATATTAAGGCCTTTTCCAAAATCAGGAACCGAAATAAATTTTCCCTCCGCAATGTCTTTTAGAATTTGGCGCCCGGCTTTAATTTCCTCATCTTTTTCATGAAAGGCAACGGTGAGAGAAACTCTTAATGTATCCCCTATTCCTCGAGGAATCAGTTGTTCAAAGGCAACTCTTGTTTTAATGATTCCATCGGGAAGAAGGCCTGCCTCTGTAACGCCTAAATGAATGGGCACATCGGGACGCCTCTGGGAAAATCTCTTGTTACATTCAACGACTTTTCGAGGATCTGAATCCTTCAGACTAACCACGTAATTTGTGAAATTGAGCTTGTCCAAAAGACTACAATGCCATACGGCACTTTCAACGATCGCATTCACATGATCTTTCGCATAGCGTTCCAGAAAATCGGGAGCGACAGATCCGCAATTCACACCCACTCTTAAAGCCGATCCATTTTTCTTAGCAACATTCACCAGCCACTCTACTTTTTGCTGAATAGGAATTTCTGGATCCAAATGATGCAAATGCCCAGGGTTGTATCTCATTTTATCGACATGAGGAGCCACTTTATCGGCCAGACGAAAATTTTCTTGAAGGTCTACCACGAGCCTTGCTTTTGTGGACTTGCGAATCTCAGCCAAGGCCTCAACATCCATCACATTGTCTACAGCGATACGAATCAGATCTGCGCCTGCCTTTTCCAAAAGCGCTATCTGACCCAAAGTGGCATCAATGTCTCGGGTACGAGTAGCGCACATGCTTTGCACCGAAATGGGCGCTTCTCCCCCGATTTGCAAATCCTTCACCCAAACTTTTCTTGTTTTAGAGCCCATAAATTGTAACTATTTCTGTATTAAGTGATTAGAGAATAAAGAAGCACCAAAATATAGCTTATATATATCACATAGGAGTCTTCGAAACAAGCCAAAAGGAGAAGAGAGCTTGGTGAGTCTTTACACTACACACCATGAACCACTCACCCCTCACTACATTTATTAAGCGGGTGATGGGAGTCGAACCCACGACGTCAAGCTTGGGAAGCTTGCATTCTACCGCTGAATTACACCCGCTTTAAAAAATAAATCCAAAACTCTAAATCCGAAATCCGATTAATTTTAGACACCTGCCATTTTTAAAAATTTCTGATATCTCTTCTCAAGCGCTGAACAAGTCATTTTTTTGAGGCCTTGAATGCTGAAGCCCTCGACGGTGAATGAGGCAACCACTGTCGCGTAGGCCAAGGCCTCTTGAATGATATTCTTTTTGAGCCCGCCCTTCTTCGCAAGATATCCCATGAAGGCCCCTGCAAAGCTGTCGCCTGCCCCTGTGGTATCTACCACTTGTTCCGTTGGAAAACCAGGTAACGTTATGAAATCCTTTCCGTCAAAGCCCAAGACCCCATGCTCTCCCTTTTTAATAATCACCCATTGAGGACCCGTTGAATAAATTTGCCGGGCCGCCCTGACGAGGAGCTTTTCCCCGGTCAGAAGCTTCGCCTCTCCTTCATTCAAGAAAACAATGTGGACATTTTTATAAAGGGCGATCAATTCTTTTCGATGAGAGCTGATCCAATGATTCATGGTGTCGCAAGCAATCAGAGGCTTTCCTTCCAACTGAGAGAGAACTCTTTCCTGAAGAGCTGGATGAATGTTAGCCAAGAAAACATAGGGCGTTTTTCGATAATGCTCCGGAAGCCGAGGATCAAATTCGCCAAACACATTGAGCTGCGTGTCATGGGTGATGGCCTCATTGGGATTTTCATAAGATCCAGACCAGCGAAAAGTTTTTCCGGGTAATTTCAAAAGACCCTCTAAATCGGCTTTAGAATTTTTAAAAACTTTTAGATATTTTTCTGGGAAATCTTCGCCAATCACACCCACCACTTGAACCGGCGCAAAAAGTCTGGCCGCCAAGGTAAAAAAAGTAGCAGATCCCCCCAGGACATTTTGAACTTCTCCGTAGGGTGTTTTCACCGTATCTAGGGCAATGGATCCAATAACAACAACAGGTTTAGACTTTGAGTTTTTCATGATTCTTGATCCCTGTTATTTGAGTTAAGAACCTTCTTACTTTTTCTTCTATGTTTTCACTTTCCAAGATGGCGCTGACCACGGTAATACCATTTGCTCCAGCACAAAGAGCCTCCTCGATACAATGTTCATCAAATCCTCCAATGGCAAAAAGGGGATGGGTCACCCGACTCTTGATAAATGAAATATCTTTAACTCCTATGGGGGTTGCCATCGGTTTTGTTTTTGTTTTATAAATAGGGCCATATCCAATGTAATTCACCGTCTCATTCATAGAGGCCAAAGCTTGAGAAGGACTGTGTGTCGAAAGACCAATCAGGGCTTGGGACCCTAGAATTCGCCTTGCCTCTGAAACGCTCATATCCTCTTGGCCCAAATGAACGCCGTCTGCCCCGACTTCTTTTACCAAATCCACAAAATCATTCAGAATAAAAATAGCGTCATCGGGAAGGACTTTCTTAATGGCGCTCGCCAATGGAGCAAGCTTATTTTTTGGCAATTCTTTATCTCTTAATTGGATGAGGCGACAGCCGCCGAAAATCACCTTTTTTGCGGCATCCAGCATTTTTTGGGGTGGGAGGTATCCTGTGTCAAGAATGACATAGAGACTCACTTCGGCAAGATTGATTTTCATAAAGCCTTTACTTTTTTAATCAACCCGGAAGATGATTTTCCCTTCACCAAGGGAACGATCATGACTTTCCCTCCCTTCGATTGAACATGCTCGGCGCCTACCACCTGATTTGGTTTATAATCTCCCCCTTTTACCAAAACGTGAGGGGTCAAAATTTTAATGATTCTTTCAGGCGTTTCTTCGGAGAAAAAAGTGACATAATCAACCATTTCTAAAATACTCAAAACCTTCATCCTGTCCTTTAATGGTACAATCGGTCGATGTTTCCCTTTGAGTTTCTGGACGGAGGCATCTGTATTTAAAGCGACCACAAGAATATCTCCCTCCCTCTTCGCCTTCTCTAAAACCTGAATATGCCCCACATGCAGGAGATCAAAACAGCCATTGGTTAAGACAATTTTCTTGCCCTGAACCTTAAGGGTTTTCAGAAGGGTTGCAAGCTGAAGAAGGGGAAGAATCTTACGAGATTTTTTGACCATTGTTGTGATGGGAAGAAAGTCTTCCTTCGACAATTTCAGAAATGATGTGAATCGCTAAAATATGGGCTTCTTGAATGCGGGCGACCTCGAGGGAGGGCACTTTAAAAGTGATATCCGATAATCGAGAGAGGGGGTTGTCGCTATCTCCTGTAAATCCGATCGTTTTAAGTCCAATTTCTTTAGCCACCTGGACCCCCTCTAAAACATTTTGAGAACGACCGCTGGTAGAAAGAGCGATCAAAACATCCCCCTTTCGACCGAGGGCCTCCACTTGTTTTTTAAAAATTTGCGCATAGTCATAATCATTTCCAATGCTGGTTAAGACAGAGGTATCGGTCGTGAGAGCCAAAGCGGCTAAGGGCCGGCGGTCTATCTTGAATCGGGTGACGAACTCCGCAGCCGCATGCTGAGCATCTGCAGCACTGCCTCCATTTCCGCAGAGAAGAAGTTTGTTTCCCTTTTTCAAGCTTTTCTCGATTTGATTTGCAATGACACAAATTTTTTCGAGATGATTTTTCTCCAAGAGCTTTTGTTTAACAGCAATGCTTTGGGAAATAAGCGTTTCTATTTTTTGAATATCGTTTTTATTCATCCAAAAAACACCTTTGACATTTCATAAAGTCCTAAATCAGCGGTTCTCAGTTTACTGAGAGCCTCTGAAAGATCCACAGAAACCACTTGAGTCCCTCGCAAACTGACCATTTTTCCAAATTCTTTACTCTCCACCAATTCTACAGCCTTTACGCCAAATCTTGTTCCTAGCACGCGATCAAAAGCCGTAGGAGAACCGCCTCGTTGAAGATGCCCCAAGACAGTGATACGTGTTTCAAACCCTGTTCTTTTCTCGATTTCTCGAGCCAAGAAGTCACCGATTCCCCCTAGTTTTTCGTGCCCAAACTGATCCAATTCCTTACCCCGAGTCAACAGGTCCTTCCCAAACTTGGCGCCTTCTGCAACTGCAACGATGCTAAAATTTCTTCCACTTTTGTGTCGGCGTTTGATAATGGTGCATACCTCATCCACAGTCACTTCCACTTCAGGAATGATAATCACATCCGCCCCCCCTGCAATTCCAGCCTGCAGGGCAATCCATCCCGCATTTCTGCCCATCAATTCCACCACCATCACTCGGTTGTGAGAGGCTGCTGTTGTGTGCAAACGATCAATGGCCTCCATCGCAATGTTGACGGCCGTATCAAATCCAAACGTACAATCTGTTCCATTCAAATCATTGTCAATGGTTTTAGGAATGGCCACCGTGGGGAGATGCTCTTCCCTGAAAAGTCTTTGTGCAACACCCAACGTGTCGTCTCCACCAATGGCAATGAGCGCCTCTAACTCTAATGATTTGAAATTTTTAATAACTTTTTTGACGTCCTCAACTTTTTTGTAAGGGTTGGTTCGAGATGTATTTAGAATGGTCCCCCCCATGTGTAAAATTCCGGACACAGAAGAACGATCCAAGATTTTATAATCCCCTTCTATAATACCTGCCCAACCTCTCAGGAAACCGACCACCTCATACTTTTCGAGAATGGCCTTTCTGACAATCCCCCTTAAAACAGGATTCAGTCCTGGACAATCCCCCCCTCCTGTTAAAACTCCGATCCTTCTCATAATGAAAATTTTTCCTTTAACCTCAATACCGAAGTTGAATTTCATGATTCAACTTCGGTATTGAGGTTTAATGGACTGCTGAACATTACTGTGTCACAATCCCCCGAAATGTTTTTTCTTCGGTAAACTCTTTTCTTTTTTCACAAACTTCTTTTACGACAACTTCTACATTTATTTTCTTTTCGATTCCTAAAATATTCTGAATCTGGGAGAGTACGGTCCTCTGGATTTCTTCAGATACACTTGAAAGATTCGATCCGCCCCACAAGGTGAGTTCAAGAATCACTTTAAACGTTCTCGACCTTTGAAAAACTTTGGGCTGAATCTCTTTTATCTCATAGAATCCCTTGCAAATTTCTTGAATGAATTCCTCAATGGCCCGAATGGAGAGCGACACCCGACCTTCTGCATGACGGAATACAATGTAACGACTCTTCTTTTTTCCGCGAACCTTTAAGAAGACAAACTCGAGTTCTAAAAGGGCAACAAGAACGGCTGCCGCCACCAAATAATATTCTCCCCACCCCGTCGCAAGAAGTTCTCGATGTCTTTCGACAAGCCAAACCAAAGGCTGCGGATCTATGGAAAGCTCATACAAGAGAAAGACGAGCCCGCCCGCCATCAAAAAATGCAAGAACGGAACAAGATAAAGAAAAATAGCCATACATAAACCTTTCGATTGAGAGATCGAATCCTACAAAATTTCACGCTAAAATGCGAGGGTTTTTTGCCTAACAAAATTACGCTTATAACCCCCCTCCAATTCCTCGAATGTTACATCGCAGGAGAATTCCCTTCCTTATTCAGCATCTCCCCCCTCTCTTTAGTTTAAATTCAATGACCCTTTTGGGGGTCATCGTGTGCAATGAAAGCCCCGCCCGCCTCTACCTCACCTCCCTTATTTTGTAGTCGCCCCATTTATGGGGCTGCCCGATGAATCGGGCGACTACACAAGCTTGAACGAGAGAAAGGAATCCAACATCCATGATCCATCATCCACTTTCATAACAAAGAGGGGGCAGGGGGAGTTAATCTCATTTCTTTTTTCATCCTCATTTCTGAGTCAAAAGCTCTTCTACAAATTGGGTAGAATACTCTCCAGTTTTAAATTTAGGCTCGCTTAAGATTCTCTTGAGAAAAGGGATGGAGGTGTGTACACCTTCCACAATAAATTCATCCAAGGCCCGAATCATAATTTGAATCGCTTCATTTCTCGTCTTTCCATAGGCAATCACTTTCGCAATGAGAGAATCATAAAAGGGGGGAATTTCATAGCCTTGATAAATATGCGTATCCACCCGAATACCGGGTCCTCCTGGCAAAAAAAGACCCGAGATTTTTCCGGGGCTTGGCATAAAATCCCTAGCCGGATCCTCAGCATTGATACGGCACTCAATGGCCCAGCCTTTATTCTGAATGTCCTTTTGTTCGAGATTCAGTTTTTGAGCTGAGGCAATTCGCATTTGTTGTTTGATGATGTCCAGGCCCGTCACCATTTCTGTCACGGGATGCTCTACTTGGACTCGGGTGTTCATTTCCATGAAATAGAAATTCTCATGACGATCCACCAGAAATTCAACGGTGCCTACATTGGTGTAGTCCACAGCCTTTGCGGCCTTCACGGCAGCCTTCCCTATTTTGGCTTGGGTACTCGCACTTAAAAGAGGAGCCGGAGATTCCTCAATCAGTTTTTGATAACGGCGCTGCACCGTGCAATCTCTTTCGCCAAGATGGACAATATTCCCATGCTGATCAGCCATCACTTGAATCTCAACATGCCGAGGGCTTTCCACATATTTTTCAATATAGACATCCGAGCTGTCAAAGGCAGCCTCCGCTTCAGACTTGGCAGTCATGAACGCATTGGCCAGGCTCACATCATTGTGGGCAATTCGCATCCCTCGGCCGCCTCCACCCATGGCAGCTTTGATGATGACGGGATAACCTATTTTTTTAGCTATTTGTAAAGCCTCGGCACGATCTTTGACGGCACCGCTACTTCCCAAAATAATGGGAACCCCAACTTTTTTCATCGTTTCCTTTGCCTGTATCTTATCCCCCATCATGCGAATGCTTTTGGGAGCTGGGCCGATAAATTTAATATTACAGCTCTCGCAAATTTCAGCGAAATGGGCGTTCTCAGCCAGAAATCCATACCCCGGATGAATCGCCTCCACGTCTGAGATTTCTGCTGCACTGATGATACTCGGAATATGCAAATAACTATTTGCGCTTGGGGATGGGCCAATGCAAATGGCCTCATCCGCATAGCGAACATGCGGAGAAAGGGCATCGGCCTGAGAATAAATGGCAACCGTTTTTACACCCAGTTCCTTACACGCCCGAATAATCCGAAGAGCGATTTCGCCCCTGTTGGCAATGAGTATTTTTTCGAACATAGCATACCTAAGAAAACAGAAGACAGAAGTCAGAAGTCAGAAGTCAGAGAAATTAAGGAATTTATTTATTTTCTGTTTTCTGTCTCAAGGTTTTATCTTAAACAAAGCTTGTCCAAATTCTACAGGCTGGCCATTCTCAACTAAAATTTCTGCGATCGTCCCGGAGATTTCCGCCTTGATTTCATTCATCACTTTCATGGCTTCAATGATGCACACCACATCTCCCTTTTGAATCTGCTGATGGGGTTGAACATAAGGGGCGGACTCTGGGGAACCGGCTGAATAAAAAGTCCCAACCATGGGAGAAGTAATTTCTAGAAATCTTTTTTCTTCAATCTTCTCTTCTTTTTCGACAGCGGGAGAAACATGAGAAGGAATGATCGCCGAGGAACTCGTCGCTTCAACTTGAGCCTTCCCTCGCTTAAGAGCAATTTTAAAGCCATTGCGCTCAAGTTGAAATTCAACAATATCGTTTTCCTGCATCAATTTAATCATTTCTTGAATTTCTTTGATATTCATAATCTTTATCCTCAACTCCTTCAAAAGGTTCTAAGATCATATCAGCTGCTCTCTCAAATTGTCTATCCAAAATCCTGCCCTGGCGGATTTTTGGATTCAATGAAACCATGCTCCCTTAAAAATTTTTTTGTAATACGCGAAGGGGTTTTATTTTTTTCAAGCGCATACCTGGCAAGAATATCTACCTCAAGATTAACCCCATCCCCAACATTTTTACTATCCAAGTTAGTATGTTTAAGTGTGTGCGGAATCAGAAAAATTTGAAAAACCTCTGATCGAATCTCTCCCAAAGTCAGACTCACCCCTTCAAGAGAAACAGATCCCTTGGGGGTCAGAAATACTTTCAATTCTAGAGGGAAATGAACGGAAAATATTTTTTCTTCTCCTTTAATTTCTATAGACTTTATGTGTCCCACCCCATCCACATGGCCTGTTACAAAATGACCCCCCAGACGGTTTCCCATCTTTAACGCCCGTTCGATATTTAAAAGGGCATTTTCTTTTAATGTTTTAAAATTTGTTTTTTCATAAGTTTCTTGAAGCAAATCAAATTTCACAAAAGGAAAATCTAGTTTAGAAACCGTGAGGCAGGCCCCATTGACACAAAGACTTTCGGAAACTCGAATGTCGTTGAGCAAATCAGGAACTTTAATTTCCAGTCGCCATTGATTTTGAAAACGCTCAAGTTTTTTTAAACGCGCAACCGCTTCAACAATACCCGTAAACATAAAAGTCCTTAAAGGCATATGCGCTTGACTCAAAGTTAAGTTTGATCCGTCAAGCGTAGTCGCCCAATTTATCGGGCAATCTATACATTGCCCCATGAATGGGGCGACTACAAATGGACGACATCTTTAAGTCAAGTGCATATGCCCGAATCCTTATTGATATTCCACATCGCCCTGAATCAACAAATCCCTTCCTATCTTTTGATGAGAGACATGAACAATTTTTAAAGCCTGACGAATCTTTAAAAATCCTCTTCCATCAAAAGATGTGGGGGCCTTTTCTCCACCCATTAACAAAGGTGCATAAAAAAAGAAAATTTCATCTGCGAGCTTCTTTTCAAAAACAGAACTTGAGAGAGTTCCCCCCCCTTCGACCAAAATAGATGAGATTCCTATTTTAGCAAGTTTCTGAAAAAGAAATTTGAGATGGACTCTCCCTAGATCAGAAGGCGTTTGGATGATGCGAACCCCTCTTGATCGGAGTTGTTTCACCTTGGTGGGGCTTGCCTTCGGCGTGACGGCCAAGATTGTTTTTTCCGGAGAGAGACGAACGACTTTGGAGTCTAGAGAAATCTTAGCGTGGCTGTCCACGATCACCCTCAGAGGATCTCTTATTTTAAAATGATGAGAAGATAAGGAAGGATTGTCTTTCATGATTGTGCGAATGCCCACCATGACAGCATCGCTCTCTCCTCGCAAGCGATACCCAAATCTTCTTGCCTCAAAACCTGTAATCCATTGGGAGTCACCCTGCGAGGTTGCGATTTTCCCATCGAGTGACATGGCCGCCTTGACCGTGCAAAAAGGAAGTTTTTTCGCGATCCACTTTCTAAAGCCTCGAATCAAGTCTTGCGCCTCTTCTTCAAGAAGGCCTACTTCCACGTGCACACCACGCCTTTTTAAAATTTTAATTCCTCGATTTCGATGAATCGGATTAGGATCTGAAGTTCCTATCACGATCCTTTGAATCCCCGATTTCAAAATAGCTTGTGTGCATGGAGGCGTTTTCCCATGAGTCGAACAGGGCTCCAACGTCACATAAAGGGTCGCCCCCTTTGCCAAACTTCTGATTTTTTTTAAAGCCCTCACCTCCGCGTGAGGTCCTCCAAAAGAGGCGTGATGAGCGACGGAAAGGATTTTATGATTTTTGACAATGATAGCTCCCACCGGAGGATTGGGGCTGACGCTCCCAATCCCCTTTCGAGCTTCCCGAAGAGCTCGTTTCATAAATGAGATATCATCAAGACGAGACATCAATTTAACGCTCTCTTTTTCAAAGGTTCAAGCAATTCATAGGGCGTTCGCACGGATCCGATAAGCATTTTCCCTTTCGCAAGACCATGACAGTCAGATCCACCCGTCATCAAAAGCCCATGTTCGATGGCCATTTTTCGATAATGATCCGTGACACCCGAAGAATGTTCTGGATGATAAACTTCTATGGCTTGCAGCCCTTCTTGAACAAAAGATGCAATCAGCTTCTCTTGAGGGAGAAAAACGGGATGAGCCAAAGAGGCAATTCCACCTGCCTTTCGAATCATGTCAATGGCCTCCCAGGTTGAAATTTTCTCCTTGGGTACATAGGCCGGTTTCCCATAGGAAAGAAATCTTTTAAAAGCCTCCGAGGGATGCGTTACAATTCCCTTCTCATAAAGGACTCTGGCCACATGAAGCCTCCCCGCAGCCCCATCCCCTACCAATTTAAAAACATCATCCAATGAAATATTAATTTTGATTTCCTGAAGCTTCTTAACAATCGCATGAATTCTTTTTTCCCGAGCTGATTGAAATTCTTTAAGTTTCTCAAGCAATAAAACATTTTTATCATCAAAAAAATATCCCAAGATATGAACTTCCTGCTCTGCATGATAAGCGCTGAGCTCAATACCAGAAATGACTTCAATTCCGAATTTTTCCCCATGGAAGCGGGCCTCCTCCAAGGCCCTCACAGAATCATGATCGGTAATGGCAACCGCACTGAAATGAGCTTCGCGGGCTTTTTCCAGCACTTCCTGAGCGGTAAAAGTACCGTCAGAGGCGAGGGTGTGAAGATGAAGGTCTATCCATTTTTTAGAATTCATGGGGGTCATTTCGATTTCAAAAATTCTTTTCGGATTTGATCGAGAACCCCGTTGACAAATTTACCAGAGTCAGGGGTGCCATATTTTTTGGAGATGTCTACCGCTTCATTGATCGTGACAATCGCAGGGATTTCGTCTTGCGTTGCGCTCAGGAAAAGCATTTCGAAAACCGCCATGCGAATCACATTGCGATCCACCACGGCAAGGCGATTTATCTCCCAATTTTTAACAGAGGTCTGAATGGTTTGATCTATTTTCTCCTTTTTAGCAAGTGTTCCTAAAACGAGCTGATGCGTGAACTCTTTGACGTTCTCACGAGCAGGTGCCTCTTCCCAAAAATTTTGAAGCGCCTCTTTAGGATTTTCTGGATTGATTTCCAATTGATAGAGAATTTGAAGCGCAAATTCCCGAGACTTCCGACGGTAGCCCATTTCAAAGATCTTTCTTTAAAAGCAGTGAATAGTTCTTAGTTCTTAGTTTTTAGGGAAATAAGGAAGGGATTTATGCAACTTTTTAGGCCAATCGTTCAATTTTTTCCTGTACTTCTGTGCACTCTTCATACAGATTGGCCATCTCAATCGCAGCCAGAGCCGCGTCCCAGCCCTTGTTGCCTAGTTTGGTGCCTGATCTTTCAATCGCCTGTTCAATATTTTCGCATGTGATGATTCCAAAAATCAAAGGGACTCCAGTCGCTAGGGCCACTTCAGAAATATTTCTGGAAGCCGCCTCTGAAACAAGCTGAAAGTGGGGGGTGGCGCCCTTAATGATAGCTCCCAAACAAACGATGGCGTCATATTTTTTACTGCGGGCCAATTGATCTGCCAACTGAGGAGTCTCAAAAGAGCCCGGTGTCCAAAACACCTCAACTTCGTTTTCCTTGACCCCATGCCGAAGCAGAGCATCCAAAGCCCCGTCCAACAATTTAGACGTAATAAATTCATTGAAGCGGCTCACAATAATGGCGTAATTTTTTCCTTTTGAAATGAAACTGGCTTTAATTTGTTTGATGCTCATACGAACCTCTCCTGTCCAGAAACATTCATGATTGCTTCGCTACACCCGCAATGACAGCGGGTTAATTCTCTGCCACTGGCAAATCTGTCAAATTAAACAAATGCCCCAACTTGTCCTGCTTGGCCTTTAAATAATTTCGATTATGCTCGTTAAGAGTAGGAGGAATCGGCACGCGCTCCACAATCTCTAAACCAAACCCATCTAAACCCACTACTTTTTTAGGATTGTTCGTAAGGAGCCGGATTTTTCTCACCCCTAAATCAAAAAGAATCTGAGCGCCTGTGCCGTATTCCCTTAAATCGGCCGGCAGGCCCAAACTTTTATTGGCCTCCACCGTATCCAACCCGTTATCCTGAAGCTTGTAGGCCTTCAATTTATTCAAAAGCCCAATCCCGCGCCCCTCCTGCCTCATGTAAACCAAAATCCCCCGTCCCTCTTTCGCAATTGCGCTTAAGGACCGATGAAGCTGCTCCCCGCAATCGCATCGAGAGGAACTAAAAACATCTCCCGTGATACATTCAGAATGAACGCGGACCAGCGTCGGCACATGGCTTTCGATTTCTCCACAGAGAATAGCCAAATGATTTTTCTCATCAATCAATGAGCGGTAAACAAAAACATCAAAATCTCCATATTCCGTGGGAAGATGTGTTTTCACCACCTGCTCGACCAGTTTTTCATTTCTTCGGCGGTACTCAATCAATTGAGCAATATTGCAAAGCGAAAGACCGTGCCTCTTTTTAAATTCCACCAAATCTTCACAGCGGGCCATGCTCCCATCGTCATTCATGATTTCACAAATGACGCCCGCAGCGGTCAGACCCGCAAGTCTTGCCAA
Source organism: Chlamydiota bacterium (assembly GCA_016196885.1). GTDB lineage: Bacteria > Auribacterota > JACPWU01 > JACPWU01 > JACPWU01 > JACPWU01. The sequence goes on along the minus strand of JACPWU010000056.1, from coordinate 19,477 downwards.
ATCCACAGCGGCCTCTGTATGTCCCGCTCGTGTCAGGACGCCCCCTTCTTTTGCCCTTAGAGGAAAAATATGACCGGGAGAAACAAGATCGCTTTGAACCGATTGTAGATCTGTGAGAACCTGTATGGTTCTCGCCCGATCCACCGCAGAAATCCCGGTGGTGACCCCCAACCGTGCATCTACTGAAATGGAAAAATCTGTTTCAAATGCGTCCCGCGATTCATCCACCATGGGCCTTAGCCCCAAAGAATCGAGATGCTTGCCCATCATGGGAACGCAAATCAACCCCCGGCCGTGTTTCGCCATAAAATTAATGGCTTGCGGTGTGGCGTGTTGGGCCGCAAAAATCAAATCGCCCTCATTTTCGCGATCTTCATCATCCGTCATGATAATGAGTTTTCCCTGGCGGATGTCGGCAATGGCTTTTTCGATGGGGTCAAATTCCATTCTTTTTCTCCAAATCAAGAAAGGGAATCTATCATTTTAGAAAGGAAAAATCAAGAGGGAATTATATCTTATTCTCTAAGAATAAGATATATAGCTTTTAAAGCTATTTAGCCTTTGCCTTTGCAGAGGTCAGATGGGCAGAATCTATTTTGCGAATTTTGCGCTGCCATTCAAGAATGATGGGAACAGCGATAAAAATCGTCGAATAGGACCCAGAAATAACACCGATGAGCATGCAAAAAGCGAAGTCGTTGATGACTTGTCCCCCAAAGAAAAAGAGGGCCAAGATCACCAAAAGAACAGTGAGTGAGGTTAAGTACGTTCTTGAAAGGGTCTGATTCAAGCTAAGATTGAGAAGATCTGGAAAGGATATTTTTTTGAGAATTTTTCTATTCTCACGAATCCGGTCACAGATGACAATCGTATCATTTACAGAATAACCGATGATGGTTAAAATAGCTGCCACCACCGTCACAGAAAGTTCTCTCCCCATAAAGGCAATAAAACTCAACGGGATCAGGGCGTCATGAATCAACGCAATGATCGCACCCAAGGCGTATTCAAATTCAAAGCGCCATGAGACATAAATTAAAATACCCACCAGAGAAAGAAGCAGGGCCCACATCGCCTGACGCTTCAAATCTTTTCCAATCGCAGGACCAATTTCCTCCCGACGCCGTTCCTCTACGTTGACTCCCTGAAGTTCTTTCGAAAGAAATTCTTGAATTTGTTTTCCTTCCCCGTACTTTACGCGAATCAAAACTTCATCTTCATGGCCAAAATGCTGAAGGGTCGCATCCCCCAAATGAATCTTAGAAAGTTTCTCTCGAATGGCTTCCAAAGAGACAGGCTGGCTTAATTTTAGCTGCACCACATCTCCGCCTGTAAAATCAATGCCCAACATCTTCGACCCGCGCATCCCCATCACCCCTATTCCGCCAAGGATGATGACCAGAGAAAAGACATAAGCCACATATCTCCATTTCACAAAATCAAAATTCGGACGACTGAAAAATTTAAGCATCTTTAGATCGGAAAAATTTTTGCGAAGACTCATCAAATCAAAAAATACACGGGTCACAATGATGGCCGTGAACATGCTGATGACCAAACCGATGGTCAAGGTAACAGCAAAACCCTTTACAGGACCTGTTCCAAGATAGTAGAGAATGACCGCCGTGATAATGGTGGTTAAATTTGAATCAAAAATGGCTGAGAAGGCCTTATGATATCCCGCATCAATGGCGGCCCTGATTTTTTTACCTGCCTCCTTCTCCTCACGAATCCTTTCAAAAATAAGAACGTTGGCATCCACGGCCATACCAATGGTGAGAATAATACCTGCAATACCTGGAAGACTGAGCGTCGCCTTAAAAAGGGCCAACCCCCCCATGATCATAACCAAATTCAAAACCAGGGCAATCACGGCCACCAAACCTGCGAAGAAATAGTAGCCCACCATAAAAATTAAAACCAAACCAAGCCCCACAATGTTGGCGGTAAAACCTTGTCTAATGGAGTCCGACCCCAGCGAGGGGCCCACCCGGGCATCCATGATAATTTTAACAGGAGCGGGTAAGGCACCTGAAGTCAGCACCACCGCTAAATCCTTGGCTTCTTCAGGAGTAAATTGACCTTCGATGACTCCTTGCCCATTGGGAATAATAGATTTAATCACAGGCGAAGATTGAACTTCGTGATCCAGTACAATGGCCAGGCGCCGTCCTTGATATTCCTCTGTGACCTTGGCAAAAACCTTCGCTCCGGTTCTATCCAGGGTAAAAGAAACTTGAGACTGCGTCATCTGATCAAAAGTAACTTTTGCATCCACCAGATGAGCCCCGGTCAATTCTGGTTTCTTCTTCACCAACATAGGAATTCTGGACTCGGAACCTCCTGTGTAATGAATCTGATAAAGAACTTCATAACCGGGAGGAGGATTGCCTTTGATGGCATCTCTTAACTTTTCCTGATCATCGCTGACGAGTCTAAATTCAAGAACCGCGGTTTTGCGAAGTAGATTCTCAGCTCTGGCCAAATCCTTGACGCCAGGGAGCTGAACAATGATGCGGTCCTCACCTTGAGGCTGAATGGAAGGTTCCGAGACTCCAAACTTATCTACTCGATTGCGAATGACCTGCACCGCCTGAGAATGCGCTTTCCTTTTTGTTTCAGCGACAAATTTTTCCTTAAGCCCAAGCAGAAGCACGGCATCCTCTTCGGATTTAACCTCTACCTCTGGGGTGCTTTTCAAAATGAGCTGCGTCGCTTGATATCGGACATCAGAATTTTTGAAAGAAACTTTAATCGCATCATTTCCCTGAAGTTCGATGTTGTCTAATGCAATATCTTTACCCTCTAAAAGACTTTTAACATCATCTGAAATTCGATCCGCCTCAAATTCAACAGCCTTGTTAATGTCCACTTCTAAAACGACATGCATGCCGCCTTTGAGATCCAATCCCAGGGTAATCGCCTTATCTACAGGATAGAGCTTCCAGACAAAAAGTCCCACAATCGCTACCACCATCGCAATACGCCATTTCAAACTGCTCATTGAGTTTCTCCCACTTCTTCTTCATTTTTGAGCATACGTCCAATCGAAGACCGATCCAATTCAACTCTCACATTATCTGCAATTTTTAAGGTGAGGGTGTGTTCTCTCACTCCAACAACAAGACCATGAATGCCGCCTGCCGTTACGACTTTATCGTCCTTTTTGATTTGGGTCAGCATTTTCTTAAATTCTTTCTGTTTTTTTTGCTGGGGACGAATCAAAAGCAGGTAAAAAACAGGAATAATAAATAAAAAGGGTATCATGGCCCCAAAAGGACTTCCCTGACCTGCAGACCCTCCTTGGGGGGCAGCCATAGCTAAAGCAGAATAAAATGAGAACATGTTAAACCTCCTGTGATAAAAATTGAGAAATAAAAGACTCTTTGAATTCTAAGAAATGATTCTCGCCGATCGCTTGTCGGACGTCCTTCATCAGCTCTATATAAAAAGAAACATTATGAATCGAAGCCAATCGCATTCCTAAAATTTCACCTGCATTAAAAAGATGCCTTAAGTAAGCACGCGTATACGAGCGACATGTTTCACACGGGCATCTCTCCTCAACGGGAGAGAAATCATTTTTGAAACGGTTGTGGGTGATCGTCAACTTCCCTTTTCTTGTGAAAAGAGTACCGTTTCTAGCGTTTCTTGTTGGGATGACACAATCGAAAAAATCAATCCCCCGAGTAATCGCATGAAGCAAATTGGGGGGTGTTCCTGAACCCATTAAATAATGGGGTTTATTCTCAGGTAAAAACCCAACCGTCTTATCCAAAACTTCATACATCACAAGATCGGGTTCGCCTACGCTTAAGCCCCCCAATGCATAACCATCGAATCTGATTTCTGAAAGAGCGAGAGAACATTTTTCTCTCAAGTCACAAAACACGCTGCCCTGGACAATTCCAAAAAGCGCTTGGCTTTCTTCATAGGGCGCATGAGAAAGTTTACAAATTTTCGCCCATTCTAGCGTCCGCTCTACTGAATTGCAAGCAGAATCATAGTCAGAAGGATAAGGAAGACATTCATCGAGACAAAGTGCAATATCAGACCCAAGCAATCCTTGAATTCTCATGACTTCTTCAGGCGAAAGAAACCATTTTGATCCGTCAACATGCGACTGAAACTCCACTCCTTTTTTTGTGATTTTTTTCAGTTCCGCTAGGCTGAACACCTGAAACCCTCCACTGTCCGTAATAATCGGCCGATCCCAATTCATAAACGTATGAAGCCCCCCTGCCCTCTGAATAATATCCACGCCTGGGCGAAGCATCAGATGGTAAGTATTGCAAAGAATCCCCTGAACACCTATTTTTTTAAGGTCTTCAGCAGATAAGGTCTTCACGGTCGCTTGAGTACCCACAGGCATAAAGGCAGGCGTCTCTACCCAGCCATGGGTGGTCTCCATAAGGCCTAAACGAGCGTTAGTGCGTGTGTCTTTTTTTAGGAGTTTGAAGTTCATTGCTTTTTTAGTTTTGAATTTTAGATTTTTGGTTTTGAGTTTTAAAACCAAAAATTCAAAACTCAAAATTCAAAACTTGTTATTTAAAATCAACATCGCGTCTCCATAACTATAAAACCGATACTTTTCTTCGATTGCCTTCTGATAAATTTCCAGAACCTTTTCCCTTCCAATCAAAGCCGCGACTAGCATGAACAAAGAAGATTTCGGCAGATGAAAATTAGTCAAAAGGTTTTTGATCATTTTAAACCGATAGGGCGGACGAATAAAAAGTTTTGTCACGCCTTTTCCTGCTCTAAGGGCACTCCCATCTTCAGTCGCAGCAGACTCAAGCACTCGAGCTGTTGTTGTGCCTATGACAATGAGTCTGCGTTTTTCTTGAAGCGCTTGATTAATTTTTCTCGCGTTTTCCTCAAGAATCTCAAAATTTTCCGAGTGGAGTTCTCCTTTTTCCAAGCAATCTGCCTTTAACGGCTGAAAAGTCCCCAACCCCACATGCAAAGTCACAGAAATGAATTCAACTCCCTTTCCCTTTAATTTCTCAATAAGAGGCGCATCAAAATGCAACCCGGCGGTGGGCGCAGCCACGGATCCTAAAAATTTCGCATAAACCGTTTGATATCTATCCTGATCTTTTAAATTTTTTTTATCTTTCTCTCGTGCAATATAAGGGGGCAGAGGCATCACACCATGCTCAGATAAAAATGAAAGGGCTGAAACAGGAGGCGTCACTTCCAACGTCGTTGTTCCATCCTCGTTTTTTGAAAGGAGCCTTCCTTTTATCTGCCTTGCGCCAAAATCAAATTCACCTCCTAATTTATTTTTACCCCTTAAAAGACCGCACCAGATCCCTGATTTTATCTCCTCGAGCCAAAGAAATTCTACCGCTTTCCCTGTTTTTGTTTTTTGCCCCCAAAGTCTAGCAGAAATGACTTTAGAATCGTTAACAACCACACAATCACCCTTCTGAAATATCTCCTCAATTTCATAAAAAGCCCTATGTTCTATCTTTCTCTCGTCCTTTGAATAAATCAACAACCGGGAAGCGCTACGCTCAGAACTCGGTGTTTGAGCAATGAGATTTTTAGGCAAATAATAATCGTATTCATTCATAAAAAGACAGTTTTTTAATTTTAAGTTTTAAATTCTTAGAACTGCCTTTTCCGCATTGACTCGCCGGATAATAATATTTCAAAATTTTTCGATAAGACATCCCATCCTTTGCAAGTTGAATGGCCCCTTTTTGGCAAAGCCCGACCCCATGACCCCATCCTCGGCCTTTAAACTCTAGATATTTTTTTCCAAGAACAGCTTTAAAAAATGTACTTTTCAAAGAAGCAGGTCCTAACATGTTTCTAAATTTAGCAGCAGGAATCAGCAAGCCTCCTACCTTCAAAAACTTCACCCTTTGGGTCTCCTCATCTCTGTAAACAATCATTTGAAACTCTGGAGGGATTTGATATCCATTTACATTAAGTTTGTTTCTAAATTCACAGAGTTCTATGGAATATTTCCACTGGATGGGATTCCCTTCAAGACACCCAGAACATTTAACGCCCGAGGGCACCTCCGTCGAAATATTGGGCCAAACCTCTTGGGCCTCTACCGTCCATCCTCCACAGCAGGTGTGAAAAAAAGTTGGGAAAGGTTTTCCGTGACGAATCAAAATGACATCTTTTGTTTCTTCAACCGCCTCATCCGAAAGTGAATTTTCGGCACTCTTGCCCTCATAGGCCTGGGCATGCTCAGGGAGTCCCATATCGTAATCCTGATCATAATGTTCTCTCATGTGCCAAACGGCAAAAGAACGAGCGATGACCGCTTGAGCCTTGAGAGCCTCTCGCGGAGCGCCCGGGCCTATTTCAGAGGCAACCACGCTTTTCAAATATTCTTCCAAGGGAAGTTGATTAATCACTTGCAAGACTCCTTGGTGGTTTCGAATAATCATTTTCCCTCTAAAAATCTTATCTTGAACACGAAAAATATTTTGATCCGATTGAAAATAGAGCCCATCTGCGCGAATCATCTTCTCATTGACCCAAAGACCTCTTCGACCCCAGGGAGAAAAGATTAAGTGGGGGCCCACCTGATAGAGGTTATTCCACTGGGCATCGCACAAATAAAGTTTAGGGCTATACAATGATACAGCCTGCCTCGATTCAAACACCAAAACTCTGATTTCCCGGTAAAAACGAGCAGGTTTTAAACCCATCGAATAAAGAGAAATGGGGGCCAGAAAAAGAAATAAAACTGAGAGGAAATAAAGGCAATGAAAAGTGAAGAGTGAAGAATGAAAAATGTTACTGCTTTTAAAATTTTTCACTTTTCATTTTTCACTTTTCATTTCACTTACAGTAATTCTTCTTGTTCTAACACAGGAGTCTGAAGCTTAAAATGTTCATACGCCAATCTCGTAACCTTTCGGCCACTGGGGGTGCGTTTGATATAGCCTTGCTGAATCAAGTAGGGCTCATACACCTCTTCCAAGGTGTCTGTTTCTTCGGATAAGGCGGCTGAGAGCGTGTTAATTCCAACAGGACCCCCCGCAAATTTTAAGGCAATGGTCTCAATAATTTTACGGTCCATCTCATCCAACCCCTTCTCATCCACCTCCAACATTTTCAAAGCCTGATCTGCGACCTTTACGGTGATAACCCCATCCGCCTTCACCTGGGCAAAATCACGCACACGTCTCAAAAGACAATTGGTAATTCTCGGAGTTCCTCGAGACCTCCGAGCAATTTCTAAGGCCCCGTCGTCGCTGATTTCGACATTCAAAATATTTGCAGACCTCAAGACAATATGTTTAAGCTCCTCCACGGAATAAAAATCGAGCCGGCTCATCATGCCAAACCGGGAACGCAAGGGAGATGAAAGAAGGCCACTTCGGGTCGTCGCTCCCACCAATGTAAATTTTTTCAGATTCAACCTCACAGACCGCGCGCTGGGTCCCTTGTCAATCATGATATCAAGAAGAAAATCCTCCATGGCCGGGTACAAATATTCTTCAACCATGTGATTGAGGCGATGAATCTCATCAATGAAAAGCACATCCCCCTCTTCTAAATTTGTCAGAAGCCCTGCCAAGTCGCCTGGCCGTTCAATCACAGGACCCGAAGTCACCTTAATATTGGCCCCCATTTCTTGGGCAATAATGTACGACAAAGTCGTCTTCCCCAATCCGGGTGGCCCTGAAAGAAGAATATGTTCTAGCGGTTCTTTTCGCGTGATGGCCGCCTTCATAAACACTTCCAAACGCTCCTTGAGTTTCTCCTGGCCGATAAACTCCTTCATTAAATTCGGTCGCAAAGAAACATAGAATTGCGGATCTTCGTTCAAGCTTTCTGTAAAAATTCGTTCTTGGCTCATGTTTTTTAAGTAAGCACCTACGAACTTAAGCACTCAAGCACTGTTGTTTAATATCTTAATCGAATCCCTAATCAATTCTTCAATCTTATCTCTTTTATCTGTTCTCATTACTTTTTCAACAGCTTCTTTGGCTTTAGGCCTTGTGAAGCCCAGAGAAATTAAGGCCATCAAGGCATCTCGCATTAAATCGGCTCTTTCATTCGAGACAGAATCTCCATCCATCCCTTGCGGTAAACGAACATTTTGAATTTTATCTTTTAGCTCCAAAATAATTCGACTGGCCGTCTTTTTACCAATCCCTGGAATGGTTGCCAAAAGCTTCTCATCTTCATTTTGAATACTGTTTTTTAAATCCTTGAGTCCCATCCCACCCAAAATCGCAAGCGCCGATTTAGGGCCAATCCCATTCACTCCCAATAAAATTTTGAAAATTTCTTTTTCCTCTTCATATTGAAACCCGTACAAAATTTGCGCATCTTCTCGAACGTGAAAATACGTATAAAGCGTTAGTGTTTCATAGAGAACAGGAAGATGGGGTAATATTCTTGATGGAACACTTACTTCATAGCCAATGCCGTTAACATCGAGCACGACTGTGGAGTCGACAATCTTAATAAGTTTTCCAGATAGATATGAGTACATTTTACTCCCTAGAATTCAGAAGTCAGAATACAGAATTCGGAATAAATACAATTCCTTATCATTCTGAATTCTGACTACTGTCTTCTGACTTCTGCCTTTAAATGATGCGCATGACAAATCGCCACCGCCAAAGCATCCGTAACATCTTCAGGCCCTTCAATTGTTTTTAAACCGAGTAACGATGAAACCATTTTTTTTATTTGAAACTTATGGGCAGAACCAAAGCCAATCACAGCCTGTTTGATTCTACGAGGCTCATATTCATGAATCTCTAATTGATGGTGAGCCGCTGCTAAAACAGCAACCCCACGCGCCTCCCCTAGTTTAAAAGCAGTTCGAGGATTTTTAAAGTAGAAAAGCGTTTCAATAGCAGCACAATCGGGAGAAGATCGGTCAATAACGTTATTAAGCTCACTAAAAATTTTTAAAAAACGCCGAGGCAAAGGCGATTTGGAAGAATTTGAAATATACCCACAATCCACAAGCTTGAAAGACCCACGCAAAACTTCGATCACTCCAAAACCTGTTTTAAGACTGCCAGGATCAATTCCTAAAATGCGCATGGTTTTTAGTTTAGAATTCAGAAGCCAGTAGTCAGAATTCAGAACAATAAGGAGTTGTATTTATTCTAAATTCTGGATTCTGACTTCTGAATTCTGCTTCACGACTCCTTTTCCAACTCCGCCATCACATCATCCGGGATGTCAAAATTAGCATAAACATTCTGAACATCTTCATGATCTTCAAGACCGCTCACAAAGTCGAGAACCTTTCGAGCCTCTGAAAGACCCACAGCAATTGTATTCTGAGGAAGAAGGGTGACCTCTGAACTTGCCATAGAAATATGATTCTTGGTAAGAGCCTCTTTCACGGTCTCAAACTGATTGGGAGAGAAAATAACCTCAAAGGATTCTTCCTCCACCTTAAAATCCTCAGCACCTGCCTCCGTAGCAATTGTAAAAACTTGATCTTCTTGGACACCTTTTTTGGGAATGGAAATAAGCCCTTTTTTATGAAACATCCAGGCCACAGAACCAGCCCCACCTAAATTACCTCCATTTTTGGAAAAAAGAGATCTAATCTCGGCAGCTGTTCTGTTCTTGTTATCCGTTAGGGCCTCGACAATAACAGCTACTCCCGCAGGTCCATACCCCTCATAAATTTGCTCCTCATAACTCACTCCAGGAAGCTCTCCCGTCCCCTTTTTAATCGCTCGATCAATATTATCTGCCGGCATATTCACTTCTTTGGCCTTGGCCAAAACAGTTCTTAAGCGAGGATTGGAATTGGGATCCGCCCCGCCCGTTCTCGCTGCAACAGTGATCTCTTTGACCACCTTGCTAAAAACTTGGCCTCGTTTTGCGTCCGTCGCCGCCTTCTTATGCTTAATCGTCGCCCATTTAGAATGTCCGCTCATAACTCGCTCTCCGTTAACTAGAATACAGTGCCCCTAGTAAACAACAAACTGGACTGTATTACAAGAGAGAAGCGATCTTCTTTAGGGGACGTCTTTAGGGGACGGAGTTAACTTATTAACTTAATTTATTGACATACAGAATGATAAAAGTTACTCTATCCTCCAATGCCACGACACCGACGTCTTAATTTAAGCGGAGCGGTTTATCACGTTATTACCAGGGGAATCGAACGCAGGGATATATTTTTAGATTCCCTTGATTACAATCAATTTCTAAGTCGCATGGCTCAAGCGCTTGAGGACACACAGTGCAAATGCTATGCCTGGGCCCTGATGCCCAATCATTTGCATCTTCTTCTAAGGCCTCTTGGAAAATCGCTTTCCGAGTTTATGCGTAAAATTCTCACAGGGTATGCAATCTATTTCAATCGGAGGCACCAGCGGGCAGGTTATCTTTATCAGAACCGGTATAAATCTGTGCTGTGCGAAGAAGAGGTTTACTTTCTTGAGCTTGTTCGCTACATCCATTTGAATCCTGTTAGGGCAAATCTGGTTCGGGGTATGACGGCCCTTGATGTTTATCCGTGGACGGGCCACGCCGTGCTAATGGGGAATCAAGAGAAATTGTGGCAAAACAGTGAAGAGGTGCTATCTCGATTTAGTCGGAAGCGATACGCGGCACGTTTATCTTACCATCAATACATTGAGGATGGTTTAGCAATGGGTGAACGCAATGATTTGATGGGTGGAGGCCTGAGAAGAAGCGCAGGAGGATGGACGGGTGTTTCAGACTTACGAAAGAATAAGGAATATTGGAGGGGCGATGATCGGATTTTGGGGAATGGGCAGTTTGTGGAAGGGATTTTAAAGGCAACAGAGGAGCAAATGGAAAGAAGGGAAGCCTTGATTCGCAAGGGCTGGAATTTGGAAAAAATTGTCGAAAAGGTTTGCTCTATGTTTGATGTCAAGGCTGAGGAGTTGAAGAACAAAGGAAGGAGCAACGCCCTTTCTAAAGCCAAAGGGCTCATCTCCTATTGGGGGTACCATGATTTAGGAATCAATGGCCGCGAACTCGCCCAATTCCTAGGGATGTCTCGAGCTGCCATATCTAAGGCGATTAAAAGGGGAGAGGAATATTCAAAGTCGGAAAGCATCATCCTTAATTGACTTGATAATTTTTTTGTGAAATTTCGTTGCACTAGCATTAGGGGATGCCGTTAAGTTAATAAGTTAACTCCGTCCCCTATTCTGATTACATATTCTTTTGGGCAATCCCCGCGGCATGCATAGCAGCATCAATATCGCGGCCGAGGTGAGTGGCTATTTTTAAAGGAGGAATCTCGTGGTCGCCTGCAAGGAGATCGTTAATTTGTCCGTCGCTAAATTTTAGCGTATCTTTCATGAAGGCTCGAAGCTGAGGCTTATCCGTAGAAAAGAGCGCGATTGCCAACAATGCCCCAAAATCTTCAATGTTTCCAAAAGCTGTTGGAATACGATGACTCATCAAATCTCGCCCATACAGATCAAGATGCTCCGCAGGGCCAATCACTGCGATATATCTTTTTTTATTTAAATTAACGGGGCCATCATTAGCCTTTTCTATCTTACCTGCTAAATCCTCTCCATTTTCCACTTCTAAAATATCCCCTGTCTGATAATCTTCCCTTATCTTTGCTAATTGAGTTTCATTCAGAGGCTTTGGATCATTTTTCGCATTAAAGAAAATAATCTCTACAGGCTGACCACCCGCCTCAAGCTTCCTTAATTCTCCCACTTGCCCCATCACCTCTTGGGCCTTTTCAGGATCTCTTAGCATCCCCGCATTCACATAGAGCCGAATCGGCACTTTAATCTCTTTTACGATTCTATTTATTACAATTGTTTTGATGGCATCCTTCAACTCCCTCCATTTTCTTTCCAAAATAAGATATCCCACACCTCGAGTGATGGCTTGGGAAGATTCTATAGGTGTTTGCCTAAAACTCCTAATCCCTGTTTGGGCTGGGCCAACAGCCTGTTGAATCTCTCGTGCGATCTGAACCTGATTTTCATCTTCCCCTTCCTGAGAAATCGCTCCCTGTGCTAAATCCCAAACGAGACCGGCCGTCAAAGCCCCTTCTTGAGCATTCGCTCGCATTGCACGAACAGAAGGCAATAATCCTGCCTCGGCAACGGCTTGAATCATTTTAATGTCAATTACGATTGTCTTAAGAGCACCTCCATCCTGAGGACGTTGGCTTGCAACAAGACTTCCCAAACCTTCTATAAGCGTTCTCATACCCTGTCTGGAGATTTTTGCATCACTCCGATAATTTTCTAATTGCTCTCCCAAAGCATCTAAAATATCTGGAATCTCTTTCGCAGAATTAGCTACATAGCCCTCAAGCGTTTGATCTGAAGTCAAAACATTTCGTCCCCTGAGCCACTGTTCAAATTGTCTAACTTTAATCGTTACGGTAAGCTGCCGATATAAATCGCCAAAAACTTGTCGGATGTAGTAATGGGTTCGGGTCGCTCTTTTTTTGCCTTTACCTTTGAGGGCAATGGCATGGGCTTCGTCATTCAATGTAATAACACGAGATTCCCCTCCATTCAAAGGCTCAAGGGTGAGGGTCAACATCACAACCTGTCTATCCACTCTCGTTTCTTCTATGCCTGTTAAGACAAAAACTTCTCCATTTCTGATGATTAAAGCACCTTTTTGGAGATTTTCTGAGTTTGCATCTTTGACGCTTTGCAAAGATCCACTCTCGCGTTTAGCAACTTCGAGAATTGAAGCGAGTGTATTTCCCCCTCCCGTGCTCTGCATCACAATCCAATCTTTCAACTTCGTGAGGCTGGGGAAAGTTTTAGATAGTTTATATATCCACCCAAACTGGTCAGCGATATTGTTCAAGGCATGTAAGACTGCAGTCGTTGCCAATATTATCCAGGGCATACCGGACGATGGGCCTATACTGGTCCATAACGAAGGAGAAATCTCAAACAATTTAACAAAATAGCTTTCAGAGAAAAGGAGAGAAGAAACGGCCATTAGAATTCCCATGACCAAGCCAAAAACATAATGGACTTTATATTCAGCACTAGTTAAGTAGGAATGTATATTGGGATATGTCCATTCATAAACTTTAAAATGTTTTTGAGCGAATACTTTAGCATGATAACGAAGCCACGGATAAAAGAACTGCGTAAGCAAAATAAATCTTATTAACCAAATCCAAGCACCCTTCACGAATGGCAACAAATCTCCGCCGTGAAGATCAAAAAGTGCATTTACAGAAATAAAAGCGAGCAAGCAGGTGGAACCCCAAAGGAGAGGACCATTCCGATACCACACTTCCTCCCATACCCCCACAATAATCCCCGCCAGTATCACCGCAGGAATACGAGGGACTGTATGCGCTCTTAAATAATCATAAACCTTAGTCCCTTTGACGGATTGTTGAAGACCAGAACCTTTGTTTTCTCCAGCCTGTCCAACTTGAGTTTCTTCAGGAAGCAGCCTTTCTCTTTCGCTTTCACTCGGCCAAATTTCAGCAGTATAACTCTCAAGAGAGCCCGGAAGCTCCACATTTAATCCCGTTAGCGTACGTTTTAAAATTTCTGTCGGAAGACCGATAATCGTTAGAGGATTACCGCGAATATGCTGAACAGCGAGGAAAAAGAGGCGATCTTGAACCCCAAAACCACCCGCCTTCCCTTTAAAAAGACCCATTTTGTGATATAGGGTAACAACATCTCGAACCGTGGGTTGATCCACGCTCTGAAGAGCTAATAATTCTGCTTCATGACCTTTCGGGGCTTGAATCTCTCGAAGAATACTTTTTTCCGCTTCAGTTAAAACTTCACCGAGCGGGCGAAGCCTGATAAAAGCCTCCTCGTGTCCCACACGTACTTGACTTGTTCCTGAATCAACCACGACCAAGCTCGACACGACCCTCACATCTTGATGAGAGAACTGTGATATTTTCTCGAGATAAGCCTCCAGAGAAATATCATTGGGGACTTTGCCTAAAACCTCCCCATTACGATGCATCGTGGTGTCGCTGGCAATAATGAGGCCCGTCTTCTCTCTCTCTACAATCTCAAGCGCCTTCTCCACTGAAATGGCACGCATCGCCGTTTCGTAGGGCACAATCGGAGAAATATTCTCACGGCCTTGAGGAGAATTTATTTTTAATTTTTCCTTCTTGTCTCCCAACATCGTTTCCAGAATTTCCTTCCGACGAGGGGATTTAGACGCCAAAACAATATTTTGATCCGATGCACTCGGTTGTTGCACTTCTTCAGACATTTTTTTGACGACTTCACCTAAAAATACTTGAGCCTTTTCACCATCCAAATGTAATAAAAGTGCTAAAAAGTCTATGGCCTGCAAAGGATTTTGAACTCGCAAAGCTAAATAAGCCTCCACATCCGACTGAATATCTTCCCCTTTACCTATACGATCAATTAGAGGACGGACCTTAGACTCTGCCCTCATCCGTAATACAATCTGAACAGTCTCTTCTTCCGAGCGGCCAGATTTTTCCACCTCATCAAAAATATTCTTGGGCCGATCGGTTAAAAGTTCTTTGATCTCTTCCCAAGATAACCCCGCTCGATTCAATTTTTGAGCAAGAGGCTGGTCCTCCAATGTGGCGCCCCAAAGTACAACCTCAGCCAAGGCTTCGAGGTATTGAGCGGACAAATGATAGCCATTGATCGTGAGGGAATAGCGAACATGTAGGCTCTGAATGTCAGGTCTAGAATCAAGTTGGGTATAGTATCTTTTGCGCAGCGTCCCCTCTTTAGCTTCTGCAATACTCGTCCCCCCAAGCGCATCTCTCAAAACCAAGAGAGGTGTTGCATCTTCTCTTCTGGGAACGGCACGAATGGCCACGGTCACAGCCCCTGGCCGCGTGAATAAATTAATCAGTGTAGAAACATGACCGTTCAGAAGATAAACCGTCTCTCCCCGCAATGTAACTTGACAAACATAAATTCCGGATGCCAATCTCTTAACTTTTGTTGCATCCCATGCCCTCTCAATTTCATCTACACTATAACCCCGTTCTTCAATTAGTTCCTGCCCTCCAAAAATCCTCAAACCCTCTAAGGAATCAACATTAAAATTCTTCTTAAAAGCTCCCGTCAATGCTGCATCCTGCTCTAAATATTTTCGACCTTGAATAGAAGCCACCACCGAGGCACCATAATGCTCAGGCAATATACCTTTCACCGCCTCAGGACCTCGCACGGAAACCGCCTCCATGGCGTACCCATGCTTGTGAAAAAAATCAATCGCGTCTTGAATCGCCCCAGCACAACCTGTCGCCTCAGGCTTAATCAAAACCTCCACACCCTGACGATCTCTAAGGCCCTCTTCACCCGTCAAAACATCAATCAATGCCCCCTCCCCAGAAAGCACCCGAGCACGAGCGGTCATAATGGAGGAAACCAATGGGGATATTGTCATTTCTCCTGCTGGAGCAGGCTCTAGAGCCACTTCAACTGCTGGGGCCTGAAAAGGTTCTTCTGGCGCTCTCCCTGTTGCAAGTCCCAACTGCAAAGGAATCGTTGGATTCTCTAATTTACTCTGAGTTTTTCCACTTTGAACCTTTTCAGATTTAAGAAACTGTGCAAATTCTTGATAATCCTCTTTTCCCAAGACCTTCTTTAAATAACTTTCCGTTAAATCTTTAAAAGCTCCGCCGCGTTTAATCAGAGCATCAATCTCATTCACAAAATTGAGAAGTTTGGGATCGCCCAAAAGTTTCCCTCGTTCGGTATTTTCTGTCATAAGGGATTCGATAATCGGTTGGTAGAATTTAGAATGCGTTCTCCAGCTTTCAAAATCAGCATCCGAAAGCTTGGCCTGAGAAAGAAAATCTTTGCCCATTTTTTTCAAAAGATCGATGATGTCACTCTTTGATTCTCCACTCACCACCGATCCAAATTCCTTCATCTTTTGAAAATAAACTCTGCGGTCATCCGCCTTATTCATGCGAGGCGCAATCACGCAATAGCCGATGTTGGCTGCTTTGAGACGCTCTTTGAATCTTTCCGTGTGAAAACCTCCGATGACAAGGGCTGCATATTTCAGCTTTCTTTCTTCCATCATTTTGATGGTTTTTTTGTACATGATCTGGTCTCGTTCAAGAACTTTTGCATAGAATTTTTGGGCGATTGAGAAGATATCGCCGAAATCTGGGGATTCGAAGGGGAGGTTGGTTTGTTCACATAACTTTTTTAAGGCTTGAGAAAAGTTTTCTATATACTCTTCTCTTTGTGAGTTTTTCCTCCCCCTTATTTTAAGGGGGACTGAGGGGGTTATTTCTTCTTTAATAACTCCCCTGACCCCTCTTATCTTAAGAGGGGAATAAGACCCACTCCATATAACTTCTAAATCCTCTCGTTTCCCTTCCATCGCCACCACACGCTTTAACACGTCATAGTCTCTCTCCAATTCCAGCAATTCTTTTGCTTGAGAAGTTACCGCTAAATTTTCTATAAGCTCTTCCTCGAGACTTTTAATCTCTTGATCCAATTTCTCCCAAGAGATTTGCTTCATAAGGGACATTTGCTGGGCAAAAAACTTCAGATTGGGATAAAGCTCTTTTTCTTCTTGTTTTTCCCTCCCCTTAAAATAAGGGGAGTCGGAGGGGTTATTGTTTTCTTGCATAACTCCCCCAACCCCTCTTAACTTAAGAGGGGAGACACGCTCTCCATCTTCTGGTTCTAGATATTTGTTCAAAAACAAATAATGCTCCTCATAGCTGACTCTCCCCAACCGATGCTCCAATACATTTCTCAATACTTCATTTAATTCCTCTTTTGGAAGTTTCTTTTCTAATTCAGATAAAAATGAAAGGTATTCACTCTCGACCTTTGATGCATCCGTTTTTTTCTCAAGCGTTTGAAGTTCAAGAAATTTCTGAATGGTTGGATATTCCAATTTGATTTTTAATTTGTCATTTTGATTTTTGATTTTTGATATTTGATTTAAATATCCCCTTAAATCTATTTTAAACTCCCTATACTGCTCCCTCTTCTCCATCAACTCCAACAATTCCTTCGAGTAAATTTTCGTCCTTAAATTCTTAAACGTCTCTTCTAAATTTGCCCACTCATGCGATTGAAGTTCTTTCTCCTCCATCAACTGCTTCATTAATTTCACATTGTCTACATACGTCCCTAGCTCCTCAACACCCCATCCGATCGCCTTCTGAGGTCCTGCATGGATGAGAAAAGACTCCAGGCCATTGATCTCTTGATGGTCTAACAATTTTGCTTGAGTGGTGGCGACTGCCTTTTGATCCGGAAAGGAGGTAAAGAAGGACAAATCCATGAAACCGGCTGCCGCTTCTGAAAAGACATAGAAAGGCTTGTTAGAAGTTAGAGGTTGGAAGTTGGAAGTTCTAAAAGTGCTTTTATTTTTTTCTTCCAACTTCGAACTTTCAACTTCTAACTGTTTTAAAATCCTTTCAATATTCTTCTGCACTCCCAAATTACAATGAATATCTTCGAGGATAAAAACAGAAGGTCGATTAGGTATGAGATTCTGATCCGTGATTTCCCCAATATCAGATGGAATGCGAAGCTCTTCCCAAAAAGACTTCTCGTCTATACTTTCTTTAACTGTTTGATTTCCAATAGGTTGAGAAATATTAGGAATGTTTAAAGCAGAAACGTCCTGCCCAAGGCTATTGGATAGGTCATAGGAAATAAAGGATAGAATTAAGATCAAAGAAACGCATTTTTGAAGCAATTTCATGGATAAAAGTCCTCAATCGAGCTCAATTTAAATATAACACGCGCTCACTCAAGATATGGACACTTTGGAAAGGAGAAAAGTGAGGAAATATTTTGGATTTGAGTTATTTTACTTAACTTATTTATCAAGAATGAGTTATAGAATAAAAAGGAGCATTTTTTATATCATGCTAAAGCTCAAGATTATCGATAATCTCCTCATTGACTCTTAAATTCTTTCAGTTTATCTTGTGTAATACTTGTAAAAAATTCTGCTGACCAAAGTTTTAGTTGTGCGGGCTCTTTGATAAAAGGTAGCATATCTCGTTTCGCTTGTTCATAATGAATGCTCTGAAATTTTTTCCCAAGCAATGAAAGCAACACCTCGCGAGTGATAACCTCCTTTGACCCAAGATGGCCCGTCTGTTTCATGCGTTCTCCCAAATGATTCATATCCACGGCAATCCCTTGAGATAAATACCATACATAATCATACAAATCGCGTCCTTTGACTCTCCCACTATTCCAGTTTCTGCAAAGAACAGCATGAAGCTTCCCAGCAAAAAGTGAGCTCGAGGCATAGACTCTCACCGAAAAAGGAATGGGTGTAAGCAAGTATTTGATTTCATGCCTAGCTCCCGCTGGAGGGTGAGTATCAATCTCCAGTTTAATCCTTAAAAGCTCATTTTCGTGCAAACCAGACACGGCAGGACGAAGAGATTCAATTTTTAACAAATGAATCAGTGTTGTGCATTTTATAAAGGCGGACTCGATGGCAGAATCCGTTGATTTCTTTTTTTTGATCACTTCAACATCAAACCCGTAGGCCATCATCTCGCTTTGGATCGCCCTGCAATAGTTTTCAATATTAAATGGGCTATTTTTTTCAGAAGAGAGAAATCAAGATCTTCAGAAAAACGATTAAGCCCGTAAAAAATTCTCAGGGAGGCCCCGCCATAAAATGCCGCTATTTCAAAGAAACCACTTCTGAATAAACCCAGCAGGACAATTTCTTGAATGATTTCCTCTAACGCATTTTTATGGTCATCGACTGTCTTGCATTGATATTTTATCTCCTGATAGTACAAATATATCATACTTTCTGGAGAATAAAAATAAAAAAGGCGATTGGTTTATCGTGAGTGCACTTAAGCACCAACCACCATTCACCAATCACCGTAATTTAAAGACCTTGGCATCTACCTACTCTCCCACAACCTATAGATGCAGTACCATCGGCCTTGGAGGTCTTAACGGCCGTGTTCGGAATGGGAACGGGTGTTTCTCCTCCAGCAATGACACCAAGATCAAATTTTAATTGAATACGGGTAAAAATTTTGTAAAGCGTTCACAAAGTACCGAAACAACGGGTAACTAAATTAACGACCAAGCCTATTGGCAGTTAGTACTGGTAAGCTCAATCCTTTACAGGACTTACACATCCAGCCTATCAATCTCGTAGTCTACAAGATGCCAATAGCCTCAAAGTCTTGCGACTTTGAAACAGGGAAACCTAGTCTTGGAGTTGGCTTGGCGCTTATATGCCTTCAGCGCTTATCCATTCCGAACTCGGCTACCCAGCGTGCCCTTGGCAGGACAACTGGAACACCGTAGGTTCGTCCATTCCGGTCCTCTCGTACTAGGAATGGCTCTCCTCAAGTTTCCTACGCCCACGACAGATAGAGACCGAACTGTCTCGCGACGTTCTAAACCCAGCTCACGTACCACTTTAATCGGCGAACAGCCGAACCCTTGGGAGCTTCTCCACCCCCAGGATGTGATGAGCCGACATCGCACGTAATTCCACATTTTCATGTGGCGTAGACTATATCTCCACCTTCTTCTGTTGG
>JACPWU010000004.1 GCA_016196885.1 Chlamydiota bacterium | reverse complement strand
AAAATTATTCCTTCTTGAAATGCAGAACCGAGCAAGATCTCATTCCTGGGAAAGGCCCGCTAGGAGGTCTCTATACGGCGTGTCGAATGTTTGAAAACACGTCCCTTCTCGTCCTCACTTGTGACATGCCTGAGGTCACACTTGAAAGCCTCCTCACACTGATGAGCTCTCATCAAGTGAAAAATAAAATAACTGTCTTTCGTCATCCTGAGGGTTTTCTTCAACCCTTTCCAGGTCTCTATGAACCCTCTCTTTCCTACACCCTTTTAGAGAAAATGAATAAAGATCACCTCTCGATGATTGATTTTTTAGAATCCATCCCAGAGAAAAAAGTGATTAGCACCCAAAATAAAGAGCCATTTCTGAATGTGAATAGAAGAGCGGAACTTCATGTCTTGAGTTTGAAACCTATGATCTCACATACCCCCTCTCCCGAAACCAGGTCACAGCCTTTCGCAAAGCCTCCTCCGCTGAATTCTGAGGAAGGCCTAATTCTCGAACCGCCTTTGAGGCATCAAAAAACATTTTCTTGCGCGACATACGAACGCCATCTAAAGGAATAGAAGGAGGCTTGCAGCTGATCCAATTCGCATAGGCCGTATTTGCATAGGCCAGGCCAATGGCAAGGAAATAAGGCATTTTAAAAACTGGTGCCGGAATTCCACTTATTTTAGATAGTAAATAAAATATCTCTTTTAATGTTAAATTCTGGTTTCCCAAGATGTATCTCTCCCCTACTTTTCCCTTCTCTGCCGCCAAGAGATGGCCCTCAGCCACATCTTCTACATCGATTAAATTAAGACCCGTCTCGACATAGCCCTTCATCTTCCCTTTGAGAAAATCCACAATCATTTGACCGGTGGGAGTCGGCTTCATATCACGGGTTCCAACAGGGGTGCTGGGATTGACAATGACAATAGGCGCTCCGCTTTCGGCCAAATGTCTTACCTTTTCCTCCGCCAGAAATTTCGAACGTTTGTAATGGGAAATCATTTCCTCTAAGCGGGCAGGCGTTTTTTCATCCCCTGGCATTCCATTTTTGGGAATACCCAGGGCACCCACGGTGCTGGTGTAAACCACTTTTTTAACGCCGCGTCTCAAGGCCTCTTGAATGATGCAAACGGTGCCATCCACATTGGCATCATAAAGAATTTTGGGATCTCTCACCCACAAGGTGTATTCTGCAGCGACATGAAAGAGGGTGTCACAACCTTGAAGCGCATTTGAAAATGTGGCAGGATCTCGAAGATCTCCTTGAATTAAATCAACAGCAAAATTCTTTAAATTTTGTAAATCACTCTGGGGCCGCGTAAGGATTCGAACCTTCTCACCTCTCAAGAGAAGTCTTTCAACCACGTGACTCCCAACGAATCCTGTTCCACCGGTTACGAAGTGAATCGCCATTAGAACTTTCCTACGCCAAATTTTTCTTTCCTCCCCCAAAAGGCCAAAAGCATCCATCCCAGGCCCGACCAAAAAATTTCGCGAATGCGGCGGATGAGGCTGACGGTGAGACCCCACACACTGCCTAAGTTAAAAAGGCGAAAGATAAAGAGGTTTCCTCCCTCCTGCGTTCCCAAATTGCCCGGGACCATAAAGGCGAGGCCTCGAATGAGCTGATGCAAGGCCTCGATCACAAAGGCATCCCAAACCCCCAAGGGAAGATGTAAACATCTTAAGATAAAATAAATTTCCAAAATACCAGCGAGCCATCCCAAAAAATGAAAGAAAAAAGAGAGGAGAAATCTCTTCTTTGAAGCCTTGTAAAAAGTTTCAATGTGGGATTCCAGCTCCAAAATTTTCTCCATGATCCGAATCAAGAAATGATGGGCAATCTTGAAACGGATGAGTGTTTTGGCAATCCAGGAGAAAAGGCCCCTGCCTTGAAAAAAGAGAAAGAGAGAAACCAAAAGGGTCAAAACAATCATGGCGGTTAATAAAACAAACCGAACCGTGGCAGAAATTTCAAGTCGAGCAAAGGCAAGACCTAAACCGATGAAGACGAAAAGAATCTGAGACAAAGTCAGAGTGGTCTTGGCAACGACCAAAGAGGCCAAGCCTTCCGTCATGGGAATCCCATGCCTCTTCAAGAGCATTGCCTTGACGGGTTCCCCTCCCACATAGCCTGTCGGCGTCGTATTATTAACAGCTTCTCCAGCCACCCGAATCCAAAAAAGCTGAAACAAACCGACCCGACACGCCCCCGCCTTAAAACCAAAGCGCCATCCGAGACTGTCGAGGGTACAGATGAAGGCATAAATCAAAAATAAAGGAATAAAATTCCATTTTAACTTATGAATCTCATCCACAATCGGCCGCCATCCCACACTTGTCGTGAGATAGATAAACAGGCCAACGCCCAATAAGAGAAGCAGTTTTTTTCGATTCATGATTCCTGATCATCCCACCGACGCCTCTTCCAAATGAAAGAGAAGTGCCGATATCCAAAAAAGATGAAGGCCGATGGCCGAGGCCCAGAGAAAAATTTGCCATGCCCCGAGTATTGCAAAACAAGCCAAAACAATGGAAAAATCCCCGGCCTTGAGATATCCCAGGATTTTAAATTTTGCCTCCTCACGAGGAGGAACAAGACGGAGTTTCCCTTCCCTCGCCTTGCAAAACCGCTTGGCCATAAAAATGAAGAACGTGATGACAGACCCTGCTGACGCAATCCAACCCAAGGTCCTCATTGTCTCAAGATTTCCTTGACGACACAAGCCCCACGCAATAGAAGGAAATAAAAGAGCATGAATCATACCGTCACAACCAATATCCATCCAGCCCCCCCACTTGCTAAAAAGGGCCTTCGCACGAGCCACCTCTCCATCGCAATTGTCTAAGACATAAAAGAGCTGAAAGAAAAGGGCACCGATTAAACCATTTCTATAGCCGCCCCGGCTAAAAAAGAAAAGGGAGACAAGACCTGAGAGAAAACTTAAAACTGTAATCTGATTGGGTATGATGGGGGTTTTAAGAAAAAGGCGTGTCAAAAAATAAGACAGACGGCGGTTGAGAGGTTTCACTAAATTTTTGGAATTTTCTAAATGTTCCACCTTGGGCAAAACTTGAAGCCAGGCCTTTCTTAAATCCTCGTAAAAATCTACCTCTGTCCAAGGTAAATCTTGAACAGGCTCATAACCCACCTTTTCTATTTTGAACCATTCATTCATGGCATCCTCGTATTCGCAAGCGGCCCGCCCTTTTTGATAAAACTCATCCAGTTTGGCCACAAGAGAGGGAAGAGAACCTTGAGAAACTTTTAAAAAACCAACGCCCTCCCCCACTTTTTCATAGGTTTGAGACATTTTCCTCGCGATCTCATACACCCGAGCGTCTCGAGCTCCCAATTTCATCTCTTCGGCAGTGTCTTTAAAACTCTGATCCAACAGGAGACAATTTGCATGCCTTGAATGTACCAACCTCTCCAGCGCCTGAAGAGGGAAAAGCACATCGGCATCCATGATGAGGAAATCATCGCCCTTCAAAATGTCTTTGGCACCATAAAGAGAAAGAATACTTCCTTCTTGATAACGAGGATTGACGATGTATTGAATGGATAAATCCCCAAAACTTTCTCCCACTTTTTTCTGAATTTTTTCTTTGAGATGCCCGATCACGATATAAACTTCTTTTACACCTGCACTCTTCAGACATTTCAACATGCGTTCGATAAGCGTCGTTCCTCCAAACTCAATCACACATTTAGGGGAATGATCGGTATAAGGAGAAAGTCTTTTACCCACACCAGCTGCAAGAATAAGGGCTTTCATTTTTTCGTCTCTCGTTTCTTCAAGACATTCGTTAAACATTTCAAAAATCTCTCCAAATCCTTCATTTTCAAATTCCCCATGTTGGCGACGCGAAAGATTTTCTTTTGAAGCGAGCCTTGACCCGCATAAATGACAAAGCCTTCCTCTTTTAACGCGTCGTGCAAAAAATCGTAAGTCAGTCCTTGGGGAAGTTTCAAGGCTGTTAAAGTATTTGAATGGAAGGAAGAATCAATAAAATATTCAAGTCCCATTTTTTTAAAACCCTGGCGTAACCTTTGAGCATAAAGCCCGTAGCGTTGAACACGTCCTCGAACATGTTCTCGAAGCAATTCCTCCAATGCAACATCCAGGGCATAGAAGGTCTGCACCGATGGGGTAAAAGGAACACCGCCCTTTTCCTGTTCTTTCCAATAAGTGCGAAGATCTAAATATAAAGTGCGTGGGGGAAAATTTTTTATTTCCTCAAAGGCATCCTTGCGTACCAGGACAAAAGAAACTCCTGGCAAGCCCTGTAAACATTTGTTCGCTGTTCCGACGCAAACATGAATGGAAGATTTTTTGAAATGGAGAGCTTCTCCTCCTAGGCTACTGATGGCATCTAAAATCAAGCGCTTTCCTTTCATGCTCTTCAGACGACTGATTTTTTCGATCGGGTTCAACATGCCCGTTGAAGTTTCATGATGAACCATGGCTACGGCATCGATTTTATGATCCTCTGCAAGCACCTTTTCTATTTCTTCCAAAGAAAAAGGTTCTCCTAGGGGAACGCGCAACACTCGATTGGGAAACTGATAAATTTCTGCGATTCTTGCCATGCGATCACCATAAACCCCATTGGAGAGAACCAGCACCTTCCCTTGAGGATTCAAAGAGGAGATCATGGCCGCCTCAAGGGCTGCTGTTCCAGAACCCGTTATAAAAACAGCTAGATAATCCTTCTCGAGTCCAAATGACTTCAGTAAATTCTTTCTGACTTTCAAGAGAAGATCCGAAAACTCTTTTTCCCGATGGCAAAGATCTCCCCTCAATAAAGCTTTTCTTACTTGAAGAGAAGTATTCACCGGACCCGGATTTAAAAGAAAACATGTGAAGGGGGAGACTCGTTTCATATACTGGACTGGAATCTATCTCTTATTTCAACAGGGGATAATTTCACGCGAGGACATGCCTCGCCATCACTCGACTCTACTTTAATCAACAAGAAAGAAGGTCCTTCTTCCGTGAAAACTATTTTAAGTTTTTCATCTAAATTTTCATTCCGATCTACTTTTTCGCAAATGCGATAGCCAGAATCTAAAGCAATTTTTTCCAGAGGAACGTATTTTGAGAGCGTGGGCTGTTCTCCTGTAGATCCATAAGTCTCATTGTCGAAAACGATGTGAATGAGATTTTTGGGTTTGAGACTCCCAACCATCGTCAAAGTCCCAAGACCCATCAAGACGCTGCCATCCCCATCATACACCACTACCTTCCGTTCAGGATGAGACAAAGCCACACCCAAGGCAATCGCCGGCGGAAGGCCCATTGAGCCAATCATGTAAAAATTTTCCGGACGGTCTTTTGCAAAATAAGACTCCCGGCAAATATGGCCATTCGCATGAATGACGAGTTCATCTTTGAGTAAATTTGAGACTTTTTGAATGGCTTCGATTCTCTTCATACACTCCTTGATAATAACCAATGTCCAATAACAAATGACAAATTAATTTCCAATGAACCAATGTCCAATTGAAGATTAGTAATGGGTCATTCATTTGACATTTGAAATTGGATATTGGTCATTTTCCCTAATTCAACCCCCAAAAATTCCTTTCCTCATGAGAAGGGCTGTTGGAATTTGTTGCTTTTCCATTTGAGTGATACAGAATTCTAAATCTTCTTCCAAACTTTCTCGAGAGGGAATGCGATAAGGAATTTGAACGATATCTAACAGTTGAGGAGTGATGGCACCCATGATGAGATGCTCCGGTGCATCCGGAATTTGATAGCCCCTTAGAGAAATCACCATGAGAACCGGAATCTTATAAATCAAGTTAAGCGAGGTGAGTGCATTGTAAGAAACCCCAAGCCCTGAATTTTGCATCAGGAGCACGGGTTTCCTGCCGCCCAGCCAAGCTCCCACAGCCACTCCCATCGCCGCATCTTCCCGGACGGCGGGCAAATATTTTTCGTGTTCACTCACACAAGCGATCAAATCTTCTAGAAAACTACAAGGAACGCCGGTAAAAAAATTAAAACCTTTTTGCTTCAATTGCTTCCAGAAATCGTGCGACAATGTTGTACATGTCATAAAACGAAAGTTCAAAGGTTCAAAGGTTTAAAAGCTCAAAAGTAAAAACCTCAAAGCTCAAAATTCCTTTGAACCTTTGAACTTTTAAACTTTTGAACGTTATTTCGATTGTGCCCACGCCCTTTGATAATCCTCAAAGGTATCCACTTCCATCCAGCCTTTGTAGATATCCACCCCCTTGACCGGAAATCCACGATCCACCAATTCCTGAATCATGTCCGTGAGCGATGCCTTTTTCAAGGAAGGCGCTTCATGAAAGGGTCCGCCTGGATCTTCCTTTTTCAATCTTTCATATTCTTGAATGAACACTTGTGAAGCGGTGGGAGAAAACATCGCCATTCCAATAAATTCTCCATGCGCTGATCTACGATCCAAATTCTGCCCGATTTTTAAAATGCGGTGGTTCTCTTCTGAAGGGAGGTAACGATACGTCGCCTGAGGAGGTTCTTCCATCATCACCAATTCCCGCTCGAGCCCTTCAGGGATAGCACCCTGGCGATGGGCATCATACCAAGCCAGGTCAACCACGAGAGAAATATCCGCCGACGACTGTAAAAGTTTCTCCAAAACCACACGGTCGAAGAGAATGTCTCCATAGAGAAAAAGCACCCGATCCTGAATCTGGGGGCTCGCACAAAAGAAAGAAGACAAAATATAGCTCTCTTCATAATCTGGATTTTCATAATAGCGAAGATTAGGAACACGGATGGCTTCCGAGCGATAACCCCGGACCACTGAAATATCCTTGATGTCGCAGGCGTTGAGCACCTCTATCTGGCGTTCGAGAATGGTTTTCCCCTTAATGTCCAACATCCCTTTGGGCCGATCTTCAATGAGAGGCATCAAATGCTTTTCAAATCCGGCATTGACAATAATCGCCTTGACATCATTTCCGGAGACAGGAAGAAACGTGTCTTCCGCCTGCTTCATTTCATCCACACCCACAAGTTTATAAACCTCTTCCAAAGTAACCAAATGATCATTCACCGCACCGGCATACTTTTTCTGCCGCAATTCCCCCAGCATTTCCCGCATCGAGCGAATGCACGAACGAATCAGCTGATTGGCAAAAATAATCACTTTAAAACCGGCCTCGTGCAACTCATCCGCACTGATGGAATCAAAAATGGTCGGCACCACAACCAAAGGAATATTTTGATCCCACGATTTTGCAAATTGAATCACTTCATCGGGGGCTCGAGATTTGGAATGAATCAAAACAGCATCGGCCCCCGCTCGGGCAAAAGCCCGACCCCGTTTCAAGGCCTCTTCCATCCCCCAACCCGCAATCAAGGCCTCTGTACGGGCAATCAGGACAAAATCTGACCCCCCCTGAGCAGATTTTCCAGCCCGAATCCTTCCTTCCATCTCTTCGAGCGACACCAGTTCCCTTTTAAAACCTGGATAGAAACTGCACTTTTTGGGAAAAATATTGTCTTCAATAGAAATACCTGCAATACCTGCCTTCTCATATTGAGCCACGGTTCTCATCACATTCAAGGCGTTGCCGTAGCCATTGTCACAATCCGCAATCACAGGAATGTGGACGACCTCATTCATGTTTTTGGCAATTTCAAGATTTTCCGTCATCGTCATGTAATTGGCGTCCGGAAGGCAGCGCTGGGCGGCTGAGATGCCAAAGCCGCTCGCCCAAATGCCGTCAAAACCCGCTTCTTCAATCAGCTTGGCACTCATCGCATCATGGGCCCCGGTCACTAAAACGGGGCCGGGACGATGGAGAAGATCTCGTAAGAGCTTAGATTTATTCATGATTCATTCCAAAAGAAAGCGTACAGCGTATAGCGCTCAGCGGTCAGTAAAAACAAATCTTACTTTTTTAACTGTACGCTGTACGCTTACCGCTGTACGCTATTCTATTAAACCTTCTGCTTTAAAGAATTCAACACATCCTCGTAATCAGGTTGATTCGTCACTTCCTTAACCACCTGAATATAGGAAACTTTATCATTGGCATCCACGATGACCACCGCTCGGGTCAAAAGCCGAAGCTCTTTGATCCAAAGACCATAGGCTTGACCGAAGGAGAGATCACGATGATCTGAAAGGAATTTAATTCGATCTGCTTTGGCCTGACCACACCACCTTGCTTGCGCAAAGGGAAGATCACAACTGACCGTATAAACCTGAATCTGAGAGGGGAATCTCCCCGCTTCTTCATTGAAACGCTTCGTCTGTAAATCACAGACAGGCGTGTCCAAAGAAGGGACCACATTAAAAAGACGCGTCTTGCCTTTTGAACTGGCCAAATTTACCACGGATAAATCATTCGCCAAAAGCTGGAACTCAGGCGCCTGGGCTCCAACCTTGAGCTCTGGACCCACGAGTGTGAGAGGATTTCCCTTAAATGTCACAGCCCCTTTTCTCTCTTGAGACATAAATACCTCCTTATTATAACATTGTGCCAATGTACCTATGTGCCAACGCCATGATATCTTTTTTTCATTGGCACATTGACACATCGGTACGTAGGCACACTATCACATCAGAATCGGCAGATTCAAGCGAAAAGGCCCTTTTCCCGTGACAAATCCAAAGCGGTGTGCTTAAATCAAATATCAAAATCAAGGAGCGATTTATGACAAATCAAGAAAATATTCTTAACGCAGAAGTAGAATTAAAAGGAACTTTAAAATTTACCAACACCTTGAGACTGGACGGAAAAATCGAAGGGCAAGTGATTTCTGAAGGCCACTTTGTCCTGGGCCCTACGGGCGAAGTGAAAGGGGACATTAACGTTCAAAGCGCTACCCTTGAAGGAAAAGTGCAAGGCAATATCACCGCTCGAGACAAAGTGGAATTAAAGGCACAAGCCCAGCTTCTAGGCGACATCAAAGCCTCTCGGCTTGTCATTGAAGAGGGCGTCGTTTTCTGCGGGAAATCGGAAGTTAATCCCGATGGTAAAAAAATATCGGAGGTGGTCTCTAAATTTTCCAAGGCCCCTTTCAATGAATTGGTTGAGGCAAGAAAGTAGCGTACAGCGGTCCGTTTATAACGAGGGGATTTTTTTCTGTACGCTGAACGCTATACGCTGTACGCTATCCTGTGAATACCATGCCTAAGAACCCAGCCCCTCTCGCTCAGCCTCGCAAGGCAACAGGGCGAACTGTTGCCCTTTCTTGCCCTCACTGTAAAAGCCTGCAGGAGGTTCGCCCAGACGGTCTTTCTATTTTCTGTTCCAAATGTCATCTCTTGATTGACATTCAAAAAGCGCTACACCCTCGGGCCCTCACCCAAACCAAAGAAATCGCCTATAAAAATGTCCCGTGCTTTAGATGTCAGGTGGAGCTTGCAACTTCTCCGGGTGCCCAGTCTGTCATGTGCAAGAAATGCGGTTACAGAAATGACCTTCAAGATTATCATGTCAAAGATATGCTCAGTCGAGACCTTGAAACCCATGGATCGCTCGACGTTCCGACGAATACCACAGTTCTCAATTCAACCGCCAAGGTCAAAGAGGCTAACATTGCAGGAAAATTTATTGGGAAACTCACCGCGCAAGAGAGGATCACCCTCAAGGCAGGGGCCATTTTCGAAGGAGGCCTCCAAGCCCCTCATTTGATTCTAGAATCCCATGTCCAATGTCATCTTAAAAAAGGATTTAAAGTCGAGAGAATCACCCTGGCGGGACAATTCCATGGAAAAATCCAGACCTCTCAAACGGTAGAATTAAAAAGCAAGGCCGTTTTTCTCGGATCCCTTGAAACGAGGCATTTGATTTTAGAAGATGGGGCTTTCTTGATGGGAGAAGTGAAAATCAGTTCGTTTTCTTCTAGATAAACCTTTGCTCATTTCCCATCCTCGAGTGGAAGAAAAGGAATCAACAGCATCCCAGGCAAAGTGACAAAACACACGGCAATGAAAAATAAAGGATAGCCTAAGACCTGTTGCAGATATCCGCTCACCATCCCAGGGATTCTCATTCCTAAAGCCATGATCCCTGTTGAAATGGCAAAATGAGATGTGGGATACCTTCCTTTGGAAACCTGCATTAAAAAAACAGTAAATGCAGTGAAACCGATTCCATATCCAAACTGCTCTAACACAATAAAAGAACCCACGCAGTAAAGAGGGGGATGCACATATGCCAAATAAACATAGAGAAGGTCTGGCAGATTCAAGGCCAGGGCCATCGGCCAAATACAAATTTTAAGACCCAGCTTTGAAATCAGAATCCCTCCCAGAATCCCACCTGCAATCAACCCCAAAACGCCCAAGGTTCCATAAATCAATCCCACTTGAGCTGTTGTTAAAGCCATCCCTCCCATTTCTCTTTTGTCCAACAGAAAGGGCGCAACCATTTTGACCAGCATGGCCTCCCCAAAACGATACAGAAGGATAAACAAGAGCACCCCCCCTATCTTTTTTTGGCGAAAATAGGAGAAAATAATTTCTAAAAATGGATGCCCTTGAAAAGTACTCCTGACAGGCGTCATTGCATCTTGATCGGGGAAAGGGAGAACCCAGCGATGATAGAGGGAAAGAAGACCCATGAAAAGAGAGGCAAGAATCAACACCACCGTCCAGCTTAATGTCACATTTCCAAGAGAGGCTTCTAGAGAGCCGGCTGTATACACCAGCGCTCCAGAACCAAAGATCATGGCAATTCGATAAAAGAGTGATCGAATCCCCACATAAAAGGACTGTTCTTCTTTCGAAAGAGATAGCAAGTAAAAGCCATCCACCGCAATATCATGCGTGGCTGAAAAAAACGCAACACCGCTCAAGGCCAAAAGTGAAAATAAAAAGAAAGATGTCAGACTCAGTGAAAAAGCAATGAACAAAATAAAAATGAATAAAACGCCCTGGGTGCCGACAATCCAATTTCTTTGGGTCGAATGTGTATCTACGAGAGGACCCCAACACATCTTAAAAACCCACACAAAGGCAACGAGCTCTGTCCAAAAGGCGATTTTCGCATTCGCAATCCCCAAACGTTTGTAGAGAATCACCGAGACCGTATTGACCAAGACATAGGGAAGCCCCTCAGCAAAATAAAGAGAAGGAACGAAGAACCAGGGATTTCTAGAAGAAGAGAAGGAATTGAATATTTTCTTTTTCAAATGTTTAGAGAGGATCTTCCGTGCTAAGTTTTCTCTTTGAACGAACATTCAAAAAAATCAAAAAGGAAATCATTCCCACGAGCACAAAAGGAAGAGACACCATCATCAAAATACTCCAATAATATCCCCGAGCCAAAGCGCTGGCACTCTCGGTTGCTAAAAAATCTTTACAGTTAGGACAAGACCAGGCAAAGCTTTTTTCAAGCAGGGAAAAAGTCACGATGAAAATAATATTGCGTAAATACTTCATGAGTTCATATTAGAAAAATACCTGTCGAAGGTCAATGTTGTTAAAAAAGCTAACTCCCCCTACCCCTCTTAAATAAGAGGGGAGTTTCCCTTACTCAAGGGAATGTTTTTACCCTCCCCTTAATTTAAGGGGAGATGGAGGGGTTAATAAAGCATCGCATAAACGATCACACCTGTGATAGACACATAAAGCCATATCGGGAACGTCCAGCGGGCCAACCGCTTATGGCGACTCCAATCCTCCCTAAAGGCCCGATAGACCGTCACAAGCGCCATAGGGAAAACAAGCACCGCCAAAACCGTATGCGAAATGAGAATCGAAAAATAACAAGGTCGAAGCCATCCCTGACCTTGAAACCGGGTCACGCCATGATGCGCATGGTAATAAAGATAACAAATGAGGAAGACGAAAGAAACGATTAAAGCGCCCAGCATGCAAAAACGATGGGCCGAAATTTTCTTTTTGCGGATCAGAATATATCCCGCCAGGAGAAAACACGCCGAAGTCGCATTTAAAGAAGCATTTAACTTTGGGAAAATGGAAAGAGGGATGAAACTCATTTTTCCCTCAATAAATTCATCACATCTTTTTTCAATTGGGCCAGAGCTGATAAATCCACAGAACCCGATCCCGAAAAATCTCCCAAAACACTGTAACTCCCCCGAATATGGCCCTGGCGGTCCACCAAGACAAAGCGGTTGCTGTGCATGATGGGTTCCACTTTTGTCCCGCCTTCCTCCACGCCTAGGTAAAATCCCTTTCTTGCCAAATTAAAAATTTTATCCTGATCTCCCGTAAGAAATAACCAGTCATCCCCGGCCCCTAAACCTTGAGCGTAACTGGATAAAACTTCTGGCGTATCCCTTTGGGGATCCACCGTAAAAGACACCCATCTCAAATCATCGCTGGGAGACAACTCACCTCGCATCCTCTTCATTTCTGAGCTCATGAGGGGACATTGTCCCCCACAATGCGTAAAAATGAAATTGGCAATCCAGATTTTCCCATTCAAATCTGAGAGGAGAAAAGTTTTTCCATTTCTTTCTGTCAATTCAACATCAGGAAGCGTTCCATAAATAGGAAGAGGCGGGGAGACACTTTGCCATTTCGACCAAACAAAAGCACCGAAAACCCCCGACATCACAAAAACGAGGAGGCCCCACAAAAGTCTCTGAAAGATTTTGGAATCCAAAGTCAAGGGATTGCCCGAAATAGCGTTAGATCTTAAGACTTAGACGCGTGAGAAGGGTCAACACCAACGATAAAACCACAGGATAAACAATCACTGCGATCAGAACCAAGCGCTCAAATTTAAGATGCATAAAATACATGGCCACAAGAAGAGCCTTCGTAATGGCCAAAAATACCAATGCGGAAATTTTTACAACCTTGGCGCAAGGCAAATAAAGGGCACAGACCTCCAACACCGTTAAAACCAAAAGCCATATCCAAACTGCAACATAATTGGGATGCGTGAAATTTTCAACTTTTTCCTGGTCCATCATGAATCTCCCGAAGAGATTATATCAAATAAACAATCGTAAATAAAATAATCCACACCAAATCCACAAAATGCCAATAAAGCCCCACCAATTCAACCGGGGCATGACGCCCCTTTGTAAAATGTCCCAACAAAGACCGGATCCAAAGAACAAAGACTGCAATCACCCCTCCCAAAACGTGGCAGCCATGAAAGCCTGTAAGGATATAAAAACAGGTCCCATAAAGATTGCCCGAAGGATGTAACCCATGATGATGATACAACTTGTAATATTCGATGGCCTGGATCGAAAGAAAGATCACGCCAAAAAGAAAGGTTAGAAAAAGGTGCCTTTTGATCTTGGTTTGATTTCCCATGTGCGCCCAGGCGAAGGCCTTTACCATGGTGACACTGCTGCAAATCAAGATAAACGTATTGACCCCTGTCAGAGGGATGTTGAGAATCTCGCCCGGGGTCGGCCAAGTCAAACTTCCCAGCCGAAGCACGATGTAAGATCCGATCAATCCTGCGAAAAACATCACCTCTGAACACAAAAAAAGCCACATGCACAATTTCGCATTGTTGACCCCCAGGGGATGGCTCAAACCCTTTACATCACTCGCTGTTGCCGCATGACTCATAGTATCTCCTAAATTTTATCCACCCACATCAAAACCAACAAAAGTGGTAAGTACAAAATAGACACACGGAAAAGTTTCCGATAAACCGCAAGCAATTGGACCGCTGAATCTTCTTTCCCACTCCTGCGAGCTGGGAAAAGAGAACGCACCCCAACTCCCAAAAAAATAAAACCTAACGCTAAGGCTCCAAAAAAATAGACTGCGCCCGTTAACCCTTGCAACGTGGGAACCAGACTCACGCACATTAAAGCGACAGTATAAAGTAAGATCTGACGTCCCGTCAATCTCCCATCCTTATCCAAAACGGGTAACATTTGGAAACCTCCTCTTTGATAATCTTCTCTGTAAATTCCTGCCAAACTCAAAAAATGAGGCAGCTGCCACATATATAAAATACCAAAAAGAATCCATGCCCCACCCCCTAAATGATCTCTGGCAGCTGCCCAACCCATCGCGGGAGGAATAGCACCGGGAATGGCCCCCATCAACGTACAAAGAGTGGTTTTTTTCTTCAAAGGAGTATAAATAAAAATATAACTGACCAAGGTCAAAGAAGCCAACATTCCGGTCAAGAGATTCACCCAAAAAACCAAATGCAAAATTCCTAAAATTGAAAGCATGATTCCAAAGAGAAGTGCCTTGGGGGGTTCAATTTTACCTGCAGGAAGCGGTCTGGAGCAGGTTCTTTTCATTAATCCATCTGCATCTATTTCAATGTATTCATTGAGTACACAAGCCCCCCCACCCACCAGAGCTGTTCCCAAAAGGGTCTGAAAAAGAAGGGCAAAATTAAAGGCTCCCCAACTGCCCAGACAAAAGCCCATGGCGGTTGTCACTAGAACCATCATGACAATTCTAGGTTTGGTCATTTCAAAATAATTGGAGATTTTTTTGAAAGGACGCTCATGTCGGGTGGCCCGACTGGGGGCCCCCCATCGAACGCCAGCAAGTCGAGACAAAATCCTGGACATTCCTTGAAAAAAACCATGACGAGACTGATGCCGTCGATGGGGGTGAGGAGGGACAGGACCCGACACCGAATAATCCTTCGCAAAAGCCCACAATGTCAAAACTAGAGAGGTCGCCAACATCAAAGCGCCCAAGGCTAAATGTACGGCAGTCAAAATTACCTTCAAAGGATGCGGTTGATCCAAATCGAGAGTCGCCATTTTGATCCAGTAAGAAGCCACCCCCAAAGGCAATTGCAAAATTAAAAGAAACATCAGAGTCAACGCCAACTTCAAAAGGTGGCGCTCATAAAAATACTTTTTTAAGACATGAGAAACCAACCAACCGATTCCAAGTGTGACAACACTTGCACCCAAAATATGAGCCAAAATCCCAGAACCCGTATGGCGAAAAAAAGCACCCAAAAGAATTTGAACGTAAATCAAAAGCGTGACCGCAGTACTTAAAAACCGGAGACGAACCTTCCCTTGTTTGAGAGAAAGTTCATTCGAAAAAGCCTCTCCTACACTCGGGCCAGATTCCACGGAACTCTTCCAACGGGGCGAGGTGAAAAGAGCCAAACTCACCATGAGAGAAAAAAAGATTTCGGCCAAGCCGGCGTGGCTGATTGAAACAGCATGAGGCAAAAGGAAAAGAACCGTCATGCCGCCCAATACCGCTTGAAGAACAATCACAAGAAAGGCGACCATCCCCACGACCCTCACCCATCGCCTGGGCTCCTTCAAAAAAAGCAAGACCGCTTGAACAAAGGCGAGAATCCCCACACACCCTGCAATCATGCGGTGGCCATGCTCGTAGAGAATCCCGCCGATCATGGGCGGAAAAAACTGCCCGTAGGAAAGCGGCCAGTCCGGCACTGCCAGGCCCGATCCCGTACTCGTCACCAAGGCCCCTGCACATAAAAGAAAAAAGGTCGCAACGGCTGTAAATTTGAGGAAGCGATGAAGCCCCACCAAAGAAAAGATTTTAAGATTTGTGTCGTCCATTCAAAACCTACAACCAGTCCATGGTCCACAGTCCATGGTCCACAGTTTTAAAGGAATCATTTATCTCTATGGACGATGGACCGTGGACTGTTGATAGTATTTTCACGGTTGATCCTGCGCCAGCCAATCCTCTTTGGCATGGGGCAAGCTGTATTCATAAGGCCAGCGATATACGATGGGGACTTTAGCGTAATTCAAATGAGGCGCGGGCGAGGGAATCGTCCACTCAAGCGTATTGGCCTGCCAAGGATTGTTGGGCGCTTTTTTCCCAACAAAAAGATTCACAAAGAAATTATACACAAACGGAAGCTGACAAATAAAAAGGGCAAAGGCACTGATGGAGATCAGAAGCTGCAAGGGTTCCAAGCCTCTTAAAAATTCATATTGTTTGTAATCGTAGAATCGCCGCGGCATCCCATGAATCCCGATGATATGCATGGGGAAAAAGGTTAGATTGTAAAAAACAAACGTGAGCCAGAAATGGATCTTGCCTAATTTTTCATTCATCATGCGGCCAAACATTTTGGGATACCAATAATAAATCCCCGCAAAAATACCAAAAAGACTGCCGCCAAAAAGAACATAATGGATGTGCGCGACCACAAAATAAGTATCATGCAAATAAATATCGAGAGAAGCAGCGGCCAAAAAAACCCCGCTCAAACCGCCAATGACAAACATGGACACAAAAGCAATCGCATTCAGCATAGCAGATGAAAAATGGATGGAACCTCCCCAAAGCGTCCCCAACCAGTTAAAAATCTTCACGCCCGTGGGAACTGCAATAAACATGGTCGCCACCATGAAGGTAGTTCCCAAAGTTGGATTCAACCCCGTTGCGAACATGTGATGTGCCCAGACAATAAAGCCCAATCCTGCAATCGCACTCAGCGCATAAACCATGGCATGATATCCAAAAAGAGGTTTGCGTGAGAAAACAGAGAGAACATCAGAAGCAATTCCCATGGCCGGCAAAATCATAATATAAACAGCCGGGTGAGAATAAAACCAAAACACATGTTGCCAAAGAACGGGTTGTCCAGTTCCGGCCAAGAAAAAGGTAGTGTCCAAGACTCTGTCCAAAAGAAGCATGGCCAAAGCCGCTGTTAAAACAGGCGTTGCGAGAAGAACCAGAATCGCCGTGATGAAAATGGCCCAAACCGTCATGGGCATTCTAAAAAAATGCATGCCCGGTGCACGTAAATTCACAATCGTGGTCAAATAATTTAACGAACCTAAAATGGATGAAACGCCCAGAACAATCAGGCTGATCAACCATAAGGACTGTCCCATCGGAGCCTTCACACTCACAGGGGCATAAGCCGTCCAACCTGTCGCCGCAGCGCCTCCTGGAGCAAAAAAACTGGCCAACATAATCACACAAGAGATGAAGAAAAGCCAATAAGAGGCCATGTTGATTTTTGGGAAAGCCATGTCATGCGCACCAATTAAAAGAGGGACCGTGAAATTCGCAAAGGCACCCACCATGATGGCAATGACCACAAAGAAAATCATAAAGGTGCCGTGCATGGTAAAAATAACATTGTAGGTTTCAGGCATGATCACCCCCAGAACAGGCAATTTTGTCCCAGGCCAAGCCAATTGCCATCGGATGGCCATGGCCAAAAGGCCTCCAAACAGCATGAAAAGAAAGGCGGTAAAAAGAAATTGCAAACCGATCATTTTATGATCAGTGGAAAAGACATATTTGTGCATGAACGATTTCATTTTATTCCTCTAAAACTCACGACCGACGACTCATAACTGTTTTTAAGAAACTCACCCCTCACGACTCACAACTCACGACTGTCCTTACCACTCATCCTCGTCCCCCTTCTTCTCGGCTTCTTTCTTAGACTGGTCGAGCCAAGCCTGAAATTCCTCAGGTGTTTCAATTTTCAAATAGCCCCTCATCCGATAATGCGCAAGACCGCAAAACTCCGCGCACACAAGCTCGTAATGGCCCACTTGAGTGGCTTCGAACCAGACATTGATTTTAGAACCCGGAACCGCATCTTGCTTCAGGCGAAATTGAGGAATAAAAAAACTGTGAATGACATCCTTTGAGGTCACTTGCACTAAAACTTTTTTCCCGACAGGGATATGCAATTGATTCAAGGTGGTCACTTCGGAGTCCGGATAATGAATATTCCAGGCAAATTGTTGAGCCGTCACCTCGATGTGAAGATCCGGATTCGCGGGCATGTGAGATTTCATCTCGCTCCACACCCCTTGACTTTTAAACATCAGGAAAATGAGAATTGCAGCTGGAATCAATGTCCAAATCACTTCCAGCTTGGTATTCCCCTCTACAAAAGTGGCTTTCGCGTGCTGGGTATGACGATAGCGAAGGCAAAAGAAAAGAATGGCCCCTTCTACCAAAAAGAACATGAGACCCGTGATGGCCAAGATGATGTAAAAAATACCATCCACCTTGCCACTGTAGGTTGAAATACCTTCTGGAAGCCACCAATTCAACATAGCGTTCAGCGTCTAGCGTTCAGAAAAAACTATTCAGTCACCTTGAAAGAAAAATCCACAGCCTTAGAATCTGTCTCTGTCACGGTCACATTCTGAGTCTGAGTGCCCAACTTTTCATGCCAGGCCTCAACCCCATAAGTCCCTGCAGGCAAATTCTTAATTTCGAAACTGCCATCCTCCCCCGAGACCGCAAAAAAAGGATGATTAAATACCCCTGCATAGGCAGCCATCCAAGGATGAACTTCACACACAAATTTAATCATGTCTGCCTTTTCAAATTTCTGTTCCAGTTCCAACCCTTTAAAGGGCATGGCCAAGTTAAAGAGCGACATTTCTTTGGTTTTCCCATGAACATTGTGCAATGTGTCATCGCTGTTGACGATTTTCAAAGTCTGACCCACCTGAATTCCCATGACATGGGGATGATACTGGCATCCCTTCTGATCCAGAACCACAGGCTCACTGGGGGCAGGAAAAGTTTTATCGCCCAATCCTTCCTTTATATAGATGAGAACATTGCGAAGGGTCCCATTCCCATTCACCACCCATCTCTCGGCAAAAACATCCGAGCTATGCTGCATTTGACACACCGGGTCTGCATCCATCTTAATTTTTTCCTGGGGAGGAGGGGTTCCCTCTAAATGGACCTTTCCTGTTAAAGTTGCTCCCAAGGCCAAGGACTGCCCTACCATCATCATAAGCCCCAAACCCAACAAAAATGATCTTGCGTTTTTCACTGCCCGCCTCCTGCTTTTAAAGGGTTTAATTTCTAAAAAGAGCCCGAATCATATCGAATCCCATCCAGAGTTTCAATATAAAATGTAATGATTCCCTGCTTGACATTGGGTCTCTCTTTCGGGTTCTATGTTTGAATACTTTAAGGAGAATTAACTCCCCTCTGTCCCCTCTTAAAAAATAAGAGGGGAGGTACCGCAGGCTGGGCCGAAAATGCTGTTTTTCCCCTCCCTAGATGGGAGGGGTTAGGGGAGGGTGGAAAATATATCAAAAATCAAAATGTAAATACCAAAATGCAAAATTTTATATATGCTTAGAATCCAGAAACATTTTAAATTTTACATTGTCATTTTGATTTTTGATTTTTGATATTTGATTTTAGAAATCCACCCCCTCCCTAACCCTCCCCATGGTTTGCGCCCTGACGGGCTCCGACCACTTCCTCGCCGGCCGCTTTGCGGCACCCGGCTCGGTCGCAAGGGGGAGGGAAATTTTCGGACAGTCTGGTTGGGGGAGTTAGAAATCATGATAACTTTTTCACAAACACTTAAAACTCTTTATCACTATGCTAAACCCTATAAGCGAGAATTTGCCTTTGGCATTCTCACCCTCTTTATTGTGGATTTTCTACAAATCCTCCCTCCTCTTGTATTAAAAGAATTTATTGATCGGGCCTCACTTGCCTTAAAAGGAGAGAAACATTTCTCTCCCTTCCTTTGGCTCGGGGTGGCCTATATCACCATCGCTATCGGCCAAAGCATTTGCCGATATTTTTGGCGTATGTTTCTGATGAGAGGCTCTTTTAAAGTAGCGGAAAAAATCCGGGACGATTATTTTTCTAAACTTCAAAAGCTACCCCCCTCTTTTTACAATCGGAACACGATCGGAGATTTGATGTCTTTGGCCACCAATGACACCGAAGCGGTCCGCTTTGCCTTGGGCCCAGGATTGCTGGTCTTGGCGGATGCCACCTTCTTTCTCATGAGCATTCCACCCACCCTGTTTATCTTATCCTATAAATTGGCCTTCCTCTCCCTAGCCCCCATGCTCATGGTTCCTTTCATCATCACCCGGATCGAAAAGTTGATTCACGAACGTTTTGAAAAAGTTCAAAATCAATTTTCGAAACTCTGTGCCTTCTCTCAAGAAAATTTAGAAGGGATTCGCATCATCAAGGCCTTCACACGAGAATGGACACAATTGAATCGCTTCTCAAAAATCGGAAAAGAATTCGTCCGTCTCAATTTAAAGCTCGCCCGCGCCCAGGCCGCTTTCGACCCTCTTTTCACATTGGCCGTTTCACTGGGCCTGGTCTCTCTTTTGATTTTTGCCGGTAAAGACGTGATCATGGGCTCCATCAGCCTCGGAACTTTTGCGGCCTTCACCCGTTATCTCGATCAACTCGTCTGGCCCATGACTGCCTTTGGACTCAGTGTCACCTATTATCAACGCGGAAAAACTTCTTTGGAGAGAATTTGCCAAGTGTTGCAAGAGAAAGAAGAAAATAAGACTTCTGAGGGTAACGCATTCTCAATCCCTTCTCAGATAAATGCTCCCTTTTTAGAAGTACGTCATTTGACTTTCACCTATCTTGGTTCATCCCGCCCTGTACTTCAAAACATCAACTTTCAAATTCAGAAAGGAAGTCGCACCGCCATCGTTGGAACCATCGGGTCCGGCAAAAGTACGTTGATTCGCCTTTTGGCGGGCCTTCATGAAACACCTCCCCACATGATTTTCTGGGAAGGCAGCGATTTTTCGAAACTTCCTCTGGAAGAACGAAGAAAGAAAATTGCTTTTGTCCCCCAAGATGTTTTTCTATTCAGAGAAACCTTGAGATGGAATATTTTAATGGGGGGGCCCTTTCCTGAAATGAAAGGGGATGTTTGGCTTTTTGAACTTTTGAAACGTTCCGGGTTGGACAAAGAAGCGGGACGATGGAATTTGGACCTCAAAATGGGTGAACGAGGGCTTACGCTTTCGGGAGGTGAAAGAGCCCGGGTGACCTTGGCCCGGGCCCTGGCCGTAGATGCCCCTCTTTTGATTTTAGATGACGCGCTCTCCAGTGTAGACTCTCATACAGAATCAGAAATCTTACACCACCTCTCTCATGAAAAATTATCTCGAAACCAAACCTTAATTCTTATCACCCATCGCCTTTCAAAACTCTGGGACTTCGACCAAATTTTGGTGTTTAAAGAAGGGGTGCTGATTCAAACAGGCATGCCTCTAAATTTGGCGAAGACGCCCGGACTTTATCGAGAACTTCTTGAACTGCAAAGGATAGAAGATGAACTGGCAAGATCCTGACGACTCTGGTCCAGAAAATAGGCTCCGTCTTAAAGTCTTCGAACTTTTCACAAAAAGGCTTTGGCCTTATATCACAAAATATCGAAAACTTTTTATCGTCAGCCTCTCATTGGTTTTTTTTACCACGGGGGCCTCTCTTTCCATTCCCTGGCTTTTGGGAAAAGCTGTGGACCTTGCCCTCCTTCCCAAAAAAGCGGCGCTCCTCTTACCTTTTGGATTCATCCTTTTGACCCTTGATGCCCTCAATGCCCTCGCCACCTATTTTCAAAACTTGAGCTTCACGAAATTGGGTCAAGAGGTGATTCATGACCTAAGACAGGATCTCTTGAAACAATATCAATTCTATCCGCTTCATGAATTTAACCAAAATCCCATTGGGAGACTGGTCACCCGCTTGGTGAATGACACTTCAAGCCTCCAAGACCTCTTCACGAGCGGCCTGGCGGTCACGCTTGGAAATATTTGTGTGGTTGCGGGAATCATCGTTTGGCTCATGGTTCTTCATCCCTCCCTGGGCCTCATTTGCGTAAGTGTTTTTCCCATCATGGCCTTTTTCTCAAGATTTTTTGGCCGAAGGATTCGAGAAACGGCTCGAGATTCCCGACAGGCCCTTTCTCAACTGAATGCAACGCTCGCCGAAAATATTTCAGGCATGAGTCTCATTCAAATTTTCAACCGTCAAAAAACATTTCATGATCTTTTCGACCGCACTTCTAAAGATTACACACGAACCCAAATCAAGACCCTTGAATCCTTCGCCTATTTTCAGCCCACCATTACTTTCTTAAGCAGTCTTTCCATGTTGCTTTTAATTTGGTACGGAGGTTTCCTCTCTTTAAAAAATTCCATTTCACTCGGAATGCTGGTCTCATTCATGGCTTACCTCCATTCTCTTTATTCACCGATTCGAGACATCACGGAAAAATACAATCTCTTTCTCACGGCCATGACCTCCTGCGAACGTATCTTTGAATTTCTGGATCGGCCGCTCGAA
The DNA here is from genome assembly GCA_016196885.1 of Chlamydiota bacterium. GTDB lineage: Bacteria > Auribacterota > JACPWU01 > JACPWU01 > JACPWU01 > JACPWU01. The sequence continues at coordinate 16,247 of JACPWU010000004.1, read as the reverse complement.
AAACAAATTCGTCCGCAAGAAACTCAAATAGAAAAACTTTCCCTACAAGGATCCATTGAATTTCAAAATGTCTCTTTTCGTTATTCACAAGAAAAAGAGTCTCTTTGGGTCTTGGTGAATCTGAATTTTTGCATCGAGGCGGGAGAGAAAATCGGAATCGTTGGGTACACAGGTGCAGGGAAAACGACCCTTGTTCATCTTCTCATGCAATTTTATGACCTGGAGCAAGGAGAAATTCTCATCGATGGAAAAAACATTTCTGAAACTTCCGATAAACGCATGCTCCGACAAAAGATTGGTTACATTCAGCAAGAACCTTTTCTTTTCTCAGGTACTGTGGAAGAAAATATTTTTCTTTGGGATGAAAAAGGACGAGAAATCTTTCAGGCCCTGCCCGATTTTGCAAGGGCTCCCTTTGAGTCAGGCCCCCTTTTCTTGAAAAAGGAAATCTTTGAAAAGGGGGCGAATCTGTCCAGTGGTGAGCGTCAAATGATTGCCTTCATTCGAACGCTCGTTCAAAATCCCTCCATTCTCATTTTGGATGAAGCCACCGCTCACATGGATTCCTTGACAGAAAAATGGATTGAACGGATTTCGAAAGAGGCTTTTCAAAACCGCACGGTGTTCATTATCGCTCATCGCCTGGCTACCTTAAAAAGCGTGAGTCGCATCCTGGTTCTTCATCATGGAGAACTTGTCGAAATGGGAACACACTCCACACTGCTTTCCAAAAAAGGAATTTATGCTAAGCTTTATCAACTGCAATCGCGTAAAGAAGCATTAGAAGGAACGCCTCGCATTTGAAGGGATTCATATTCGTAAACTTTTAGCCCGCCAGAAAAGGGCTCGCCGCCTACTCTGACCTTTACAATTGCAGTATCATTTCAAAAATGACGGGCACTGGAACCAGAAAGGACATTTAAAGGCATCAGAAATCATTCGCAAATTGATCGCGGACAAAGAAACACAATGAACTTGACCCTCTTTCCTTGTTCATTATAGAGTAGCTCTCCCAAATTAAAAGGGAAAGAGGGAAAGGATTTGAGCAACATGCGAATCACAAAAATAGGGGCAGCCATGACCCTTTTTGCTCTCCTTATCACGGGTTGCGACAATGATACAGAAGGCCCCGCAGCAGACTTTTCAGGCAATTATAACGTGACTTTTACAGAGGCAGGCGTTTCAGAAACCCATCTCTGGAGCTTAAGTCAGAGCGGAAGTCAAATGGTGATCACCGATAAAACTCTTGCCCTTACAACGACGGGAACCGTTTCAGGAAGCACTGTGACAGTCCCGGCTCAAACCGTCACGGTAGAGGGAGAAACATTCAGCCTTTCCATGAGTTTCACCTTTGATGCGAGTGGGCAGACCTTTGCCGGAACCCAGAAAACCACTTTGGATGGGGTTACGGTCACCAAGTCTTTTTCTGGAACAAAGCTTTAACTTCAATTAATCAAACATGATTTTTGAGAATCATCGTGAGTGATGAAAGTCCAGTCTCCCCTCCTTTGTACCCCAAAGGGGCTATTCGTTGAGGAGGGGTTGGGGGAGGTACAGACCCGGAACTTCTACCCCCTCTAGCTCGCATTTCTCATCAGATTTCGTCGCGAGGAACGCCTGAGTCCGCTTTGGATGCGAGGAAGACGCTCCGTGCCATGCGAGGCATACTTTACAGTATGTTGAGCGTGGCCGACCGAGTCTGCACGGAGAGACGAGGCGGAATCGGAGAAGAGCAGCAGAAATGTGATGAGAAATGCGCTCTAGGAGAACGGCTGTGATGTTATACTTCGATCCTGTAAATTTCTTTCATTTTTTCTCCATCGGCATCTCTTATGATAAATGCATTTTGTGGAATGATTCGATTAGATGAAAAGCCTATCGATCGTGACAAGCTGATTCAAACTGCCTTTAGAAGCCCAAAATGGAAGCCAGATCACAAAGCCGTTTTCATAGAAAAAAATGTGGGCCTGGTTTGTACGCAACGTTTTGTCACCCCTGAATGCTCACAAGGGTTAATGCCTTACAGGTCTCGTCAATCAAGTTGCCTCATCGTTGGCCATATCTACTTAACAAATCGCAATACCCTTCTTGAAGCCCTGGGCCTTTCCTTAGCGGAATCAAAAACCATGTCTGACTGCGCCTTCGTTCTAGCTGCCTACGAGAAATGGGATAAAGATTGCGTTCATCATTTACAAGGTCATTTTTCATTTTCCATATGGGATCCCTCTCATCAATCTTTATGGATCGCGACCGATCCGCTGGGGAATCAACCTTGTTTCTATGCTTATCAGAAAAACCATTATTTGATCTTTGCCAATTACTTCAGTCCCTTTCGAATCTTATGTGATTCTTGCTCCATCAATGAAAATCTATTCGCACATTTCGCTTTGGATTCGGCTCCTCTGACTCAAACCAGCTATCGAGAGGTCGAGAAACTTCCTCCTGCAAGTGACCTCTACTTAAAGAACCATCAAATACATTTAGGCTCCTACTGGGAATTGACCCGCAATCGATCCAGAATTCGCCATCAGAGAAGAGAAGATTATTACAGGGATTTTTCCTCATTGTTTGAAGAGGCCGTGAGCAACTGTTTAAGAACTTCATTTCCTGTTCATGCCCATATCAGTGGAGGCCTCGACTCCAGTTCAGTAGCATCGATGGCCGCTAAAATTCTTGCCCAACGCAATCAAGTCCTTCATGGTTTTACAGAAATTCCACTCGGACTGGAGGGCCCGAGTTTCCATCCCGGCTGGTATTATCACGAAATGCATTTGGTTAAGGAAGTACTTAAGGCTTATCCTAATATTCAACACAAGGCTTATCAAGCATCTCCGGAAACAGATATTTTTGAACTCTTAAAAACATTCTATCCTTACATTGACCAGCCCGTTCGTAACGTGACCCATTTTGATTGGATTCTGGCTTCATACGATGAGACCCTCACCCACGAAGGGCGCATCTTATTATCTGCGGGAGGTGGAAATGCAAGTCTATCTTGGAAGGGAGGTTTCGAGGGTTTGCGAAACATTCGTTCTAACCTTTCGACCTTGAAGAATTGGCTGAGGCCCTACACGGCATATGGTGATTATTTAAAACAATGTCATCCTGTTTTTAAAAAATCAAAGATGGCGCGTCAGATCATGCGTCAAGAAATCGCTGCTGGATTCAATGAACATGTATGGATGCTTTTAGGACGTGGAAGCACGCCACGGTTAAGCTACATGACCCCGATGGCATTGTGGTATGGCATTCATGAGCTAGACCCAACGCGTGATTTAGAAATTGTAAAATTCTGTTATAACATTCCCAAATGGGTTTATTGGAAAGGCTATGGCAAATTAGAGCGCCGATTACTCGTTCGTGAAGGATTGGATGATATTGTGCCTCAAGCCATCCGCCACAATCCCTATCGGGGCGAGCAATCAGCAGACTGGTATTTACAATACAACACCCATCATTCAAAACGTCTGATGCAACTTGAACAATGGAAGGATTTACCCGTGGTTTGGGATTTTTATGATTATTCTAAAATCCTGAGTCGGTGGAAGGCCTTACCCTTTATTGAAAAACAGAACCACGATATTGCTGTAGAATATCGCTTGAATTACATGCGTTGTCTAGGGCTGTGTGGTTATCTCAGTTATATCATTTCTGGTTGAGCATCTGCAAAAAATATAAAAAAGTGATCGTTCACCGTCCTTTGATGAACCTTCCCAAATCCTCCTGCCCTTTCGAAGTAATTTAAGATGACCTCGCAGCGATTTCTAAAACCGTAAACCCTAGGGAAATTCCAAGCATTAACGGACACGGAGGCATCGAAAAAAAGTTCTGAGAAAATCATCACCAACCTCCCACCTCCTTTAAGATGCTGACGAATAGAACACAAGAGTTCAATAGGATAGGTAAAGTACATCACAGCAAAAGAGATCACTGCCGCATCAAATCTTTCACGATAAGGAATATTCGGATCTTGATTAAAGTCATGAACTTTGAACTCAGATAAAATTTTATTGGCACGCATAGATTTTTCAACCAATCCAACGCCTTTCACTACACGATTTTCCCTTGAGCATACTGGAGCAGAACCACTTGCTATATCAAGAAGAGTGCCTTGAGTCGGAAGGAGAGAATCCACTTCTTTGCGCAAATGTTCTCTAAGCTCAGGGTCAAAATAAGAACGAGGTTTCTCTTCTCGAGCTTGCCAATAACCAACATTGAGAGATGCTGTTGAACGACGTACCGCTAACGGTGAACCCAAGGATTGTGAGATGGCCTGACGCATGACCTCCTGGCCTTGATAATGAAAAAGGGGAGGGGCATCCCCCTGATTTTGAAAAGATAAAACGGAAGATGAAATTCCAACGGTGTGAATTAAATCCATCCATGTTTCCATCACCATCACCTTTTGTTTTTGAATCCCTAAACGTCCTATCTGGATAGAAGAACGACTGCGAAGGACATTCGGATGATGGGAATCCCATCTCCCTTCAAACTGTTCTGGCGGCAAAAGAATCACCATATCCCTCAACCACTCCGGTAAAGTGTATTGATATTCACAAGCGTCTCGAATGCGGCTCCGTTCCAAAAGCGCAATCTTCCACAGTCCACAAAGCTCATCCTGTACAAGAGATAAAGAGGCCCTTAAAGGCCAGGATTTTTGAGCCAGATATAGAAGAAACTCGTCAGGGGTTGCCTGAAAACCAGGCTCCACTCGATCGGCCTTTATGAAGGCGCGAAAGGCTTCTAGCAAATGGGCTTTACGACAGACTTTCAACCCTGAAATATTTTTTATCTCAAGTTTAGATCCCCTCTTGACACAGACAAAATCTTGACCCAGGATGAAACCCGCCTTGTGGATTAAACGATGCCCCTTTTGTCTCAGAATATCTAGTTGAGAAATGATCGGAAAAAGATTCGCCTTGCTGATGGAATCTGTTTCTAAATGATCTATGCCATGAAATTCAAGAACCTTCACCCTGGACCTCTCTTATTGAACCAAAATATACCGGGCCTTCATCATCATTGTCCAGTCCCCCATGCGGATGCTAAATGAATATTGACGACAGTCCCATGTTGAGGCATAATGAGGTCTGAATCAAGTGAAAGGTGACCAACCCTATTGATCCATTGATTCCAAACAGTGCAGGAAAGAGGCGAATCCATCATGGGAAACACTCTCTTTGATCTGAGCGATAGACTGGTTCACAGGGACGATCTATTCACGACCAAAATTGATGATGAGACCGTGATGTTGGATGAAGCCTCAGGTTGTTATTTTGGTTTGAACCCTGTAGGAACGAAGATCTGGGAGCTTTTGGAAAAGCCCATATCCCTTCAAGATCTCCTCAGCCAATTGACGCAGTGCTATACAATAGGTCCTGAGCAGTGTAAGCAGGAGACAGGAACCTTTTTAAATATGTTAAATGCACATCATCTGTTAAAGGTCACCCGTCATGCGAGCTAAATTTAAAACTTATCGACGGTTGTCCCCAGAGTTACGCTCCTTGTGTCGAGAAGCGTTTTTCCATCTCTTTTTGGCCAAGCTCTTGATACAATTTGTTCCTTCCCGAATCCTTTTAAAATATCTTGGCTCTAAGAGGATAGATCCTCCCTTGCGTAAAGAAGACACAACCTCCGATCCGAATACATTTCGCCTTATTCAGAAGGGTATTGATATCGTGCGTTGTAACCTGCCTTGGCATAGCAAATGTCTGGATCAAGCCATGGCAGCCCAATGGATGCTGGCTCGAAGAAGGTTATCTGGCACTGTGTATCTTGGTTTAAAAAAATCAGATTCCTCACATAAAAAATACGATGCCCATGCCTGGGTATGCTATAAGAACATTCCCGTTGTAGGTGCTCAGCCGCATTTGAATTATGTCATTGTGGGAATGTATTCCCATCAAAATAAAATTTAAAAGAAAAGGAACCTATGCTATGAAAAGCTCTCACCTCCCCTCTCAGAAACTGGACGGAGGAAAAGACACCTCTATCGGGACTGTGCTTCAAAAAAAGCCATGGGTGCCCCCTACGCTTGAAAAAATTGAACTCCACTCCACAGGGAGTGGAACGATGAGCCTCCCAGTGGACGGGGGTGTTTACCCAAACGATGCAAATTCTTGATGGTAAAAACCAATTCTCAATTAAACCACACCGCAAGGGTCGAGCGCACTCCTGACGTGACAGGCAAAACCTCGTGTATTTCCTCTGACCTAAAAGCAACCAACAATCCTTTCTCTCCTTTGAGTGGAAATCCATACGGCTTCCACTTGGAATTATTCAGAATTCCAAAAAAGGTCAATGCACCCCCGCAATAGGTTTCAGAACTTGGGAGAGACGACTCGGCATTCAGAAATATCACTATGGAGATTTTGCGAGAGGCCATATGCGGAACCTTTGAATCCAAACCACCCACATCAGAATGCGCTCTATAAAAGTCCCCCTTCTCGTAAAAAAGAAATACAGGTCTGCGATGCCCCGTCAGTTGAACCTGAAAATAATTCTCCAGGGTTGGCCGAATTTTAAGAAGGCGATCTTTGACATACCCTTCTGTCGCTTGTGAAACCTGAAATGATTTCACTTTTCTGATCTCATGATCCACGACAAAAGTTTGTTCTCTTTGAGAGTAGATCTGTCCGTCTTTCCCAACAGCAGATCTCATTTCATCTTGTATTTTAGCACAGGTTTGCACATCCAAAAAATTCTCCTGAATAAAGAGACCGCAGTGTCTAAAAAAATTAAGACTTTGCATCGTAAGGCCTCTTCGCCGGAATGCTAAGAAAATCCAAGTTGACCCTGCCCATTTTTGCAAAATCCACTTGCTGTGCTAAACGAGCTAAACTTCTTGAATAAGTGTATTCCAATACCATCGCACGCAGAAAATGGTAGCGATAGCTATGCTGGATCAATATTTTAATTTTTTCTGTGCCAGTGAGGGGGATACGCGTGAAGGATCGGCTCTTAATTTCTATCACTTCTGTCAAGGGCAAGGGATGGTCACAATATTGAGAGTGAATGGGAAGTCCGAATTTATCATCCCCAGGGCGTACGCGACGAAGATAAGAAGTGTTGATTTCAAGAAGCTCTGCCCCTTTCTGCCATAACTTTATCTGTGGAAAACTTGGAATCACATAAGGCTTTCCATTTCGATCAAAACCAATCGCACACACGTCATCGGCCAGGACATAAGCACCTTGTTGGTAGTACCAAGCCGCCAGGGTTGATTTCCCTGCCCCTCGATCTCCCACAAACACTTGACACGTTTTCCCATCCCTAGAAATCGCATTCCCATGAAGCACGACATGACCTCGCTGCTGCATGAGAGCCCCCATGCAAGAGCCGAGTAAAAACAAACGAAGGGTGTCTTGATCAGAATTTCTACAAGGCTCATAAATAATTTTTCTGCCCTCCGTGATTAAAAAACGAGCGACCTCCTTAATATCGAGAACGAGTTGTTTAGAATGAGGCTTCAAATCAGGGACCTTGCCACAGAAGATCTCTGCATCCGCTGATTCCGGAAGAAATGAGGCCAGGGAAAATTCTGGAATTTCCAAATCAGTGCTAAATTTTAATCCGAAGGCTTGATAGGTTTTTATTGCGTTACACCTTTTCTAAGGTACTTCATAAAGATAAAGGACGTGGGTGAATTTTTCATCATCTTTAAATACCTCTTGTTTGAGAGGAGTCAAATGATCCAGATAAAAGATGCGCGTCACAATCCGGGTCCCCGATCTAAGCCGTTCCAACAATGGCTTAAGCTTAGGATAAGCGGTGGAGGGCAAGTTCAGCATCAAAAGAGTGGCAGTAGACACTTGCGTTTTCTTTGCATCTTGCCTCAAAAATTTGACAAGATGTTCTACCCCTTCTCGCTGGGCGTAATCCTTTGCTTCTCTGATACGCTGAGGATCAACATCTACACCTATCCCCCGAGCCCCCCACCGTTGAGCCGCCATAACAACCATCCGGCCATCCCCGCAGCCCAAATCATAGACAACATCATCGCTCTTCACCTGGGCAAGCTCCAACATCTTCTCCACCACCCAAAGAGGTGCTGGCACAAACAGGGACAAATCTAACTTTGGAGATTTTCGAAACAAACGACAAACATATTTTACCAGAAGGCGCATGGGCCTCAAGAAATAATAAAGCGGATAAAGAATTTGTGGAAGTGGGATGGCGAGCCATTCGGCGGGGGTGGGCATCACATACCTCAAACCATGATGAAACCGATTGCCCAGTCCCTCCATGGCCCGGAGATAAATCACATCATTCCAAAATCTTGTCCAGGCATCGCGTTTTTGGAAAAGCCTTTTCTTGATTCTTCTGGCCAGGGACAACACCTGTAGATCTTGATCGATTCTCTGAATCAATTCATCTGGTAATTCCACTGTATAGAGATCTCGAGCCAGGCAAAGCCCGAGTAAAAGCATTCTCTCCCCGTTCAACTCTCTGGCCTTCCTGAACGCCCCTTGCCAATCTATCTGAGAATGTTTACAAATGAGGCACGCCATGTCGCAAATCCAATTCAAGCAACTCCATCCATGCTTGGCTCCATGAAAACAAAGGATGAGAAGCAAATTTTCGGGCGAAAAAGTACGAAGGGTTCTTCCTCCAAAATTTATCTCATCCAGATTCTCCCACAAGTTCTGGTCGCTAAAACGAGAGAAGGAAAGGTGCTTAAGATCTGTTCCCCAATGAAGATCCACACGAACGCCTTCTTTTGAAAAAGACTGCTCACAATCATATTCAAGCAAGAACGCCTGTTGCCAGACCGAGAGAGAAAAACGGGGCTCGTAACCTTGAGACGTCAAAATGCCTCTGGCCTTCATGACATCCTCTCGACGAATTAAAATATCCAAATCCAGATATTCACGCAGTGAAATATCCCCATAAAGTGCCATGGCCAAAATAGGCCCTTTGTAAGGAATGGCCGGGATCCCTCGTCCCTCAAATAAATTTAAGAGAGGGATGAGCTCTCGAACCTTCAAAAGGGTATTGCGGGATTCTATTTGAAAAGACTCGTAGAGTTCCGCAAGAAAGGGCGCGGGCACATCCTGAACGAAAAACTTTTTAAGAACGCTATAAACAAGGCTCGAAAGTCGATGTCGAAATATGATTTGGAGAAAATAATTCCAATTTATTTGACCATGAAGCAATGTCTGGATCTCTTGGGTCCGACCCGGGAAGATGCCTAGCCCGCATTTCTCATCAAATTTCGTCGGCGAGGAACGCCTGAGTCCGCCTTGGATGCGAGGAAGACGACCGAGGCCATGCGAGGCATACTTTACAGTATGTTGAGCGTGGCCGACCAAGTCTGCACGGAGAGACGAGGCGGAATCGGCGCTTGCAGCAGAAATGTGATGAGAAATGCGGGCTAAGCGCGTACAAGCAATCAGAAGTTTTTCTTCAGGACGATAAGAGTTCATATTGTTCTATGCATGAGTTTTTCAATATTGCACTGCTCAATGAGAATGACCTCGTTCTTCTAAAAATTAAATATTCATTTTTCTTTCCGTGATATAATGCCCCCTTTCTCAGGAGAAATACTATGTCTGATGACAATTTTGCCAAAGGGGTCCAATGGGATTTGTCGGATCTTTATGCCTCGATAGACAGCCCAAAAATTTCGGAAGACTTGAAACTTGTTTTGGAAAAATCCCAAACTTTCTCCCAAAAATACAAGCCCTCCTTTGAGGCATTGCTTGCTGAGAAACCCTCTGGACAAAATTTAAAATTGAATGACCTTTTAAAAGACTACGAAGAAATTCTCATGATCATGACACAACTCTCAGCCTTTGCCTATTTGTGTTTTGCTGAGAAAAACAATCCTGAGAGAGGTGCTTTCTTACAGAAAATTCAGGTTTCTTTAACTGACGCCCAACTCCATTTGGTTTTCTTCGAAGTTTACTGGACAAGGCTCGACGATACAACAATTCAAAATTTTATGAAGGACCCCTCTTTAGAAAAGAAAAGGCATTTTCTAGAAAAAATCCGAATTTATGCCCCGCACACCTTGACGGAAGAGGAAGAAAATATTCTCTCCATCAAGGCCAATACCAGTGCAAGGGCCTTCTCTCGACTGTTCGATGAAACTTCGAACAACATGACTTTTGAAATTGAACTTGAAGGCAAAAAGAGCAAGAAAAATAAATCTGAGATTCTTTCGCTTGCACACTCTAAAAATCGTGAAGAAAGAAAAAAAGCGGCTGAGAGCCTGGCTGAAGGGCTTAAAACCCACACCCATTTGTTGACTTACATTTACAACATGATTTTGGCAGATCACCGCTCCATACTCAAAATTCGAAAATACAATCACCCCATGGACCCGATAAATTTGGCCAATGAGATGGATCAGGAAAACGTCATGAACCTTATCAACACTGTTAAAAAAGCCCATCCCATCGTGACGCGATACTACCAGCTCAAAAAAAGACTCTTGGGCTTGGATGAACTGTATGACTATGACCGTTATGCCCCGATCGATCAAGAGGAGGGCAAAATTCCCTTTGAGGAATGTAAAAAAATAGTTCTTGAAGGTTACGACGACTTTTCAAAAGACGCGGGAAAAATTGCAGAGCAATTTTTCTCCAAACGCTGGATTGATGCAGAGATTCGAGAAGGCAAACAGGGTGGAGGATTTTGCGCCTCGACCACACCCAACCTTCACCCCTATATTCTGGTCAATTACACAGGCAGTTTGCGTGACGTGATGACGGTTGCCCACGAATTAGGCCACGGTCTTCATCAATATCTGGCTGGAAAAAGGGTTGGCATCCTAGAATCAGACTCACCTCTGACCCTGGCTGAAACAGCCTCTGTGTTTGGAGAAATGCTCATTTTCGAAAAAATTCTTAAAAATCAAAATGCTCCTGAAAAACGCCTCGCTCTCATCTGTGGGAAGATAGATGATAATTTTGCAACCGTTTTTCGACAAATTGCGCTCACCCACTTTGAGCTCTCAGCCCACACCCAAGGGCTTGAGAAAGGAGAGTTGTCGGATCAGGCATTCTCAGATGCCTGGATCGAAGCAAACCGTGAAATTTATCAAGAGAGCGTCATCCTTACGGAAAGCTATCGCCAGGGATGGAAATATATTCCGCATTTTGTTCACACCCCTTTTTATTGTTATGCCTATGCCTTTGCCCAACTTTTTGTTTTGAGCCTTTTTCAAAAATACAAAATGAATAAGACAGATTTTACGCCTAAATATTTAGAAATGCTTTCTCTGGGAGGCTCAAAAAAACCTGTCGAAATCGCAAATCTCATGGGACTTGACCTTCGGGATCCTCATATGCACTTGATTCCCCTTAGATAGCAAGCGCCATGGCAAGAAGTTGTAGTCGCCCCATTCATGGGGCTGTGCCCCTTGCATGGGTTTGCCCGATGAATCGGGCGACTACAAAGGGGAATCAAGTGCATATGCCTATTATCCATTATGATTAGGGAGATATGTGAAGACGATTATTACAATACTTGTGGCATTGATTACCTTTCATCCTTTTCAAATAAAAAGCTGGGGAGAAACATCAACCGACACCCCCCTATCTCAAGAGAGGAGTTTAAACGTGATTCACGTTCAAATTGAAACATCCATGGGGACGCTAGAGGCAGATCTTTATTCGGATGAAGCACCTAAAACCGTTATTAATTTTGTCACCCTGGCCCAAAAGGGCTTTTACAATGGGCTCATTTTTCACCGCGTGATCCCCAACTTCATGATACAAACAGGCGACCCCACAGGCACAGGTCGGGGCGGCCCGGGTTATCAATTTGAAGACGAATTTTCTCCCAAACTCAAGCATGACAAACCCGGCGTTCTTTCCATGGCCAACAGCGGCCCGAACACCAATGGAAGCCAATTCTTCATCACGGAAGTGCCAACCCCTTGGCTGGATGGCCATCATTCTGTTTTTGGCCAAGTGACCCAAGGGCTGGATATCATTTCTAAAATTTCCCATGTCAAACGAGACGAAAATGACAAACCTGTGACACCTGTCACGATCCATAAAATGATTGTTTCAAAAAACGCCTAGTAGGAAATGAAAAAGTCCGGCAGTCTTTTTACTGTTTTTCTTGCAGTCTTAATTGATCTCATGGGATTTGGGATCATTCTGCCGCTGCTCCCCTTTTATGCATCGGCCTTCCATGCCACGCCCTTGCAAGTGGGGCTTCTCTATAGCATTTATTCTCTCTCCCAGCTTGTGTTTTCGCCTCTTTGGGGGGGCCTCTCGGATCACGTCGGACGCCGCCCCATCATGTTGGTGAGCACTCTCGGGGCCGCAGCCGCTTATCTTTTGTTCGCGTTCTCGCGCTCTCTGGGTTTACTCTTCATCTCTCGCATGCTGGCTGGCGTCATGGGCGGAAATATTTCAACTGCTCAAGCTTATGTGGTAGACGTTACCACCCCTGAAGATCGGGCCAAAGGAATGGGACTCATTGGAGCTGCGTTTGGGATTGGATTTGTGGTGGGGCCCGCGGTTGCATCGTTACTGATCCATCCTAAATTCATCCACTTTTTTCATTTCACCCAGGAATATCGTTTTGCCATTCCTGGATTCTTTGCAGCCTTTTTATCCCTTTCCAGCTTTCTTCTGGTTTTTTTTAAACTTCCAGAGACAGTCACTCAAGAAAAAATACGTGAGAAAAATGAAAAACTCGTGAAGGTGAGTGTCTTTTCAAAAGCCTTTTGGCAATCCATTTTGCCTCAAGAGGCTCATCACAACCGCCTCCCCAAATTAATTCTATCGCTCTTTCTCATTATTTTTGCCCAAGCCAATCTTTACAGCGCCTTTCCTCTTTTTTGCAGCCAGAAACTTCATTTGACCGCTGAAGAAGTCGGAATTTTCTTTGCCTTGATGGGCATGATCGCTGTCATCATTCAAGGAGGATTGATCAAACATCTAACCCAAAAATTCTCTGAGGAAAAACTTTTTTTATTGGGCAATATCCTTCTGATGATTGGGCTTTTTCTCATTCCCCTCTCAACTTCAAAATCATCCCTTCTTCTTTTTTTGAGCATCATGAGTTTGGGAGGAAGCTTGAACGTCCCGACCCTGAACAGTCTCATCTCCAAAGAATCTGACGCGCGAAAAGCAGGCGCCATGATGGGAACATCTCAAGGGATTGCAAGTTTGGCCAGAGTGCTAGGGCCTTCCTGGGCGGGACTTCTCTACCACTTTTCTTTTCGACTGCCTTACTTCGTGACTGCCTCTTTTATCTCTGTTCCTATTTTAATCGGATGGGGACTAAGAAGGGTCAAGGGTCAAGGGTCAAGAAAAACGAAGAAACACAGGTTTCTTGACCCTTGACCCTTGCAGCTTGACCCTGTTTTTCTGATTCTATGTTTTTAATTCCACACTCACCGGGCAATGATCCGATCCCTGTACATCGGGTAAAATGGAAGCCCCTTTCACAAAAGGGACCAAATCCTCTGTCACAAAATGATAATCAATCCGCCAGCCCACGTTTCTTTCTCTGGCCCGGCTTTGCATGTCCCACCAGGTGTACTGATCTGGAAGCGCACAAAATTTTCTAAAAATATCCACCTGACCCTCACTCACCCATTGGTCTAGCCATTGACGCTCGATGGGAAGAAAGCCCGAAATTTTTTCATTCTCTTTAGGGCGAGCCAGATCTATGGGCCGATGCGCTGTATTATAATCTCCGCAAATAATAACCTGTTGCCCCTTTTTCTTTAACTGATCCACAAAGCGAAGGGTCTCGTCATAGAAATCCAATTTATATTGGAGTCTCTCTCCACTGCGTTTTCCATTGGGAAAATAAATATTGAGAAGTGTAAATTCTGGATACTCCGTCAGAAGCACACGCCCTTCCCCATCAAATCTTGAAACTCCAAAACCTGTTTTCACAGTCAATGGTTTCTGTTTCGTAAATGTCGCAACACCGCTGTAACCCTTCTTTTCAGCCGCATTAAAAAACGCATAATAGCCCGGAGGCGCCAGAAGAATCGCATCCAGTTGATCTGGATGGGCCTTGGTTTCCTGGACACAAAGAATATCAGGCGATTCTTTCTCAAGCCATTCGAGAAATCCCCTTCTCTCGACCGCTCGGATACCATTGACATTCCAAGATAAAATGATCACGAATTTTCTCCATTCACTTTCAGTCAGGACTTTCCAATTCCTATTCGATGTTATAACATGAAGACACTGGAGCTCAAATATGAAATTTCCTGTCTCTCCTCAAAAAGAAGAATCTTTGCTTAAGCAAATGGAGAAATGGGGTCTTCGAGAATCTGACCTCGACGAGCAATTCATTCGCTCAGGCGGTCACGGAGGGCAAAATGTCAACAAGCTCTCCACCTGTGTGGTCCTGACCCATCGCCCTACTGGCCTTCAAGTCAAATGCCAAAGGGAAAGATCTCAAGCCCTGAATCGCTTCTTTGCCCGCCGTCTCCTACTTGATAAAATGGAGAAACATCTCTACGGCATTCACTTGGCCCAAGAAAAAGAAAAACACAAAATTCGAAAGCAGAAAAAACGCCGCTCCCGCCGAACAAAACTCAAAATGCTGGAAGACAAATCCCATCGTAAGGGAAAGAAGGAAATGAGATTAGATGTAAAGCAAGAATTTTAGAAGCCCTTCTTCGAAATGACACAACAGGGAACTTCAAAACCTTCCTTCCTTCTTTATTTTCTTCTGCTCCTCAACTGCCCGAAGAGCCCAATTCTTTAATTCATCTGCATCTTCTAAAACATCGGCAGGCACTTCGTAATATGTCTTAAGGACTTGTTTGACGGATGGACGAAAAGGCTTCCTGCCTTTGGCGAGATAATCCTTCTGGGTTAATGGACCTACCTTAAAAAAGAGTTTGGCCTTGGAAATAATTCCAAAGAAAACATCCCCCCGATAAATCCCATAACCACTGAACATTCTTCGGCATTCAATCTCTCCCAGAGGTTCTAACATCTCACTTACATATTCTTGAAAAGAATCGTGTTTCATTGCAATCTTTGAATAAGCTCCTCCAAAGAAACAAAAACAACCTTGATTTCATCGTAATGACGTTCATACGATCTCTTAATACCATGCGACACCACAAAATTTTCTCCGCGGGGATAGGGATGACGAAAGGCCTTTAAAGAAGTCGGATCAAATTCCGAAGAAGCCCATTTACATTCAAGGGTGATAGGAACCATAGAATTTTTTCCCCTTTTCAGAAAAACAAAATCTACCTCATGACCTCGCTTGTCTCTCCAATAGTGAAGATCCCGTCTTTGCAAATGGGCATAAAGCTCATTCAAAACAAAATGTTCCCAGAGAATTCCAAAATCCTGTCGGCGCAGTGAAGACCAACCTCGATAATAAGACACAAAGCCTGTATCAAACGCGTACACCTTGGGCGCAGCGACAATTTCGGCAGCACGATGAGAATTAAAAGGCCTGACCACATGCATCACAAAAGTTTCTTCAAGCACTTGAAGATAATTAGAGATGGTAGACCTGCTGACTTCACAAGGACGTGCAAAATTTGTTGCCTCAAAAATGCCACCGCTTTGAACCATCAAAAGCTCTGAAAATTTTTGAAAGGAGTGGCGTCTCTCCAAACGGAAGAGCTCCTGAATGTCCTTGGCCCAATAGGCATCCATCCACTCCTGAAAATCCCTTTCAGGGACTTCATCTGACAAAAAAAAAGGAGGTAAACCTCCATGCAAAAATCGATACCCCAAATCTTCCCTCGCGAAACTCTTGAGGTCAGATGAAATCATGGGCGTCAGCCAAAGTTCGGCCTTTCGACCCGTCAAAGTATCTCTAAATTTTTTTGAAGCCCCTAGCGTTGAAGAACCCGTCGCCAAAATTTTAAGCTTGGGATAATGATCGGCAGCAATTTTAAGAATTTCGGCCGGATGATCTAAACGATGAACTTCATCAAGAATGATTCTTTGCCCGTGAAACGATTCAAGAAAATCTTCTGGATCTTCCATCATTTGACGCACACGAGGCAATTCGCAATCGAAATATTCGATTTTTTCTAAGCTGTGAGCCAATGTGGTCTTACCCGCTCTTCTCACGCCCGAAAGCCACACAATAGAGCGTTTTTCCCAAAGCTCCTCAATCTTGGAAATCCAAAAAGCCCTTCGAATATTTTTCATCGAGTAGAACTACCTCCTGTCCTTGTAGGGATCAGAAGGTAGAACCCTCACGGATCCCCGCATGCAGATTTCCCGCACGGGGCTCTTCAAGATTTGTTTCGGTTCAGAATATGACATAAGGGTTCCATCCTAATG
>JACPWU010000055.1 GCA_016196885.1 Chlamydiota bacterium | reverse complement strand
GAGTGCTCGGATGGGGCCCATCGAATATCAGATTGAATCGAATGCGATGGTGCCTCAAGCCTCGGGCCTGAATGAATTTCCGATCAAGTTAGACGGTCGAGCCCCTGTCCTCCTGAAAGACATTGGCCGTGCCCAGGACAGCGCGGAACTCCAGTCTAATATTGTGCGCGTGGATGGGAAAAGACAGCTGTATGTTCCGATTTACCGTTAGCCCGGCGCCAATACGCTCAAGGTGGTAGACGGGGTGCGTAAAGCGATTCCGGAGTTGAATGCGAGATTGCCCAAGGGAGTCGATCTCGAAGTTGTTTTTGATCAATCTACTTTTGTTCGCGAATCAATTCGAAATCTTGTCCATGAAGGACTGATCGGGACGTTACTTGCGGCGATCATGATTTTACTTTTTTTGAGAAGTTTTCGTTCGACCTGGATTATTCTTCTTTCCCTGCCGCTTTCCATCCTGGCTGCCTTAATTGGACTTTATTTTACAGGGCATTCTGTGGATGCCATGACACTTGAAGGTTTGGCTATTTCCATTGGTCTTCTAATCGATCAATCCATTGTGGTGCTCGAAAATACAGAGCGGCATTTGAAAATGGGGAAGGAGCCCTCGGTTGCGGCCCAGGACGCGGCCCTAGAAGTTGCCAAGCCTGTTTTGATTATTGTGATGACGGTTTGCATTGTCTTTTTCCCCGTGATCTTTTTGACGGGGATTGGTAAATATTTATTTACCCCTTTGGCTTTAGCGGTGATGCTGGCCATGGCCGCTTCCTATGTGATGGCGATGACCCTTGTCCCTGCTTGCGCGGCGAGATTTTTTAAAAAATCGTTGCATGCTCAAGAAGAGAGAGGTATTGCAGGTGGGCTTGCTCATGCGTTTGAAAAACTTCAAGCAATTTACATGCGGTCTCTTGATCGAGTCCTGTCCTCTTTTCGCCTAAAGGCGCTGGCCCTTGTTGCAGCGGCTTTTTTTGCATCGCTCGTTTTAATTTTTTTCGTGGGTACAGAATTATTTCCTCAGGTGGATTCAGGACAGTTGACCCTTCGGGTCAGGGCCAATTCCGGGACTCAGGTCAATGAAATGGAGCGAATTCTTGCTCAGGTCGAGGAGACGGTGCGAGAAGAGATTGGCCCAAAAAATCTGCGTAAACTCATTACCAATATTGGGGTTTTAAATGACTGGCCCGCGGCCTATACGCCCAATTCTGGGCCGCAGGATGCCTTTATGCTGGTTCAACTTTTTGATCATCGGCCGATGAGCGATCGAGAATATATGAAAAAGTTGCGCCAAGTCCTAACGGATCACTATCCCGGAATTGAATTTACCTTCGAACCCAACAGCATGCTTCGCTCCGCTCTTAATTTTGGAATGTCGGCCCCGATCAATGTTCAGGTTCAGGGAAATGATTTGCATGTCTCATACGGGATCGCAGAGGAACTCAAAAAACGCATTAAAAAAATTCGAGGGACCGTGGATGTTCGGATTCAGCAGCGGCTGGACTATCCTCAATTTAAAATTGAGATGGATCGGCGTAAGACCGCCGAACTGGGACTTTCTCCAGACGATGTGGTGAAAAATGTCGTGACGGCGTTTAATTCATCGATTAGTTTTTCAAAATCCTTCTGGATTGATGAGAAAAACGGAAACCATTATTGGATTGGCGCCCAATATCCTGAAAAGGATTTCAAGGATTTGGAAACGCTTCTCAATGTTCCGATTACAGGACCCAATCAACGAGATCCTGTTCTTTTGCACAATCTCGTCCATCTAAAACGTTCGTCTGCTTCTTCCGAGGTGACGCACTATAATATTAATCGCGTGATAGATGTCTACGCCGATGTAGAAGGGCGGGATTTGGGCAGTGTTTCCAAAGAGGTCGAAACCGTGATGGGCGAAATTGAAAAAGAAGGAAGGCTTCCTTCAGGCTATCGTTTGATCAGCCGAGGGGAGGTCAAAAGTATGAAGGATTCATTTGGAGATTTAGGTTTTGGATTGATTCTAGCCGTTTTGCTTGTGTATCTCGTCATGGTGGTTCAATTCCGCTCGATGAAAGATCCTTTGCTCGTGATGTCCGCTGTTCCCTTGGGGATGATTGGCGTCTTGTGGATGTTGTTTTTAACGGGGATACATATCAACATTCAGTCTCTGATGGGGATGATCATGGCGATCGGAATTGAAGTTTCCTCTTCGGTCTTAAGAGTTGATTTTGCCAATCGTCTTTTGGCCGAAGGGGCCACGGTCCATGACGCCATTCTCCAAGCTTCAAAACCTCGTCTGAGACCTATTCTCATGACTTCACTGGCGACGATGTTGGGGCTTGTCCCCATGGCCATTGCGGGGGGAGCCAATATCCCCCTGGCTCGAGCCGTGATTGGCGGCGTCTTTTCATCGACCGTTTTATCTGCGTATATTCTACCGATTTTATATTCCATGTTCAAAAAGAGAGAGGCAAATCATGCGTAAAATCATTGTTATTTTGGCTGTTTTTTTTGTTGTGATCGTCGGTGTTAGCGGGATCAAGGTTTTGATTTCAAAAGATAAGAATCGTGTTTCCTCGGAGTTGGAAAAACAACCGCATGTTGAGGTACAAATTCCCCTCAAGAAAGACATGAATCGTATCTTGGTTCTTCCTGGAGATGTTGTGGCTGATCAAGAGGTCATCATTTATGGTCATGTCAGTGGCTATCTCGACCGTTTGGAGGTCGATCGCGGCTCTTGGGTCAAGGAGGGACAGGTCTTGGCTCAAATTCAGATCCCTGAATTGATGAAGGAGCTCGAAGCCCAGAAAGCCGCGCTCGCCCTGGCTCCCCTCGAAATCAAAAAAGCCAAGGCGGACTGGACTTGGAAAAAAGCGCAGTATGAAAGGGCTCGAGAACTTATTAAAAAAAGCCCAAATCTCATTTCTCAGGATCAAGTCGATGAGCTTAAGGGAAAATACGCAATGGCTCGAGCAGAATTGAAAGTGACGAAGGGACGTTATCCCGTGTTAAACTTACTATTACCCACAGATGTCTAAGTCTGAGCAAGGTTCCAGCCCTCTGATAGGTCAAATAAGCGTTTCCAGCCTCGCCACACTGTAGTGACTCCCGGCTCCCCATCTGATTTTCTGGCCAAAAACCCGCCCAACATCGCAATCCAACGAACGGCATCTCGTATGGGCGGAGGCTTTTTGGGATATGATTTTGTGTTATGAATCTTGGAATACAACACCTTCCACTCTTCTTCAGCAAGAAGGGAAGTACATGGCGTCTGGGGATTTGTGCGAGCAATCAAGGTCGTCCAATAGATTCTCCATGCAATAATACTCATGACCGTCAGATACCGAATGAGTCTATCTGCTGTCTGGAGTCTGCACTGTTCAACCCGAAGCCCCGATTTTAAAACTTTGTGAAAAACCTCTATTCGCCAACGCAGACAATACCATCGCACTTTTTCAACGGCCTCATCAAAATGAGTCACAGGCAAATCCGTCAGTAACATCCACTCCAGCGCCTCTCCTCCATCCGGGGGGTGTGTCTCCACAACGTACACGGCATTGAGATTAAGATCAGGTAAGTTTTCGGTTTTATGTCGAATATGATTACGAGGAGGATTCATTCTAAAGGAACCAAACCTCGTTTCTAGTTTTGCAGTTCTTGCGGGCTTTTGATTTCTGGCTGGAATCTCAACTTCAATAATCCCCTGACTGGGCAGGGCGTAGATCGTACCCCAAAGTCAGCTATTTGTTTTACAATAGCGTGAAGACTGATTGATCTTCCGATCTTCCCGTGCTCTGACCAAAACAGAAGCATTCCGCTCATGCGCCCATTCTAGAAATTCATAAAAATCTCCTTCACGATCGCAAACAGTCACCACATGCACTTTGGAACCCAAAACCGCACCTTGAGTCTTTTTCAGTGCGTTTAGCCAACGAATACTTTCCTTGTCTTCAATGGCCACATTGGTGTTGTGACTCCTCTTCTTTTTCTCTTTTAATTCTTCCGACTGAGATTTTCGAGAGAAAACATTTTGATCTAAAAGACCTATGGGGAGTCCCTCCGTCGTGACGGCAAAGGAGGTATGCATGATCAGTCCATTTGTCGATACCGCCTTTACGTTCTTTCCTGGGGCTGCCGAGATCATGCCAAGACCCGTCGTCTTTTCATGACTTGTATAGACCACGTAGCTTGTATCTTGGATCACCAAGATCGTTTCCTGTTTTTTGGTTCTTTCGACTGTTTGTTGTACATGTGAAGATAAGATGTCCTTTTCGCAAACAGTCTCATTTTGAAAAAATCGATAGGCAGCCTTCGTTTCAGCCCACCTGCCACAAGCCTGATTAATAGGGGACTGGGGTGCTTCTGATAAACGATCGGCAATTTGAATAAGGCGTTTTGTCAGTCGCTTGTCTCCAAAATCAATGGCTCCAAACTCCTTGGCAGCCCAATCGTCGGCGTGCTTTTCCTCTTTCTTTGAATTCATGTTCCCTCCCCATTGAATTTGATTCTTTTGATTCCATCGTATCCTAATGCTATAATACATTAAGATATGAAAATAATCATCCATTTCAAAGGACCTATTTTGCCTGGGAGCATTTCAACGGCGAAAAGCCGGTGTGGAAAACAAAACTGCGTGTGCCAATCCAAACAACCCAAGCTGCATGGAACTTACTATCGCTGGACAGGGGTTCTTGAAGGAAAGAGAACTACAAAAACAATCAGCAGGGAGGTCGCACGAGAGTGCAAGAATCGAGTGGCTCGGTACAGGCAGTTTCAAAAACAGATTGCCTTACTCCTAAAACAGGCTTTGCTAAATGCCCCATGGGTATCGGATGTGAAGAGACGGCAATGATGAAAATATAAATCTTAAACAGGGATCACCCCTACTTGTGGGTAATAGTAAGGCGCCTTGGCGGGGCAGGATTTGTGGCGCTCAAGGGCAATTTAGGCTATACCGTTCTAGGAAAGAATTTCTTTCTCCCGCTCATTTTGAGCCCCTTCATGGCCCTTGTCTTAACGTCGATCATTTATCCTCTTTTCAGATGGGTCCGCTTGGCCTTGCGTGTGAATAAGCAATCTTGTGTTTGTGTTGGGGAGCGGTTCGTTCCCGTAAGAAGCCTGGCTTTAAATACAGGAGGCTCTCTTTGTGAATCTCACGGGCGTTCCTTGGATATTTTTGTGGGAGATAAGGTTTCATGCGATAGAACGGCCGTAGAGCTTTATGCAGGAAGAGTGTTTGGCCTTGATGCGCAAAAGGTTTTGAATTTTTTCCATTTTGCGAGCGCGGGTGCAGTCAGTTTTGCGCGGGGTTTAAATGACACGCCGAAAATGGTGGCGCTTTCAGTCGCTGCAGGCGCGCTTGAATTGGGTTTGAGTTGGAATATTTTTTTAGTGGGCGTCGTCATGGGAGCAGGCGGGTTCTTTAGCGCAAAAAAAGTGGCTTATACGATGTCTCATCGAATCACCCGGATGAACCATGGACAGGGTTTCACGGCCAACTTAATCACCTCCATTCTCGTGATTTTTGCCTCCCGCTGGGGACTCCCTGTCTCCACAACACATGTCTCCTGTGGCTCACTCTTTGGAATTGGGATGGTGACGGGTAAGGCTCGATGGAAAATGATTGGGGGAATTGTTTCGGCGTGGGTGTTAACCCTGCCGCTTGCCGCGGTTCTGGCGGGAACAGTTTTTTGGGTATTGAATACGTTTATGGTGAAGGTATGAATCATTTTGATCAGAAACTTACAGCGCTGGGCGTAAAGTTGAAAAAGGGCAAGCTTCATATCCTCCAAGTCAATGTCGGTAAGCTTTGCAATCTTGCCTGTGTCCATTGTCATGTCGAGGCTGGGCCGTCAAAAAAGAAAGAGAATATGACGAGCGCCACAGCAGAGGCTGTGGTCAGGTTGATGGATCAAGCTTGTTTCGAAACGTTGGATATCACGGGCGGAGCCCCTGAGCTGAATCCCCATTTTAAATATCTGATTAAGGAGGGAAGACGCAAGAATCTTCATGTGATCGATCGCTGCAATTTAACCGTTTTTTTTGAGCATGGAATGGAGGACATCCCTGATTTTTTAGCTCAACATCAGGTTGAGGTTATTGCTTCACTTCCGTGCTACTCCAAGGAGAATGTGGATGAGCAGCGAGGGCGTGGAACCTTTGCAAAGTCTATCGAAGCGCTTCAATGGCTGAACCGGTTAGGCTATGGCCGGCCGGAATCGGGGCTTGCTCTCAATTTAGTTTACAATCCAGTAGGCCCTCATCTTCCGCCCTCTCAAGCGGAGTTGGAAGCGGATTACAAAAAGAGACTTCGCGATGATTTTGGAATTGCGTTTAACCAGCTTTACACGATTACCAATATGCCCATCACGCGTTATGCAAAATACCTGAAGGCCCTCAGTCATTATGAATCTTATATCGAACTCTTAATTAACAGCTTTAATCCCGGAACTTTAGGGGAATTGATGTGCCGAGACACTTTAAGTGTCGGATGGGATGGAAGGATTTATGATTGCGATTTTAATCAAATGCTTGGGATTCAAATTAGAAATGGAAAACCAGTAACTATTTTCGACGTCTGTTTAAAGGATTTGAAAGAAGCTCCTATCCTGATGGCCAACCATTGTTTTGCATGTACTGCTGGATGCGGCTCAAGTTGTCAGGGGGCACTAACCTCAAACCAGTTGGCGTATGGGTCGTAGGCGCTAAATTAATAAGTCAAATATAATAATATATAAATTATTATATTTGACTTATTAATCATAATTTTGTATATTTAGCTTCTGGTGAATGTATGAAACGAAAGATGATGGATACGCTTGTTAAATGGAAGGAAAGGGCATCCGAGCGCAAGCCTCTGATTTTGAATGGGGCAAGGCAAGTCGGAAAAACATATCTCATTACCGAATTTGCTGTTCAACATTATCAAAATTTTGTGTACGTCAACTTTGAAACAAATCCTGCTATTGCCTCATATTTCGATCAAGATATTTCTCCCAAGCGAATCATTCCACTCCTTGAAGCAAGTTCCCGAGTCCGCATTCTTCCGCGGCAAACACTCATCGTCTTTGATGAGGTCCAAATTTGCGAAAGGGCCCTGACTTCCTTGAAGTATTTTTGTGAAGAGGCCCATGAATACCCCGTCATGGCCGCGGGAAGTCTTTTGGGCGTTGCGCTGAATAGAGAAAAATATTCATTCCCCGTTGGAAAAGTGGAAATTGAGACATTGCATCCTCTTGATTTTGAAGAGTTTTTGTGGTCGTTGGGCGAAGAGGCTTTGTTAGACGAAATCAGAAATGCCTTTGCCGTGAATACACCTTTGCCAGAAGCCTTGCACGTGAAGGCGCTGGAATTATATCAAAAATACCTCATTGTGGGGGGGATGCCGGCAAGCATTCGTGAATATCTTAAAGAAGGGAAATTACTTCTCGTTCCTGACATTCAAAACGACATCCTGAACGCGTACATTTCCGATATGGCAAAGTACGCGACGCCTACGGAAAGTGTCAAAATAAGGGGTGCCTACGATTCGATTCCCACACAGCTTGCCAAGGAAAATAAGAAATTTCAATATAAGCTCGTTCGAAAAGGGGGGACCACAAGCATTTTTGGTATCGCGCTCGATTGGTTGCAAGCATCGGGTATTGTTTTAAAATGTACAAAAGTTGAACAGGGCTTTCTCCCCCTGAGCGCGCATCAAGATTTATCCAGTTTCAAGTTATACATGAGTGATGTGGGGCTTTTGACAGCAAAATCAGGGATTCCGCAACAGGCCGTTCTTTCCTCGTTTGGAGGAGCCGCTTTTATGGGTGCTATCACGGAAAATTATGTTGCACAAGCATTGCAAAAAAACGGATATCTCCTTCATTATTGGGAATCCAAAAGCATTGCGGAAATAGATTTTGTGATTCAAAAAGAGGGCTTCGTCATTCCGATAGAAGTCAAAGCCGGAACTCATACGCGTTCTAGAAGCCTATCGGTTTATTTATCCAAATATCCGTCTGAATATTCCATCAGGGTATCCGCAAAAAATTTTGGGTTCGAGAATCATATCAAATCCGTTCCTTTGTACGGTGTGTTTTTATTGTGAAATGGCCCATGACTTTTTTATGAGGAACTTTCTTGAAATTAATTCTGAAAACTTATTTAAACCCTAAAACCGAAATTGGACCGCGGAATTCGACGCAAGATCTTGGCCACCTTGGCCTTCAGAAAGCCTCGACAGACATCTGTCAATGTATGCCTACGTTTTCTTCAGGCCAATCTGGCTCAAGCTCTTGCGTCTCGGTTCACGCGCCAATTTCGGTTTTAGGGTTAAAATGGAGAAGAACATGAAAAATCTCAAGAAGCTCGTTATTTTCGCTTTATTGGCGGGGGGGGCCATCCATGATGTCTTTTGCTGCCGAGTTTGATCACACGCATACGCGCTACGGCGATGTTTTGAAAAAATACGTTCAAAACGGCCGTGTTGATTATGCGGCTTTAAAGGCGGATCGGCTGACATTGGATGTGTATCTGAACAAAACAGCGGCTGTATCCGAAGAGGAATTCGAAAAATGGACTCTAGAACAGCGTTTGAGCTTTTTGATCAATCTGTATAATGCCCAAACGCTCGCACTGGTGATTGATCATTATCCCGTGGCGAGTATCAAGAAAATCGGGACCTTTTTTAAAGGGCCCTGGGATCAGCCTGTCGTTCGCTTATTTGGAAAGACTTTGACTTTGGGTACGCTTGAGCATGACATCTTGCGAAAGCAGTATCAGGAACCCCTGATCCATTTCGCGCTGGTCTGTGCCGCGCGCGGCTGCCCCACGCTTCGCGAGGAACCTTACGTGCCGGATCAATTGCAAAAACAATTGGAAGACCAAGCCCGCATATTTCTATCCGATAAAAATAAAAACTCTTTAGACGCGGCTAAAGGTGTCATTTATTTATCACCGATCTTTAAGTGGTTCGAAGCAGATTTTGTAAAGAAGTCGGGATCCGTCTTATCCTTTATTGAGCCCTATCTGCCGAAAGCCCCGTCCGACTTGGCGTCGTATGGCATCCGGTATACAGGATATGATTGGTCTTTGAATGATGATGAACAAAAATGATGTGAGAGGAGATTGGGGAGATGAAGGCAAAAGTTTTAGGTTTTCTATCAGCAATGATCGCATCCATTTGCTGTTTGGGGCCGGTTGTGCTGGTTTTGGTTGGATTCGGAGGGTTGGGTTTAGGGGCGATTCTGGGAAAATATCATTGGTATTTTATCCTGGGGGCTGCGGCGTTGCTGGCCTTTGCTTGGAGAGGCTATTTCAAGGAAAGGAAGGCATGTGCTTCGGCTCATTGTGAAATGGGAGGGAGGAAAATGACCAAAAACATTCTTATTTCGGCCTCGGTGGTTGTTTTAGCTTTGGCAGGGCTTAATTTTTTCACCTACGCCAAGGGAAATCTTAAGGAGGGTCTTTCAAAGTCAGGCGTTCAGGTTTCAATTCCTGTCAAAGGAATGAGCTGTTTTACCTGTGAGATCGCTATCCAACAAGCCGTAAAAAAACTGCCCGGTGTCAGCAGTGTTCAGGCCAGTGCCCGGGAGGGAACTGCCCAAGTTTCTTACGATTCCCAAAAGACGTCCCTGGACGAAATCGTCAATGCAGTTAATGGAACAGGCTACAAAGCTGAAAAACCCAAATTGTGAGGCTTGGTATGGGAAACTGCTGTGAACCTGTCAGACCTGTAAAGACGACTTGCCCGGAATGCGGCAAGGTAGGAAAACCCGTTCAGAGGGTCACTCCTGAAAATCTTTTGAAAGACATATCCATCATTGAGGACGTGCCTTATTGGTTTTGCTCAACTTCTGAATGCCCTGTCGTTTATTTTTCGCTGCAAGGGGGTTCTCTTTTCCATAAATCTGATTTAAAAGTAAGGGTGGGAATTAAAGAAAAAGAAGATCCTATTCCTGTATGTTACTGCTTCGGGTGGGATCGCGTGAGAATTTGGGATGAAATTCGCCAGACAGGCAAATCCACGGCTGTCGAAGCAATAACACAAGAGGTCAGCTCTGGCCATTGTTTTTGTGAGCGCTCTAATCCCCAGGGGACTTGCTGTCTTGGGAACGTGGCGAAGGCTGTAGGTGATGGGTTCAAAATACTAAAATGATGGGAGTTATATGGAAATTACTACCCTTAGTCTGCGTCAAATACTGAAAGCAGTGTGGGAAGACACAAAAGCATTGGTAAACCCCGCGACGTGGAAATCGCTTTTTACCGGGAAGGATTCCATCTTGGAATTTGGGGAACGCTATCCTGTTCTCACACGTCATGGCGAGAGCAATATTCATAATCTTTTTATCATTGGGAATCTTTCAGGTGAGCCAGACATCAAAGCCGCATTAAATCAGGGTGTCCTTGCGGCCCGTTATCTTTATGAAAAGTGCTTGAAGGGGAAGAAGAAAGAGAAAGATATCTGGCCCGTTTTAATTATTGGAGGCGGACCTGCAGGGGTTGCGGCAGCTTTGGAGTTAGAGAAACAGGGAGTAGATTATCTTGTGCTGGAGAAAAGCGAACTTTTTACAACCGTTCGAAAATTTGAGAAGGATTTGCCGCTTTTTTACGCCAAGACAGGGTTAAAACATGTTCTGTCGGATCTGGAATTTCATGATTCAGTCACACACAAGATTTTGAGCGAATGGGATGATTGGATGAAGGAGCATCCTATTAAAGTAAAAATAGGAGAGCAAGTTAAAGACATTTTGAAGCAAGGGGGGCGCTTTGCCGTAAAGGCCGCAGAAGGGGCCCAATATGAGGCTCAGCATGTGATTCTCGCAGTGGGAAAACTCGTTCTTTTAAACAAGCTTCAGGTGGCCGAAGAAAAGGGTTGTGTCACAAAAGAAAATGTGGAAGTGACCCAGCTTCCACAGGATATGCTCTGTCGAATTCCTTTAAGGTTTGAAAGAACATTTGGATGGAAGACATGGATTTGGTTTTTCTCGTGGGTGAGCTTGATAGGCTTGTTTTACACACTCAAAAAGATTCATCCTCAATTTGGAAATTTTAATTTAGGCTCTTTCTATCCCTGGCTTTATACGGGCGTGGTCTGGATTTTTGGGATTAAAGCGATTCTAAGATATCGCGATTCTCTTCAAACAAAAAAATATCTTTCGCCGGTTTTCTTTCAAACCACTTTCTTTAGCGTGATCCCTGAAGTGATCTTGCACCATTGGCAGGCGTATTCCCTTTTATACGCCTGGCCTTTGGGATTAAGCCCTGTGACGGTGCAATCCTTTTTGCAAAGCCCACAGAAGTTTTATTTTTGGTGGACGGTCATTTTATCATTTGTCCTTTTACCGGTCTTTGTGATGTTTACAGGGAAACAATACTGTTCTTGGATTTGTGGCTGTGGCGGGTTGGCTGAAACATTAGGGGACAAATGGCGTCATTATCGGCCTGGAGGCAAAGTCAATAGTCAGCGTGAAAGGCAGATTTTTTACGTCATGACGTTTGCGGTGATTGCGACCCTTTGGGCCATGCTCAAGGTGCCGGGTGAAAATTTTATCAAAACGCTTTATAGTTGGACGGTTGATTTTGCTTTAATCGCGGTGATTCCAGTCTCTCTTTATCCCTTCCTGGGCGGGAAAATTTGGTGCCGGTACTGGTGTCCGACAGCCGGATTCATGCATTTGATTTCGGCCTGGTTTACAAAGAAAGGGCGAAGTCACTATGCCATTCTTCCCAGAAAGGAAAGATGTATCGCCTGTAACCTTTGCACACGTTACTGCGAAGTGGGAATTGACGTTCGAAAATTTGCATTAAAAGGCGAGACGCTGACCAACCTCAACAGCTCGTGCATTGGCTGCGGCCTTTGTGTGAGTGTTTGCCCGACAGATGTTTTAAAACTAAATACGATCGGAATCTGAACAATCGTGATGAGTGAGTGGTGAGTTGTGAAGAAAAATTTTGTTTTTATTTTCCCCTTTCTAGTTATAGAGGGGGTAGGGGTTGTTGTTCTGTCTTTTTTTGGCGATTTTCGCCAGCCTCATTATCCCGTTTTTTTCGTTCTAGGTGCAATGCTTGCCATGGGGGGGTATGGCCTAGCTTGCCGTTTTCTCACCCAAAATAAATTAATACCTTTGTGGATAGGTTACACCGTTGCCATTCTTTTTAGAATTATCCTTATTCCCATGTATCCGGGGGATGATATTTGGAGATATATTTGGGAAGGGAAAATACAGAATTTTGGATATAGTCCTTATTTGCTATCTCCAGGCTCTCATGAGTTGGAGGCACTTCGCACATTCTATTGGCCTTTCATCAATCACCCTGATTATTCAGCGATTTATCCCCCCCTGGCAGAGTTGACTTTTAGAATATGTTCAGGGATCGCAGAAAACCCTGTTCTTTTTACAATCGCTGATTTTGGAATCATTTGTTTTCTTCAGAACATGCTGCGGTTCTGTGGTATACCTCAGCATCGTCTATGGTGGTATGCCTGGAATCCCTTGGTTATTTATAGTTTCTCAGGAGGCGGGCATTTTGACAGCTTAATGATTTTCTTTTTGCTGGCAAGTCTGTGATGTCTCTTGAAAAATAAAGAGGCTCTTGCGATCCTGTTCTTGTGTTGTTCCATTCTTTTTAAAGAAGTGGCAGTGATAGCGCTTCCCTTTTATGCGCTCAGGATGAAAAGAAAGAATTGGTTATGGCTTGTCTTCATAATTCCCTGTTTAGGGTTGATATTGTACGGACACCCTTTCCCGCAACTACAGGAATCGATTCGATTTTGGAAAGTCGCTTCATCGAATGGTTCTTTGTCTATGTTTATTCCCCGGGATAAAAATACGATATTGCTTTGGATATTTTTGACGGGTGGGGCTGTCCTTCTTAAAAAATTTTGGTGCAATCCTATACAGGGCATTCATTATAGTTTGGCCTGGCTCTTGATGGTGAGCCCTTGCGTTCACCCGTGGTATCTTACCTGGATTCTAGTCTTTACCGGAATAACACGGTTCAAGGCCTGGTGGTTGCTTTCGGGGACGATGTTCTTTTATTTTCTATCTTCGCAGGATAATGGAGTGCCTGACCTTTGGAGTGGGTTGCGGATGTCCGCCATTTATGGACCGTTTTATCTTTTTTTAGGATGCGAACTATTTTATCGAAAGAATAAAAATTTTCTTGACTCTGGAGTTAACTCTAGAGATCGAGAAGGAATCGGGGAAAAGGAGCTAAGGAAATGAGAGCAAAAGGATTATGTTTTTATTCTAAAGGGTCTGTCACCCCCAAAACGGGATTGTGTGGGTTTGAAAAGCTTTAAGTCCAAGGGGAGGGGGGTGTGTATGCATCATTCAAATCCAAAAGATTTTGCTTCGTATTGTCCCTTGAAGTAGGTAGCAAGAGGGGATGATAGAAAAAAGTAGGAGCGGAAAAACAGTATTAAGCAGCTTGG
>JACPWU010000054.1 GCA_016196885.1 Chlamydiota bacterium | reverse complement strand
GGTTAAACCCCGACGATAGGAGTCTGTCTACTATAGGAAACCACGGAGGGGAGGAACTTCCATCCTTTAACCCGCATTTCATCTGAAAATAGTCTTTACTCTTTCTTATACAATGACTCATGATGACTTGTAATCACCCGATTTATCGGGCAGTGCCCAATGCCCCAATGTCATAGACCGCCCCATAAATGGGGCGACTACAAAGGGTGATTTTCATCCCCCTTTGTGCCGACCTCAGTCGGCATGAATGTTTCTCATCAGATTTCGAAGCACGCACGATGAACGGAATTTAAGCCACCTGTCGGGATTGAACCGACGACCTGCTGTTTACGAAACAGCTGCTCTACCACTGAGCTAAGGTGGCCTTTTACAATTTTAAATACTCTTACGCCAACTCTGAAAAAGGGATTTTACACCAAAATATCCAAACGCGTCTTTCAAATTCGAAAAAATTCTTTGGGCTGCCCTCATTCCCTGATTCGTCACATATTCCATCGTAAACACCACACGCCTCTCTCCCTCTTTCGAAGGGCTCACGGCATGATAAACCTTATCGCCATTGAAAATCACCATTGAACCGGGAACCGTATCGAGCGATAAATCCACAGGCTTTTTCTCGGACTGACGGGTATGAAGCCGCGCCAAGAGCCGGCTCGAAGACTGCTGAATGAGACCGACCAGGATCGTATAACGAGCCCCCCGATAATAGGAAGTATCATAATGGCAGCCGATATGATCCCCCGCCTCTGTGTAATAATAAAGGGCATGAGAATGAGGGTCCTTGGGGGGACAAAGCTGAAGATTTTTTCCGACCAGCCTTTCCACAAATTTCCTAAACTCATCTGAAAGATAGAAAGCATGCAGCATAGGCGCCTCCTGGGCCAAGGTAAAGGCGCTGACGCTGCCCCCTTTTTTATGCTTGGGAATATGATTGCGATTCACACCCGCTTGCAAAAAATTGGCCTCTTCCATCAATGCAGACAAAAGAGGCTCAGGCAAAAAAGGCGGAATAAAAATAAATTCATCTTGCGCCCAATATCCTTGAGAAAATTTCTGGGCATCGAAATTCTTAAAAAGCCGATCCATTTCTTCAGAAAAAGGCTGGGTTTTTACATTCATAGGCTCACAACACTAACATGTGATCAAAAAATTTCAAGAGGCCAGACGCTCTTTGACTTTTGAAAAAAGGGCATGAAAAAGCTTAAATTCTCTTCTTTCAAGCCGACCTTTTATGAAAAAATTTTCGATCTGGTTTTCTATTTTTCTTATCCCATCCCTTGACCTATCTCTTTCCAAGGAATAAATCGAATCACTGCCGAGCCATGTTTGACTTCTCCCTTGTAACTTTCATTCACCACAACTCCTTCTTTCGTATGAGGATATCGATTTAAAAAATCGTTCATCCCTGAAGGAATTGCACACCCAGAGAGAGAACTTTTGACCTCAATCGGAATGGGTTTACGATTCACCACCTTCACAAAATCAACTTCTGATTTTTGTTTGGTTCTCCAAAAATGAAGAGAGGTGTTGGGAGAAATCTTTTGTAAGAGCTCCAGAAAAACGAGAGATTCATATAAAGCACCCTTGTCCCTCCTCTGGCGAATGTCATATTCAAAATCCTTTAAAATGACATTGCGAATACCCAAGTCATAAAAATAATATTTTCTGGATTTCTTTAATTCATTTCCCAAATTCGTTGAAAAACTGGTACACGAATAACAAACATAGGTTTGCTCCAAAATCATCAAATATTTTTCGATGGTTTTTGCCGTCAACCCCACCTCACTGGCTAAATTCCATACCGAGACAAGACTTCCTTGATTCTCCGCCAAGAGACAAAGCAAATGGTTATGAAGCTCTAAGGAGGAAGAACCGGAAGCAAAAATTTTTACACCCAAGTGGCTGTCATAAACCGCCTTCAAAAAATGGGACGCATTTTTCAAATAGTGAAATTCATCTAAAAAAACTACCTCTGCAGAGGTAGTTAAAGTTTTAAAAATGTCTTCCTCGGAGCCCGCAAATTTCAAAAGATCAGAAGGAATTTCCAAATTAAAATAAACGGTCTTCTTTCCTTGGGACCGCGCAAAGGCCTCCACTTCTTTCATCAAATAAGTTTTGCCCACTTGTCTGGCACCCACCAAAAAAGTGATTTCAGGTCTGGAGAGGTCAAGACATAACTCTTTGAGAGCAAAGCGATTAACATTCATAATAACTATTCTATACTTTTAGTATAGAATAGTGAATAGAATAGATTCAGAGGAGTTTGATGAAGATAGGTCGAAAAATTAAACTTTACCAATAATCTTTTCTGATTCTAAAAATTCCATCACCTTTTTAGCATTTCTAGAAGCAGCATCTTTCGCGTTTAAATTTAAATCCACGATTCCTTCGCGAAAATGATTTTCACCCACATTCACCACCAGAATGGAAGATCGGTCTGTTACCTCTTGGAGGATTTTCAATTCTTCATCGTTGAGATTGCTTCCTGTCGCCAAAATGATTAGACCTGCATCCAAGAGAAGATGAGCCACTTCTCCCATGCGACGCACTTGTTGATGGCGCTCAGATTTGTGTTTTTCAAGATCTACGTCTAGGCCTCTCAAAAGATTTCCCATGCCTAAAAAATAAGTTTTGGCCCCTCTTTCAAAAAGGGTTTTTTCGATCTCTTTCGCAATGTTTTTCTTATCAACACCCACTTTTCCCGTGAGCAAAATAAATTTTGGAGGATGCCCGTATCGAGCTTCACGTTCTTTGGGGTCCACAATGCTAAAATCCCAATTCATTTCTCGGGCCTCAACTTCGTCGCGAAGATCTGCTTCTTTGTCCTTCACCAAGGCCGAAATAATGCCTCCGCCTGAGATATCATATTGATCCACAATGACAAATCGACCCGTGGCTTCTATTTGACCCGCTAGGTCAAAGGCAATCGGCCGAGCGCATTCTAAAATGCATTGCGCCACTTCATGGCGATCAATTTGCTTTTTGCGTTCGGATTTTTTTAATTGAGACACGTCGAAAACTCGTTTAATTTCATGGATCTGAACAGGAACAGCTGCGGTCCCAATTTTGAGTTTGTATTCCTTGTTCATCACCATCGGGTCTCTTCCCATCCAGAAAATCTCGGCCTGAAAAAGAGAACTGACCAAGGGATGCTCTTCATCGCCCTTGCACATCACATCCCCACGGTTGATGTAAATCTGTTCTTTCAGAGTAAATCCAATAGAGTGACCCGCCGCGGCACGTTTTTTTGCGGGCGCATGAAATTCTTCAATCGTTTTCACTTCAGATCTTTTGTGAGAAGGAAGAAACACGACAGAGTCCCCTACCGCAATCGAACCTGATTCGACGCGACCTGATACAATACGGCGATCATCCCCTTCTTCTGTGAATTTATAAATGGCCTGAACCGGCATGCGAAAAGGTTTAGCATCTAAACTGGGCGCTTTCTCAAAAGAATCCAACATTTCTAAAATGGTTTTGCCGTGATACCAGGAAAGATTTTTAGAAGCCTCGACCATGTTTTCACCCAACATGGCTGCAATGGGAATAAATGCTTTGGGCTTAAGACCAATCGGTTTTAAAAAGGCTCTGTATTCTTTTTCAATTTCTTTAAAAATCTTTTCGCTGTACTGAACTAAATCCATTTTGTTGATACACACCGCAACTTGACGAATGCCCAGCATCGAAAGCAAATAACCATGGCGCTTGGAATTTTCCTGAACCCCTTCTTTTGCATCAATCACCAGAAGCGCTGCCTCCGCGCGAGCGGCACCGCTGATCATGTTCTTTAAAAATTCAATGTGCCCCGGGGCATCAATGATAATATACTCGCGTTTTTCACTCTTAAAAAACGAGCGCGCCGTATCAATGGTAATCCCTTGGGATTGTTCATCTTTTAATGCATCCAGAAGAAAGGCATATTCAAAGGGCTTGGAGTTTCGGGCACATTCATTTTTAACCTGCTCAAGTTTCCCCTGAGGAAGAGAATGCGTGTCCGCGAGAAGTCGGCCGATCACCGTGCTTTTGCCGTGATCAACATGGCCGACGATGACGATATTCATTTTAGCTGCTTGTGTATGATCTTTTTTCATCAACCTTTAAACCTTTGAACCTTTGAACTTCCGTCACATATACCCTTCACGCCTTAAAGTCTCAAGTCCTCCCCCATCTTCTTTGTCTTGAGCTCGTCCCGCACGTTCGGCAATGTTGGAAAATTTTCCGGTTTTTAATTCTGTAATAATATCTTCCACATTTTTGGCAGTCGATTTTACGGGGAAGGTACAAGGGAAGCAGCCCAGAGAACGATAACGCTCTCCCTTCCCCTGATCAAAATAAAGAGGGACTACAGGAATATTTTCCCGACCAATATATTCCCAGATATTTAATTCCGTCCAATCTAGCAAGGGGTGAATCCGAATATGTGTTCCGGGAGCAAAATCTGTTTTGAATTGATTCCAGAGTTCAGGCGGCTGATCTCCCACATTCCAATCATTTCTCTTGTCACGGGGAGAGAAATATCTTTCCTTGGAGCGACTTCCCTCTTCATCGGCTCGGACTCCGACAATCACTCCGGTATAAGGCTCTTTATTTTCATCCAGCACATATTTTTTTTGAACGTGATCCAAACGATACCGTGGCCAAGCCCCTGATAAGGTATTGCGAAGCGCATCAGTCTTGAGGGTCTTACAGCAACTAATGCGATCCAAAGCCCCATCTGGGAAAGTCTGCTTGTTTTTAAGCGCTTCCGTATTCTGGCCATACACCATGTTCAAATGCCATTCCAAGGCCAATTGATCGCGGTACTGAATCATTTCGGGGATTTTGTAAGCCGTGTCGATATGGACCAGAGGAAAGGGAACATGTCCGAAAAAAGCCTTGCGGGCCAACCACAAAAGGACGGTGCTGTCCTTGCCAATGGACCAGAGCATCACCAAATTCTTAAACTGGCTATAGCCTTCCCTGAGAATGTAGACCGATTGACTCTCTAATTTTTCCAAATGATCCATAAGCTTTCCTTCTCACTTTTCTAAGACTAAAGGGCATGTATTATAGCATAACTTGTCCAGAGGGGACTGAAGGATGAAAAGGGCAAAAAAAAGAGGCTCCCTAAATAAAAGGAAGCCTCTTTTTCAAATATCCACCCAACAAACTACGCGCGAGTATAGCTGATCTCCATATTCTTGAACTCCTTGCCATCGGGACCGTTCGTGTACATCTCATACGTATAATGATCGTTGTCCACGATTTTCCACTCGGATCTAAAATGCTTATCCTTTTCTCCTGTCATGGGGCAAGCCATTGAACCCTTTTCAGAAAAGGTCTTGGTGGCGGAATCATACTGAGCCGTGGCATTCATCATGCCTGTACCCATGTTGTCAATCCAGATAGAGGTGTATTCCCCACGAACATTGTCGTAGCCTGTAATCCCCATGCCTTCAAAAGGCTGGCCCATAGATTCACCCTTGGCTTCTTGAGAAAGAAATCGGCCGCCCATGATCCAATGATTTTCACTGGTGCCTTTGGATTCCTGCGCAGGCTGACTGGGATCCATCCACCAACGAACGGTGTGAGTCCAACTGCCCACGAAAGGTTCTAAATACTGGTGATTCTCATTCGGACTGGCGAGTTTCATCCACTCAGCCATTTTGGCATCTTGAACAGATGCATTTTGCGCTTGAGCATTCTGAGCTGGGGCTGATGCCTGCTCTTGGGCAAAAGCACTCGCTCTGGCCATGGAACAAATTAATAAAGCCAACATCATCTTCTTCATTTTCTTCTCCTTTAAATTTCAATTTTGAAAATAAAGCCCGTAGGTTACCTTTTTACAGTCCCCAAGGGAAGAAAAAAAGGGAACTACTCTTTTCTGGACGATCGTTTTGATTTATGAGATTTTTAAATTGGCTTTACAAAAAAGGGGTTTTCTTTAACTTTACCTTTGATAAACAGAGAATTTATGAAACGTTTACTTTACTTATTAGTCCTTTTAGTCAGTATGCCCCCCCTCAGCCAGGCAGAAGAAACACTTCAACCCACTTTTGATGGCCGCCCCTGGAAAATGGGTTACCAAGCCCATGATGAATCTCAAAACATCACAGAATATGTGCTCGAGGGAGAAACGGTAGACAACTGGACAGAGCTCGTCACCGTCCATCAATTTAAAAATCTTCAAAATAAAACAACGCTCAAAGAGTTGATGGAAAGAATGCAAAGTGATCTTTATCGGGCTTGTCCTGCCACTCGATGGGAGATTTTGAATGAAACTCCGGAAGACATCGTCTACACCTGGCAACTCAAAAATTGTCCCGATGATGAAGATCAGTATGAAGTGGCCCGACTCATTCTCGGAAAATCAGCCATTTATCTGATTCGCTACACACACAAAGCCTCAAAAATAGACCGCGAACGATACACCGTCTGGCTCAATCTTCTGGCAGACGTGAAACTTAGCACTCCAAACGATCTGGCGCCTGTGGATTATTCAAAAGAATCAGCGCTTAAAAGCACGAAGGCTCAGTCCGAAAAACCGTAAAGCTCAAAACCCTTCTCAAGGATCTCTCTTGAAAAGTGTAAAGTGTTACGTGACACTTTACACAAGTAAGTGATTTCAAAAATCTAAAAAAAACTTAATATCTCACCTCGTTTGAGTCTTACCTCCTTCACCCGAGAGAAGGCCCGTTACATTTCCAGTCTTACGATGCTTCTTCGGGATGATCTCAAACTGAAGACCCAATGCTGATGTCACTTTCATCAAAGTCTCAAACGAAAAATTAAGAGAGCCTCTTTCCATGAAAGAAATAAGTTGCTGAGAGACACCTGCTCTCTGAGCCAGCTCTTTCTGATTCCAGCCCCTTTTGTCTCGCTCTGTTTCGATCCGCTGACCTATTTCATAAGCCTTGGAGTGGCGAGGAACTGCTTCCTTGCTGGACTCCTTGATCCCTAAATCCTTGGACAAAACTTTATAAACCTCATCCCATAAGTCTATTCTGGTATCACCCCATTTATTCTTTCGCATTCTGCTTTTGATTTTTCGCCAATGGATGCAAAAGACTTTTTTATCGAGAAATTCTGAGAAGATCTTTTTGATCTCGTTGGTTCTAGAAAGAACGAGAGCGGCATATTCAATAAATTGAGGATGGTCCGGATTTTTGAGAATGTTTTTAACTTTATTTAAACTCGTTTTTCGATCCCAAAATAAATTTTTCATCCTTCAACCTCTTTACGAACCAACGCTTCTACCTCATCCTTAAAATGGCGTTCCATTTCCTGATAGCTCACTCTTTTATCTGTTTGAATTTCAGAGAGTCCCATCTTCATCTGAGGGCAATTGTATTTTCTATACCAGGCAATGATGCTTTCCTTTTCAGAAGAGCTGCAAAAATCGCTGGCAAATTTGGAAAGACTCATAAATGTTTTTGATAAAAAGAAGAGATCAAAAAAATCTTTCACTTCTTGCCTACCTCCCAAAAATATTTTTCGTCCTGCCTCGTCAAGCATTTCAGAAACGCCACAAGCCGCATAAATTTTTCTTAAGTAAATATCTTCTAGTGAGAGCACCGGGATTCCGTTAAAGACATTGACTGTTCCAATCCTTTTAAAAAGATCCTCAATAAAATCAATTTTTAAGGAATTCTCTTTGTCCAATATTAGATTGTAAACCAAGATCCGCGCTCTTTCTCTTTTTGAGACTTCAGCCGTTAATTGAACATCCGCTTTTAAAGTTGATGAAAGCTCTGTTATTATTTTCTCTACCTCTTTTCGAGAAAATGTTTGGGTAAAGAAATCCAAGTCGTAAGAAAGACGGTGTTGAAAATAAAAAAGAGATAGAGCGGTTCCACCGCCTAGAGGGAAACTCTCCATTTTGCCTTCCAAAGCTTTAATGACACGCTTGATAGTATTATTCATATGTTATACATGATATCAATTATTTTTTACTAATTATACTAGTATAATAACTTAGCGGTATATAACCTTTATACATATATTTTTTATTGTAATATACTTATTTCCAATAAGTTATGGCTTATCAAAGCGCTACAGGAATGGGTTGTACGAGAATCGTTGCGGTTTACGTAGTCATGAAGTAAGGAATAATCCCTTCGTAAACGCCGAAGCGATCGGCAAGAAATGGTAGCTAATCTATTTTGATTTCCTTCCCTTCTTTTCCGTACTTTTCAACGGCCAACTGAAGGAAATGAAGGATTTGTGCATGTAGGGATCGAGTCTCCCTCTTTGAGATCTCGCCAAGTTTTTTATGCAAATTCCCAGAAAGACGAAGCTCAAATCGAACCATTTTCTTCATGAAAGGATTATGACTTCATTGAAACAACTTGACAATACCATTATATTAATGGTATTATGATGGCATCATTTTTTATAGAGATCTTAGTATACAAAATACAAAGATCGACTCAAAAGGCTTTGGAATCATTTTCCAAAATCCTTTTAAAACCGTTCTACTTCTTTCATGAAATCTTGTAGAGGCAACACTTCTACACCAGAATCATGTTTGTATTTTCTTTTGCCTGTATAAACAAGGATGGAACGTTTTAATTTCACACTGTCTTCTAAGGCTGATAAACCGGCAAACCATTTCTTTTCGGGATCCGTGCCTGATTTGGCTTCGATGCCAATGAGTTCTCTCCCTCTCTCAATCACAAAATCAACCTCTACAGAATTCTTACCCGCCGACCAATAAGAAATTTGATCACAATCAAGCCGTCCAAGCTCTCGATAGGCTTTCAACGTCTGAGCGATAAACCCTTCAAATAAAGCACCTTTTTCCTCAATCGCAAGCCCCTCTAATTGTCTTTTTGCAGCCCTAACAATACCCGAATCGCACCAGTAAAGCTTTGGATGAGCTCTTTGACGAACCCTTAATTTATTCTCATAAGCAGGAACTTGAAATGCAATCAGCGTATCTTCTAAAATCTGTAAGTATCCTTCAACCGTAGATCGGGCAACGCCACAATCTCTGCCCAGACCTTCGACATTAATGACCTGCGAATGAAAAAGAGCTGCGACCGGTAAAAAGCGCGCAAACCCTGGTAAATTTCTCACAATGGCTTCGGCTTGAATCTCTTCTTTCAAATAGAGTTGCATGTACGCCAAAAGTTGTTCTTTGGGATTGACGGAAGTCCAAATGAGGGGGATTGATCCATTCCTAAACACTTTATCCAATGAAAAATCATCGCCTAACTCTTCCAAAAGAAAGGGATGCATCCATTTTTGCAAAGCTCTTCCGCCTAAAAGATTCACACCTGCGCGTCTCAATTTTCTTGCGCTTGAGCCTAAAAGCGCAAATTTTATTTTCTTCTCTTCAATAAAACGGTGTACTTCATTCAGAAGCTGAGGTAAACGCTGAACTTCATCTACGACAACCCAATCCCCAGGCTTGACCAGTGACAAATCCTCCACAAAAGATTGAGGCTTTGAAAGATAAAGTTGATAAAGAGCCTCATCTAGGAGATTGATTATTTTGGCATTTTTAAACACGTGCTTTATCAGGGTACTCTTACCAACCCCTCTCACACCCAACAGAAAGAAACTTGATTTAGGTGGATAAAAAAGCCGCTGATAGTTTTTCATGATCCCTCTCAATCTTCATATCACCGTAAATTATGCCTCATTTTCAACGGTTAGTAAATAAAAAATTTCTTTTCCCGTCCTTATTTTCCACTTTAATTTTGAAACCTCTGGAAAACGATTAATTATTACAAACAACCTATCGCTGAAGTTTTTTGCAATGTGCAAACTGAAAACGAGATCAAAAAAAGAATTTTGAATCTATCATTCGTTCTTTCTTTCAACTGAAAGCATTTTTTCTCACTGCCACTCGTATCTTAAGTTGACATCGCTTGCAACTGAATCGCCCTCTTTCCAATACATGCCAAACCACATATCATAATCCATAGCCGATTCCTGACGAGGCTATAGTACCTTAGTCGCTGCATCGAGCACCAATTCTTCAAATCATTGATCCGAGGTTCAATGGCACTTCTTATTTTGCCCCATGTGCGGTTTTGATTTTCTTGACGCTTACTCAAGGGTCGATTTCTATATCCTTTTGCTAAAATACAGTTTTTAATCTTTCGTTCCCTCAGATATTCCCTATGAGCCTGTGAATAGTACGCCTTATCTGCATAGACCCTTCGTGTGCCTGAGGGCACCATCCCTTTAAAATGGTTATGATCATGTTCTTCAATATGACTGATCTCTAGTTTGCGAAATCAATAACTCTTTCCACTTCATCAAGCATTGTTCGTTTCTGTCGTCTGTGTTCATCCTCATACATCCCGAAACTCATTTGTATCTTGCCCTCCATTCGTTCTTCCTGATATTATATCAGTCATTTGAAGGGTTTTTCAGAGGTTTCAAAAATTTACATCACTACTGTCCCATTATAACTTGAATGGTGACAGTTGCTTGGGATTATCAGTATCCAAATTTTTTTGGAATGTATAAATTGGAGTTACTATTGTTGTGATGTTTTGTTTGGCACATTGAAAATATTCAGGTTGCAAAGACTGAATGACTCCTTAAGGGAACAGTAGTGGTGAAAAATATGAATTAAAAAAAGGGGGGGCCATGAAGAGGCTAATCTCATTAGCGTTTGTCGTGTTAGTATCGTTTTATGCCGTGAAGGAAAGTGATGCGACTTCCCAATGGGCACGTAAATACGGTGTCAGTTGCCAGACTTGTCACACGGCTTATCCGCGTCTGAATTATTTTGGTGATAAATTCGCATTGAATGGGCTTCAAATGCCCGGGACGGATGATGGCGACGATGTTGCCAAGCAAATTATTGGAAATAATCTCAATCTCAACGAACTCACGGATATTTTTGGAATCAGAGTGAGTGTAACGCCGATTGCTGTCGAAGGCAATGGTCTGGAAGAAAACGGAAAGACAAAGACGAGTGTTGATATTGGCAATCCCAATGCGGTCTCATTATATACCGCAGGGACGATCTTCAAAAATACGTCCGTCCAGATTGAGACAGAGGTGGATGAGGATGAAATCAGCAATGAATTTTTTCAAGTTGCATTTCATAATCTTTTTGGCACCTCCCTTCTGAATGTGCGAGTAGGGAAAATGTCAACGTGGCAGTGGAACGCCCTTTCCAAATTCAGTGAATTGACGAATGCAGAACATGAGATTCTTTCGGATGTTCAATCAGCGAATGGGACAGGCGATGACTCTGTATCTATGACGGGTCCGGTTCCAGCAATTGGACTTTATGGCTGGAAGGGCCCGTTCGTGCTGGAAGTGGGTGTCTCTAACGGCGCCGAGATCAAGGATCCCAATGATAAGAAAAATTTTTGGGGGATGGCCAAGTACTATGTTGTCGAGGAAGGGGACTTCGCCGGCTCGGCCGTTTCGCTGTGGGGACTTATTGGAACGGATACCAAGCAGCTCACCGACGAAGTAACCGGGGCCCCCTCGGGAGAGACGGAGGATGATTTCTGGCGTCTTTCTCCCGCTGTGAATATTCGTTACCTCGAAAAGTGGGACTTACAGTTTGCGTATTTCTTTGGGCACGACGATGATTTCGATCTTAGTACGATGAGCCTTGAGGACACGGACTTCCAGGGAATTGCATCCATTTTGGGCTATACCATCAATGAGCATTGGTATTGTGCCTTTCAAGCCGATTGGGTTCACTCCTCTGATGCGTCCGATATTGATCATTTAGTGCTCAGTCCCGCGATTTGGTATTTCCCAAGAGATAATATGCGAATTGGCCTTATCGGTCATATTGATGCGGAATCGGAGGAAGTAAAGAAACATGTGGTTAGTTTAAATATCGATTCAATGTTTTAAGAATAAATATGATTTAGATCATAAAGATACATTCTGAAATCATCTACCATAGCCCCGTAATAATAAAGGAGGGAAATATGAAAATTCTTTTGTCGGGACTGGGCGTCGGTTTTTCAATTTTGCTAGTTTTGGCTTCAACGGGAATCTGCTCAAGCATGGGTAGCCATCATAACAGAGGCACGGGGGGATATCATGGCAGCAGTATGAGCTACAATGGTACGGATGGATATCACGGTACCGGTATGAACTACAATGCCCAATATGGCAGACATGGGCATGATCAGAATTATCATACCGGTCAGCGTCACTCAAACGCTCATTAGACCCAGTTTAATTGAACTGTTTTTCTGAGGGGTCTTTCGCATTTTTTAGAGATAACAAAGTATTTTGAAAAACCTTCTCTCTTGATGCATGTCCATTCTTGTGAGACAATTACTTCCGATTATTCTTCAAAGAATCCATCACAAAACATTCGATCCCGCCTTTGATATGTTTTTCATAAGCCTCTCCATCAAAAGATTTGGCCTTTACCTCAATCAGTTCGATTTTTTTCCATGCTTGATCAACACATCGACGCGCACCAACATGCCATCCACATAAATGGCGGGCTCATAGAGCACCCCGTCCTCTCGCTCCAAATATTCTCGCGTCTGGGCAATCGCCTCCTCATGATTGCGACCCCCTGGGACCTCAATCCCCTTGGGGAATAAAAGCTGCGCCATCTTGCCGACCCTAAAGCCTCCCTCGGCCAGCAATTGGAGAAAATCATCTTCCTGCTTTAAATTAGGATAATGATTTTTTCGGTAATAAAGTTTTGTAGGGCACTCGCGAGCGACTTTGAAGTCTGATTTAGATAGATAGTTCATATGCACCAAGAGATATTCTCCTAATCAAAAATTTATCAGCTCGCCTTCTGATAAAGCATGGCATACCGATCCAAAATTTTCCGAATCAGTCTTTGATATTTCGTGTGAGAGGATTTTGCCTCATGCCTAAAAAAATCGACACTAGATCTGCTCAAGGATATGGTAATTTTCACAGTTTCATCCGGCATGGCAAGTTCACTCGGAGAGGGCAAAAAATCTTCGATTCTTGTGAGCTTCCCATACGGCATATCATTTTCAGATTTCTTTCTTTTCATAATATTCTCTTCCTTTCCTCCAACAACCTGCTCCTATAATCCGAATTTTATTCTCTCGATAGGTAAAACGTACTGTCAGAATTTGACTTCCTACTTTTCCTATAC
The DNA here is from genome assembly GCA_016196885.1 of Chlamydiota bacterium. Classification (GTDB taxonomy): domain Bacteria; phylum Auribacterota; class JACPWU01; order JACPWU01; family JACPWU01; genus JACPWU01. The sequence continues at coordinate 35,163 of JACPWU010000054.1, read as the reverse complement.
AAAAATATCTTTCTTCTGTTTTACTGTGCTTAGAATCAATAAAGATTTTCCTTTTAGAATCCTTAAAAACCTTTGCTGCATGAGTGAAGTGAATTTTGTGTTTTTGAACATTCACCCATTCTTTACGAGCATCCCAAATAAAAAGACCCGTTTCAACATCCATAGAATTAGAATACCAAAATTAAAATATTATGTACATATTACTATACATATAAAAATACATATAAAATTAATGGGCGTTAGCTTTTTCCGATACCACGCTTTCTCTTGGCAGCAACCCCCTTAATGAGGGCTAACTTCTTAACTCTCGGCAAGGTCTTCACAGCACATTCTCGAATCAGGGCTGCAGTTCTTGTTTTACAAGTTTCCTGATAAACAAGCTCTAGAGGAAGACGTGTACGCGTGTACCGAGCCCCTTTTCCTTGAGCGTGCACTTCAAAACGTTTTTCAATGTCTTTGGTGACCCCAGTATACAAAGAAAGATCATTGCATCTCAAAATATAAAGAAACCATTTTTCCTTTTTCGTCCTTCTCTTTTGATTCTCTTTTTTCTTCATGCCATCAAGCATTCTTTTGTATATTTTTTCCATACGGAATCTAAGTCTTGATGATGTCTTTCAACACCCTCAATGCCTCTTCAGGAATTTTAAAATCTCCTCCTGCATAAAAGGGTTTTTCATTCACAATGTCTGTGACATAAAAAAGGGCGGTAGCGGATATTTTGCAATACTGGGCAGCAGAAAAAAATGCGGAACATTCCATGTCTACAATGTCCACGCCCTGAAAAAAAAGCCATTCCTCTCTCTCTTCTTCCAATTTGAGAGAGCCCACGGTGGCACAAGTCACGGGACGAATCGCACCCCCAAAAAAGTTTCTCACAAGAGGATTTTGAAGACGTAACACGCGAAGAGAAGAAATTTCATCCAGAAGAAATTCGCTGAAACTTTCAAGCGCCAAACATTTTTCAGGGCAAACAAGATCACCTATCACCAAGCGAGAACGCGGCAATGCCCCACAAGAACCGAAAAGAAGTAGATTTTCACAGGCACTCGCCTGCAGATAAAGCACCGCATCCCCCACCAGGGGAGCGCCCATCCCTGTTTGAATGAATGTCCAGTTTTTCATAGAGGCACTGGCGTAGAGAAAACCTCTGATGAGTTTTTCAAGGCCCAAAAGCTTAAGAAACCCTTTAGGTAAAATCGGAAGAAGAAGTACATTTTTTCGCACTTCTGTCTGAGGAATACCGAAAAGAATTTCAAAGCGTGACAACGTCATCACTGGCTCCAAAAACTAACCCCTCCAGCTCCCCTTAAATAAGGGGAGAGTAAAAACTATCCTCTTAAATAAAAGGGGGGAGAACTCCCCTCTTAGTTAAGAGTAGAAATGTAAAAAAACATCTACTACCACGGTCGGCTTTGCATTGCCACCGGCAATGCAGCCTCCCTTAAAAAGATCTCTCGCCCGCAAAAGCGCTCCTGGAGATGACACGCGAATCAACGTGTTTGTATTAATTAAAAGACACCCCAGGAGGATGTTTGGGATTTTGTATCGCGTAAAGTTTTAAGTCTATCAATTGACCCTCTTTGCAGTGCACCTTTTCGGCCAGACCTTGGAAGACAAAGCCACACTTTTCGGCTACTTTAGAAGAGGCCTCGTTAAAGACAAAAATGCTGAGGGTAAAACGTCTGTAACGATATTCTTTAAATCCAAATTCCACAAATTTTTTCAAGACCTCGGTCATGATGCCCTGATTCCAATAGGGTTTGGCAAGCCAGAAGCCGATCTCGTCATTTTCCAAATCCCGTGAAGAAATCCCCTGAAAACTGATCATACCCACAAGCTCATTTCTGGAATTGCGAATGGCCCAGTCCATCAAGCGGCCATATCGCTTTTTGCGGCTTTGAACAAGGGTGATGAAATCTTGCGCATTTTTTTTGTCGTAGGGATACGGAATTTGAAGCGTCAGATCATAAATTTCTTTTTCCTGAAGATGATGAATGATGGAAGGAATGTCTTTTTCTAGAGGTTCAGAAAGATAAATATCCCCGTTAATCACGATCTTTGTCGGCTGTTGAGAAGAGGGCGGCGTCATCCCATCTATTTTACAGAGGAGAACAAAACTTGGCCAACAAAAAAGGGGCCCATGGATTCGATGTATTTGGCCGTTTGTTGAGTTTTACGCATGTCTTCGACCAGGCGAGAAATGGAATGCAGTTTTGAGGAAACAATCCCAATGACAAATTCATTGTTGTTAGGATCTAGACCATGACAAGCCAGCCGAACATCATGAGCTAAACCACCCGTCCCATAACTCATGCCCAATTTGGCATGCTCCATGAGAATGGCCCGCTGCTCGTCTTTCGAGAGCAGTTCAAATTCTGGTTTTCGCTTTAAAGGATACCAGACGGCCCAGGAGAGCGTTGGATTCGAAAGGTTACGGCGGGATTTGGCTAAAAGCCAATCCTCTAAATTTTGCTCATGACCGCTCGAGTAAGTGCGGCCGAGCATCGTGAATTCTCGCATTGGCGTGAGCCGAACAAAAGGCTCTGAGAGTAAAAGTTGCCTCGCTGTTTGGGTCAAGACAGAGGGATCTTCTGTCAAAGTCAAGAGGCCAATCCCCTGAGCATCATTTATATCTAAATACAAAACACATTCGAGCCCAGATTTTTTGACTGCTTCTACCAGAGGTTGTGGATGGGGACAACCCGTAAAGACCTGAAGCTGCATAAAAAGCCGGCGGTCAAGCACTTGAGGCGTTCCCTCTTTGGGAGCACCCTGCTCTCGAATGTCTGGAATTTCTACTGGGGGCCTTTGAGCCGCTTGAATACTCATGGTGGAAGGAATGTAGCATTCACGGAAAAGAATGACAATGGATTAATAACTCGTCTCTTCCAATTTCACCTTCCCTCTAAAAATCCAGTAAATGCTGACGGTGTAGGCCAGCACCAAGGGAATCCCGAGAGCAGCAATGATGAGCATCATATGAAGGGTTTCAGGAGAGGACGCCGCATTGTAAAGGGTGAGGCTGTTTTCAGGATGGGGATTGGAATAAACCAGATTGGGGAATACATCTATGGCAAAAAGGGCCATGAGGGTCAGGACGGTAAAGCATGAAGAAAGAAAGGCTCGGAAGTCTCTTCCTTTTGAGATCTCGCGAGGGATGTTCGCGATGAAAAGAATGTTGAGCAGAGGAACCAGAAATAAAACAGGGTGAGTGCGAATGACATCCGACATTTGAGGGGCATAAAGAAGCGTGGCCAGCGTCGTCATTGCAAACATAACAATAAAGAAAATCATGGTATTTTTAACCCAGCCTCGGGCTTGTTCATGAAGTGCTCCTTCTGTCTTAAGAACAATGTAAATGGCCCCATGCATCATAAAAAGAGCGACTGTAAGAATTCCGACTAAAATGCTGTAGGGATGAAGGAGCGTGAAAAAATTTCCCATAAATTCTTTGTGATCCGAAAGGGGAATTCCCCACGCTAAATTTCCAAGCGCCACTCCGATTAGAAAGCTTGAAAGAATACTCGACACGCTAAAACTGACATCCCACAAAAGGTGCCATTTTTCTCCGGGACGCTTGCTTCTAAATTCAATGGCGACCGCTCTAAAAATCAGAGCAAAAAGAAGCAACATAAACGCTTCGTAAAAACCTGAAAAAACAGTTGCGTAAACTTCTGGAAAAGCCGCAAACAAAGCACCTCCCCCCGTTACCAACCAGACTTCATTTCCATCCCACACAGGACCAATCGCATTGAGCATGATACGCCGATTTTGATCCGTGCGGGTCCAAAGATGCAAAGCCCCTACGCCCAGGTCAAAGCCATCTAACAGGGCGTAACCCGTCATGAGCATTCCGACCAAAATAAACCAGATGATATGAAGGTCTAAATGCATAGCGACTCACCTTGCTTTAGTCATTGCAACATTCCCTCCCCTAACCCCTCCCATAATAGGGAGGGGAAAACAACATTTTCGAACAGCCTAGCAGCAACCTCTGTTGACGTTTCCGCATTACGCCCGATGCAACGTTTCTTGATGACTCTCAGGACCTTTTCGAATTTTTTGATCCAACAAATAAATGAATAAAACAAATAATAAAAGATACACGAGAGAAAATAAAATGATGGAGAAAAGAACTTGTCCTGAACGAAGAATGGGCGAGACCCCTTCAGAGGTTCGAAGAAGCCCATAGACAATCCAAGGCTGTCTTCCCACCTCGGCCGTCATCCAGCCTAATTGATTGGCCAGTTGAGGGCCTAAAACGGACAAAACAAAAAGTTTTAAAAGCCAGCGACTTTGAAAAAGTTTTCCTTTCCTCCAGAGAATCACACCCCAAAGACTAAACAGAAAAAGAGCAATCCCAATGAGCAACATTCCATGATAACACTGAAAAGTAGCTTGAACGGGAGGACGATCTTGGGGAGGAAAAGCGTTGAGCCCTTTGATAGGGGTGTCAAATTTTCCGGAAACCAGAAAGCTTAAAAAACCTGGCAAGGCCAACCCTCCTCGAACCCTCTCTTCTTTTCCATCCACCCAACCCCATAAATTAAAATTGGCTGGCGCATTCACAGGATAATGCCCCTCCATGGCCGCGAGCTTCGCCGGCTGATAACGGCTTACGATCACCGCGTTGGCGTGACCTGAAAGTATTTGTAAAATGGAGGAAATGAAGGCTAGCACCAATGTAATTTTAATCGAGGCCTTTGCAAAATCTTCGTGCTTTCTTTTCAATAAGTAATAGGCGCTGACGCTTAGAACGAACCAAGCGCCGGCCTGCCAACATCCGGTGATCACATGGCTCAATCTTCCCATGGAGGAAGGATTGAAGAACAATTTCCAAAAATTTGTAATCTCGGCACGAACCTGTCCTCCCCTTTCCACCAGGTGGAAACCAGCAGGCGTTTGCATCCAGGAATTGGCGACCACAATCCAAACCGCACTGAACATGGACCCAAGCGAAACCATAAGCGTCGAGAAAAAATGAGTCTTGGGTCCGACTTTATTCCATCCAAATAAAAGAATGGCTAAAAATCCAGACTCGAGAAAAAAAGCGAAAATTCCCTCTGCAGCTAGCGCACTTCCAAAAACGTCCCCGACATAACGCGAATAAGAAGACCAGTTGGTCCCAAATTGAAATTCCATCACAATGCCAGAGGCCACTCCGATCGCGAAGGTGAGGCCAAAAATGCGCACCCAGAATTGCGTCATCTTCTGATAAAGCGGATTTTTCGTCCAAAGATACATTCCTTCCATTAAGACCAGAAGAAGGCCCAGCCCCACACTCAGGGGTGGAAAAATGTAGTGAAAACAAATGGTCAGTCCAAATTGTAGGCGAGATAAAAAAATGACATTCATGAATACCTTTTCTCTAACTCATTGGGGGTCAACACTATTATTTGCCATCCCATCCACTCTCAAAAAATTGTGCTATATTCTAATGTAGATTACGCCCAGGAGAAGAATATGAAATCTCGCCTTAGAATATCAACTTTTCTGGTGATTCTCACGGCCTCTTTTAATCTCTTCTGGAACACCCCATGGATCCACGCAACTCCTGCGTTGGATGAAGAGGTGCGATTTGCCAGTCCAAATATTTTAAGCAAGGGAACGCTTTCTTCCTTTGCCAATAAAACGCTCACATTGGGAAACATTGCCCAAAAAACTTTTAGAGAGCAAAATGAACTTCAGGCCCAGCTTCAGAGAAACACGTCTGGACAGGCCCTTGTTGAAAGACCCGAATTCACCAGCGAGGTTTTAGAATTGTCGGATGCCTTTGTCCTGACCCAAAGCACTCGTTTTGTCGTTGCCAATCCTCAAACATTATCACAAGGATCTGATTTCTTTAAAAATCAGTTTGCACCCACACGTGCCGCAAACAATATCACGATCGCCTCTCTAAAACCCTCAAGTTTACAGGGCTTTCGAGACTATATTCAAAATGATATTCCCAAAGCCCCTTTCCCAGAAATAAACGGAAAAGTGCAATTCCCCTTTCCGACGAAAAATCTGGATGCCTTAAATTCTCAGAACGCCGATCAAGGAGCGGAAGAACGATTGCCCGTTGAAAAGCCCAGCATTCAGGAAAGTGGGTTTACCCTCAGACATGGTTTTTGACGGCAATGAAGCCGTTTTGGAAGCCAAGTTTGGCTTTGGAATGAAATTACGAGCCCTTTGGAGCGACATTCCTCCCGTGATTGACTTCCATTATTATGGAATTGATTGCAATCAGAATTTTCCTCCTCCCCTCGGACATGGGGAAGGCCCTATCATTCCGATCCCTCCTTCAGCGACAAACACACAATTTAGTTTTGGCGCCTTGAATGGCTTTGCCCAATTTGGCATCCGATTTGACGGAGACGGCACGGTGGGCCTTGATTATCAACCTTTTTTAGGCTCTCAAAATTTAAAAAAGGAAGAGCTTTCTTTCTCAAGCACACAGCCTAAACCTCTAAAAAGTGATTTGCCTGCTATTTCCGGGAATGGAGAATCCTTAGAAAAAAATTATGGATTTATTCTTGAAAAACCTCGCTACAAAATTGATTTATCCCTCACCCCTGTCGTCAAAGTAGATGTTCGTATCGGTGTAGATTGGTTGTCAAAACATTTTAGCACGGACTAGATCGGTCTTAATTCTCTCAGTGTAGACATTGGAAGCATCTCATTTGGACGGCACAGTGGAACGCGAAAAAGTTATAAATTCTCTGACGGAAAGAAAAAATTTCAAAAAATAGAAGACTGGAATGGGAAAATCAACTCGGGTGATATGATCGGCATACAATCTGTCTCCAATGGACGCTATGTGCGAGCGGGCATTGATTTCATCGGGTGCTATTTGGGTGCCGTCAGTCCTCATCTTCATCTTTGGGAGGGTTTTAAAATCCACATGCTGGGAGACGGGAAAGTTGCTTTTCAATCCATTAAAACTGGGAAATACGTCCGAGCAGGCCTCGGAGAAAAATCAAGGCTCGGCGCCGCCAGTTCCCACCTTCAAATTTGGGAGGCATTTCGCTTGGTTGATTTGGGGAATCGCAAAGTCGCTCTTCAATCCGTCAAAAGCAATAAGTACGCTTCCATCAGCTACAACATCCCTAATTTTGATGTAATGGCTTTAAGTTCAAACATCGCAGAAGAACAAACTTTTGAACTGCGCCAACTGGGAGATGACAAAGTGGCGTTTCGATCGATCGCCTTGGGCAGATATGTCCGCGCGGGGATTGGAAATGACAGTTACTTAGGGGCAATCAACACCTCTGCCGATGTCTGGGAAACATTTAGATTGCATCCCATTCTTCAGGCTCGAACAACCGCCCGTTCTGATTGGGAGAATCGTCCAGCTCGAGATGAACAGCCCTCTTCTGCCCCCAGACGAGAGCCCGCTGCCCCCTCTTCTTCTCGCCCTCCTGAAAATTCTAGAACGCAAACGGCGCCAGCACCCCAGCAATACATCTCAAAGTTCATCTTCTCAAACACACTCAAATTCTGTGGATTGGAATGCTCTAAACCAGATGTCCTCACAATCTTCTTCATCTGCACCCCATAGCACTGAAACACCTGCTTCTGGACAAACAAAGATTCCTGTTATTCAACCTCCACAGGCAAAAAAACCCGCTCTCAATTTAAAACCTGCCTATCAAAATGTAGATTGGCACGCAGTCTCTACTCAAAATGCATCCGCACAGAAAATAACCTCTCAAGAATCTTCAAAAACCAGTTCTTCAAAAACACCACAAACTAAAAAAACTCAAACCAACAGCAAAACGACTCAACAAGCCGTTTCTACAGGAAAGACAAGTTCTACCAAAACATCTTCAGCGACTTTGCTGAAACCTGCTCCTCTACAATACAATCCCAATTTAAAAAATATTAAGTGGGTCAGTGCAAATACGTTATCAGTTGCTTCAGCTCAGAAACAAAAAACTTCTTCAACAAATACAAACGTAGATACGGCCACGACTGCGAGTGCAACAACAAAGAAGTGAGGCTCATTTTGGTGTCGCCCCATTTATGGGACTGCCCGATGAATCGGGCGGCTACAAAAAGACATGATTTCGAAATGACATGTGGGCTGGGGTGCGTGACACGACAGGTAGGATAGGATGCGACAACACCAACAGGCTCTCTAACATCTATCGGACCACCCTCCTTTAACCCAGAATTTGCAATAGGCCGCGGAATTCGACCGCATCCCACAGGTTCCTATAACAGCTTGAGATCTTGGCCATCTTGGCCTTCAGAAATGCTCGACAGGCATCTTTTTATGCATGCCTGCGCTTTCTTCAGGCCAATCCCACAGGGACTGCAAAGGCCTGTCTGGCTCAAGCTCTTGCTCTTGAGTTCTCGCGTCTATTGCAAAATCTGGGTTTAAAATAACCTCTTTTTACTCAAAATCCTCGTTCCAAAACCCCTTTAGCAGGAAGAGGTTCCCTATCCCTCACTCTTTGAACCTCATTTATTTTGACCTTTTTAGGCCAAGAAGTGTCTTCCGTCTGTAGGCTATTTCTAGCCCGGAGTGTCTTTTTCTCCGCACCCATTTTCGTTATAAATTGTTACCCTGAGGAGGGAATATGTTCAAAATTGCGCGTCAAATCATCAGCCTTGTTGTCTGTCTTTCCTTTATCACCCACGATTGTAGTTTCACCTTTGCACAAGATGCAAACATAGCCCAGACTGTGTCCAAATCCTCCCCCATTCAAAGGAGCGATTGGAATCTTCAGAGGCCTTCAGAAGAGTTCGGTGCAGCTTTGGATCATTTAAAAATTCCGAGTGATTTTGGAGAAGTGGTCGAAAAAAATGTTTTTCAGGATCGTCCCGTATTGTTCATTATTGAAGATATTCACTGCAATCCAGAAGCACAAGCCCATATACGAGGCATTTTAAAAACAGTTTCACGTGCGCATCCATCTTCCAATCCCAATTCCCTCTTTTATGTTTTCTCAGAGGCCGCTGAAGGCCGCATGGACATGTCCTTTTTCGATACCTTTCCAGACAAAAAGGCGCTTCAAATCGCTCAAGAGAAATTTCTTCAGAGAAGCGATATTGACGCCGTGGAATCCTTTCTCATCACCGAAGGACCTGACAAGGCACAGGGTCTCGGAATCGAAGATTTATCCGTTTATGTAGACAATATTGACGCCATGGGAAAATCTTTGGAGGAAAACACCCTTCAGGAACAGGCCTGGCAAACCTCGAAAGAGATGATTGAAGCACTTGAGAAAAAGGTTTTCTCTAAAGGAATGTACGACTGGATGAGCAAAGTAAAGCAGTACCGAGAGACGAGAACAGATATTCAGACCTATTTTAAAGAATTATCCCAGCAGTATAAGGAAACATTCGGCAAGGATGTCTCCACCCCTTATCCAACTCTAAAAAATTATGCCGATCTGGTTCAATTAGAATCGCAAGTGAATCCAGAAGCCCTGGAAAAGGAATACCTTCACTTCCTAGAGATTCTTGAAGCCAAACTCCCCAAGGAAGAATCCACAAGCCTTTTAAGGCATGTCCTGGAATATCGCCTGGGGCAAGTGAGCGATCAAGAACATTATCTTTATTTGAGCCAATACATGAATCGTATGGAAAATGGAAGTTCGACCTTTCAAAATCTCAAACTTCTCATGGACCAAATGAATCTCATGAAAAATCTTTCATGGGAAAAATTAGACGGTGAAATGAAAGAGGCCGAAGAAGAATTAACTCAAGCCCTCATCCAAAATGATCAGGAAAGAGAATTGATAGAGATTCAGAAAAATTATGCAATTCTCGACCGGGTTGCGCGACTCGAAGGAAAGCGGGAAGATATTGAAGCCGTCTATCGTCACTCGTCGTCCGTAGATCGTACCGGAAACCGTTTCGTCACAGAATTTGTTGCCAAACTCAAAACTTTGTATCTACGAGCGACGAAGGACGAGCAACGAACAACGGCTTTCGAATCCCCTGATTTTGGGGATGTTTTCAAAACGGCCGCAAAATTCTACGAAAAAGTGCTTGAACGCGATCACATCTTTCTGGATAAATCTCTCGCTCTGATCTCTGAGAAAAAAATCAACCATGCGGCCTTGGTTGCTGGAGGTTTTCATACTTCCGGCCTCAAAGAATTGCTCAAAGAAGCCAAAATCGGCTACTGGATCATCAGCCCTCGCGTGAGTCATCCCGATGATCGAAGTCTTTATTTTAGAAAAATGGAGGAACTGTTTGGCTTATTAGGAGGTGCCCCAGGCGCCTTGAAAACAGCACCTTTGCCCACATTACTCAAGATCGCACGCCTTCATTTGCTGGGGATGCAAACGACAGGACAAATGGGCCGAGAAATGATTGAGGCCTCAAACTGGAATCACGCTAAACTTTTTGCAGATTGGCAGCAGGGGTTGGGGAATACTCAAGCAGCCATTGAAGCCGTCAGCGACCTTGAGTCTGTGCTTCGCGAATTGGAAAGCCGAGAATTAGAGCCCGCTTCCGCCGAAGGCGTACTTCCCACACTTGATCTCAATCAATTTCTAACCATCACTGAGTTTGAGAATGCTGACGAAATTCTTGCATTGTTGAACGATAACGATGAAAGCCGACGTGCTTTAACCGAGAGATATCTGACCCGAGTATTAATACGTGATGGATATACGGAACCCTTAGAGAACGTGCTCGATCGACTCTTCCCGAAGGAAGTACCTTCTACACCTTCTCAAGGAGGGAGTTTTTTGCGTGTGCTCTCAAGAGTGCTCCCCGCGAGCATCGTTCTCTTAATTGCAATGAGTCTTGCTTCTTTCATGGGTTGCTTTGAAACAGAGTTTCCAGGAGCTACACCCCTGCCCATCAGTGGATCCCCCACACCGATAGAGGTTTCTCCAACGCCTGCTGTGACTCCTGAGGTTTCTCCGACGCCCGGGGTTTCTCCTACACCTGCTGGAGAAAGTCCCACACCTGAGGTTACTCCGACGCCTACTTCTACTGAAGCTCCTACACCTTCAGCTACACAGACACCTGAACCTAGTGAAGCTCCAAGCCCTACGCCTGTGGTTGTCACACCAACGCCTGAACCTTCTCCGACGCCTGCTGGAACGCCTGAAGTTTCTCCAACACCCGCTGGAACGCCTGAAGCTTCTCCAACACCTGCTGGAACGCCTGAAGTTACTCCGACGCCTACTGAAGTAACCCCAACTCCTGGCCCAGACACCCATTTTTACTCAGAAGATTTTAACGGCTATGAATCATTCGATGATTTATTGGGGGGAGGATGGGAAGTGATCTATGATGAAAACGGTAATAATGGAAATACTACTTGGTCCATTCCATCAGACGGTACACTTACAGTCACAGAAGATGGAGACTCTTCAACAGTCGGATATTCCGCGGCAATGAATCGAAATGATTTAGGATTCATTGATCTAGATAGTTCTTTTCAATTTGAATATCAAGTTACCTTCAACAACGCGAATCAGAGTGCGTTTGTCGTCGTATATGCCGATCCTTCCAATGTATCAAATTTGAAATATGTCAATCTCTATGCTGATCCGACACACTACGCTGTGGAAGACTCAGGAGGTCCTGATGAAGGTGTTCCATCGGATTTACAATACAATGTTGCGTATCAGGTAAGGTTGGAGATTGTTCCGGATCCTCTCGATCAAGGTAACAATACCGTACGTTTTTATGTAGATGATGAATTAAAATCAACACAGATTGTACAAACACCTGCGGGCTATAGGCCTTACCAAATAGGTTTCTTGAGTTCTTATGACAGTGGTTCAGTGGTCTATGATAATCTCACCGCTGATGTAATCCCAGACGAAGCCCCTCTCAAAGCTGAAGATTCATCAGCCAAACCTAAGAGCGAATCCTCAAGAGGAGGCAGTTACGGAAGCCCAGTGGGAACTCAGTTTTGGAATTTCAGATTTTTGAAATTTTCATTTTTCAGTATTTTGGGCTTTGCTACTTTATCTTTACTTGCTTTTAATTCTTCCTATTCTATTTTTGCAATTCCTGTTGCCCTCGTTTCTATTCTTCCTTTAACTTCTCGTTTTCTAAAACGCATGCCGAGATTCTCTCGAGCAGTCCTTGCTCTGACCCTGCTTTTCATGTCCCATTTAGCCCTGGCTCAAGGAGCAGAACCTGTGACACCACCACCCGCTTCAGAAGTGCCTCTTACTCCTGCAGTCTCTTCAGCCCCCGAAATACCAAGAGAGATAACCCCCTCTGCCTTCTTCCAATACGGAACCTTGGGGGTAGATTCAGGCCACTTATCAGCAAACTACGGAAACTGGGTCTTTCTTGGCGGAGGAGGTCGGATCAATACCTATGTAGACCCCGATTTAGTGGAAGCCTTTGCCGATCCTAACTATCTCAGAGCACAAGACTTGACCCTTTGGGAATTATATAAAAACAATCCCCTTTACATGGGTTATGTGTATGGCCTTCGATCCTTTGGGCGAGCCAAGATAAGGCTCGGGATCCAAGCATTGGCCACCCCTGATGGAACATGGATGATTCGCCCTTCAGGAGGGGCGGAGTTTAGACTGAATCCCATTATCAATGGCGCTTGGTTCCGTCTGGATCCTATCGCAGCCGTATTTTACCAACCGGTCAATCCTCTTCGTGTCTACGGTTCGCCTCTTCCCCCCAGCACACTCGCATTGCATGCTCAACTAATAGGGGGACCTATAACGTTTCACTTGAAAACTGCTTTTTTACCGGATCCCCTTTTGCAAACCGCTGTTCAGCAGTGGGCAGCCCATTCAGGAAATCCCGACACAGCCTTTCAAAGAGGTTTTCTAGATGAACTTTATGGAGGCGGGGGGTATTATTTAGAGGGGACTCAAAGTGGAGATACCTTAATCTTGAACGCTGTAGGTGAACCCCTCACCGACATTCGGCTTTATTTGAATATGGCGGATTACTCACCTAGTAGAGGCCCTCTTGCTTCCTGGGCTTTGAAAGCAGGTACTGTAGTTGATCTATTTTCTTGGGACACTGTCGCCACCATTTCATCTCCAGGAGAACATGGCCGGTTGACAAATTCCTTTTCTCCTTCCCAAGGCGTGCGCGTCTTTTTCGAATCCAATGCCACCCTCGTAGGACTAGGAGGAGAATGGCTTCTTTCGGTCGGCGGCGATGCCTCCTCAAGAGGTCGCTTTCGTGGGACTGCGTCCGTGCGTTACTCTCGGGTTCATCCTCGGCTCGGAAGGGCAAGCATCGAGATCGGTGCCGGCAACCTGGACGCGTATGACCCTTTGACAGTTCGTCCCGCCTGGACAGGGTCGGCTAACTTGACCCTTGTACCTCATGCTATCGAACTAAAAAGAGCCGATCGAGGGACAACCCCAGGGGCAAGGGTCGAAATAGGCCCAAAGCCTGAGAAAAAATCCACTTCGCAGGGCGTTACCCTCAACGAAGGGAATTTGGCCTTCTTTAGAACTGAGCTTCCTAAAAGATGGGAAACTGTTATCCAATCTATTAAAACTACACGCGATCCTGTAACCCATGTCACCAACGCAGGTAATCCAGTAAAGCCCGGGACGCTTGGCTTAGACCTTGTAGCCATTACACAAGCTTACGCTCTTTCTGTGGAACCAGCCAGTCTCAATTCTACACTTGCCATTTCTTTAGAAGAAGCTAAAGAAATGATTCAGGGGATCGTTGACGATTTAAGCTTCAGTGAAAAAGCCCCTAACGGCCTTTTGTACGATGTGTACACCATGACAGCAGAAAAAGGTACCACTGCGATGGTAATAGAAGGGGTGAAACAAGAAGGAGCTCTTGCTACAGTCAGGTCCAATGGCTTAGCCGCTTATGGACTTGTCGTTGCCATGGAGTTTCTCAGGGAAAATGATCCAGGTTATGCAAAAGATCCTACTTATCAAGCTCTTAAAGAACTGTTTCATTCAATGGACTTTCACACAGCTACATTAGAGTTACTCAAAACAAATCCCCATCTCGGCGAAGAGCCTTATGGACGTCTTTGCATTTTGTTGGCTGTTCTTCAAGCAGACGAGTTCGACCTAGGTCTGATTACACAATTGAGGCCCCCTCTAGCAAACCCTCCAAACGATGTCCAGCGCCAAGAGTTGGAAATAGATCTTCTTCTCAGACTCAGCGGACTCGAAGCTCGGTGGGATGAGTACGATCAACAAATAGCCACCCCTTGGCTTGCGACAAAGCCACAAGACAGTGCCCTGGCATTACGTTTCGCAGGGGATGAGGTGCTTGATCGCCTCAAAAGAAATGGATACGCCCCTTCTGATCCCTTATGGACGTTCATGGCTCTCTCAGATGCGCTCTTCAGTGCACAACAAGCATTCACAACACCTGATCAGTTCTGGAATAGATTTTGGACAGGAGAACATAAAGACGCAAGAGGGTTAGGTCTCAGACGTCTATTAGATCCCAGTCCAGCAGGGGTAGGAACAACAGGTTCAGTATTACCTTCTGTTCCTGTACCTGCAGCTCCTGCAGAACCCCCCCCTGTCCCTGCTGCCCCAGCGGTTTCACCTCCTGCTGTACCACGCGAGGAAGCAACAGCACCAGCAGCGCAGAGTGAACAAGCAGCCCCTGTCCCTGCACCCACTGACCACGTTGAAACACCCGCTCCACTCTCTCCAAAAGAGGTCGCTTATTGCAACAAAGAATATGATAAGGGGTGGGAGCAGTTTAAAGCCTGGTTTGATGCCTCCTTCAATGAGACGGGTCTGCGAGTGGGTCTTGAGATATCCTCAGAAGACTTGGGCTTAAGTCTCTTGACGATCGCCCAGCGTCAGCGTTTGGAGAAGATTTCATTTCAAGAAGCTCAAAAAATGATTAAAAAAATTCTTTCAACCTTCGATAGGATGGATGGAGATACCCATAGATTATTTCATCCTCGCTATAGAATAACGGAGACCAGTAGCGAAACGCTGAGTGCTTCTTTCTCACCCAAATCCAGTGTTTTGATTTCTGCGGGGCTTGTCGTGGCCATGGATTTATATGGGACCACTCATGGGGAGGATGATCTTTATCAAAACCTCGTAAGAAGATTTTATTCACAAAAGCTTTCTCAGGCAGTCCAAGAACAAATCAAAAGCGGCTCTCTTAGACCAGAGGAGCCTTATACACGTCTCGCGATTTTAATCGCCCTCCTTCAATCACCCGAAGACAGACCCAATCTCATCTCTCTCTTGAAATCTCCTTCAGAAAATCCGACAGAGGCCCAAGTGCGTCAAGAGCTAGAAGTAGAGACTATCTTGGGAGCCAGATTTTCCAGGCCTGATTCATGGGGTGTTTATTACGATTTGATGGCGCAAAACTTGCTTGCGCGAGACCCTTTGAGTTCGGGAGAAGCCTCTTTAGCTCTGAATGAGAGACCTCACGAAGCCCTGAAACGGTTCAGAAGAGAAAACAGACGAGAACGCTTGAAATTTTGGGAAAAAAGACCGGCAGATTTGTGGACGCTTCTCTCTTTGGGAGACGCACCGGCAGCATCCAAGCCCATCCATCTGGGAACCACCCGCAGTTCCTTTGCTGAGTATTGGATCACGATGAACGAGTGGACGAGTGCTCAGTTTGTTTTTGATTTACCTGTCCCCGCGCTTCCAAGATCTGAAGGGAAGAAATCTTCTTCTCAGAGAAGAGGCACAACAGGAAAACGAAATCGCCCGAGTCGTTCGTTTGATCTAAATCAGTTCCTGGACGATCCAGAATATCGTTCGCGTTATTTACAAGGAGGTGGGAGCGTCCGTCGTATTCTTGAAGTTGTGGGAGGAGCTTTAAACGCTCGCATTCGCTCAAAGGGCATGGATTCTGCCGCAGCAGCTAAGCTCACCGATGATTTGGCTGGCCTGATTGTGGACGGAAGGCAAGCGGCGTGGGTCCAAGACATCGCGAACGTAAAAGCAAGCATTGTCAAGAAGGATCCATTTATGAAGGGTATCAGCTCGAAAGAAAATTTTCACATTTTAATCGATGTGCGTCTCGTGATGGAACAAGATGGCCTAGAGCTTCTCGAAATTTTGCAAAGACTGCCTAAAGAGGTTTATGTGACCTTCGTTGTCTCTCACGAGGGCGAGATGGATCCAGTAAAAAAGAGATTTAACCTGGATGATTTGAGGGATCGTTACAGGGTCAGGCCAACATCCTCCTATGCGTTAGAGAACTTTTTGCAAGCGGATGAGTTGTCAGATCTAGAACATGTTATTGTTTTGGGATCTCTTGAGAAGAGCCAAGAGTATGGTGAAAATGCAGAATGCCGTAAACGCCTGGTCTTGGGTAATGCCCAGGTCACTTTAGCCCAGATGTTGGTGGCCGCTCAATCGCCTGAAGATTATAGGGCTCTGATTGAGAGATTGGTAACAGATCCTGAAAAGAAGGCCGCATTACTGGCAGAGATTGACAATCCTGAAAATGGGATTAGTCTCAAGACACATCCCAGCCTGGAACTTCCATTAAGAACACTCGATAAGATGATCCAAAGAAACGAAGCCGCACAGCGTTCGATGTAATAAAGCATGTCATTTCGAAGAAGGGGTGTCCGATGTCAGATCGGACACCCCGACTGAGAAATCTTGCCCCCTAAATAAATTTCCTTCAAATTGAAAACACCTGGTCTTCCCAAAGTCTCTTCAAAAAATTCTCCCAATAAATGAGAGTCATCCCTTCTTTTTTTATCTCAATAGGATCTTGACTTACCAGATAATATTCTTTAAAAACAGCCTCTTCTCTCAACATTTTGAGGCCCTTCATGTCGTGTTGTGAAACACGTTGTGTGGCCTTGACCTCAATGGCTGTATGGTCTCCTATCACGAAATCAACTTCGTAACCATGAAGGGAACGCCAAAAAGATAAGGGTTCCTTGAGTCTATGATAACTTAAATAGGCGCGTAGCTCCATCCCAATAAACTGCTCAAAGCTCATCCCATAAAGGTTCGAGTTACGATCCAGGGTCTTTGTTCCAGTTAATGTGTGTGTAACGCCCAAATCGAAGAAGTAGAATTTAGCCGTCTGAGCAGCTTTTCTTTTTTGAGATCGTGTCCAGGGCTCTAAAAAAAAACCCACCAAGGTGTCTTCAAGAATCGAATAATGTTCTCTCACTGTAGAGGGAGGAACTTGGCAGTCACTGCCAATCTGTGTCAGGTTGAGGGGTTGCCCTACAGAAAGAGCCGCTGCTTTTAGAAATCGAGAAAAAGGAAAAAAGACTTTTTTTTCAATAATTGTTGAAGATCGAGAATTCGATGAAAGTTCATATCAGTCATTCTATCGCTAAAATTATGAAAAATCAACAGTAGCAATGCTGATATTATGATATTTGAAAGGGTAATAGTTTAGTCCCGGGAACTGAGGCAGTTTCTGACGGGGCGCTCGGGCCGCCCACCGGCGGCCTGTCGCTCGACGGAGCCGTCCGCTCGGGCCGACTATTCGTCGGCCCACCGGGTCGCGGACGTCTCCAACGCCCGCCAGAAACCGCCTCAGTTCCCTCGAGGGAGAGGGGTAGCTAAACTGTTGCTTGAAAGGGGTGTCCGATGTCAGATCGGACACCCCGACTGATAAATCTTGCCCTCAAGCGTAAGATTCCTCGCTCTCCCGAAAAGGAATTAAATTTTTCTGAGTTCTGATTTTTGTTATACTCGTAGCCCGCATTTCTCATCAGATTTCGTCGCGAGAGCGCCGAGTCCGCTTTGGATGCGAGGAAGACGACCGAGGCCATGCGAGGCATACTTTACAGTATGTTGAGCGTGGCCGACCGAGTCTGACGAAGCAGACGAGGCGGAATCGGCGTTCGCAGCAGAAATGTGATGAGAAATGCGGGCTAGAGCATTGTCACGTTTTGATCCAGATCACAGTCAGGAAGAAGACAGATGGATTACTTTGGGCATCGACCAGAACGGTATTTTGCTCGTGGTGTGCCATGCTTTTCATGAGACAGGAAGTCACAATGCTTATATTCGAATCATATCGGCTCGGAAAGCGACAAAAACTGAAATAAAGCAGTATCTATAAGGAGCTCTTATGCGAAAAGAATATGATTTTTCAAAAGCACAAAGAGGAAAATTTTACCATAAGGGAGCAAAACTCCGTTTGCCCATCTATTTGAACTCGGAGTTGCAAAACCGATTGGAAAGAATCGCTCAAAAGAAGCACACGAATATGGGTGAGATAGTGAATCAGCTGATCCGTAAAGACATGGAATTACTCCAGCATTTTACTTGAGAGTATGTCGTGTACAGCCCAAGATTCTCAGCAATGAAAGTCAAGCCTCTCGTTTAACCTGCGTGCATTACGAACGCCCGACTGAGAAATCTTTGTCTATAGCCTAAAGCAAACATCTTAAAAACTCTGACTCAAATCCATCCATTGTGGATTCGTTGTTTTATTGTATTTTGTTGTGAAACCCTCAACCAACTTATTTTTATGTTCATACACTCTTCTCTGTAAGTCGTTGGTGACACCAACATATATCACTCTATGGTTCCAATGGGTCATGAGATAAACATAGTATGTTTTGGTCAACGCAAAATCCCTCATTACTCTTAAAAACAAGATTCATCGTTGTACGCAAACACAATATCCCTCGCTCTCGCTCGGGACGACCTTGTAGGTCGGATTTCTCACTCGCCTCGGCTCGTTCGAAATGACAAAGCGTGTCGGAGAGCTCGTACTTACTCCTCCTTCTCTCCCTTGAAATCAAGTGAGAGTGAATTCACACAATAGCGTAGCCCTGTTTCAGTGGGGCCATCGTTGAAGACATGCCCGAGGTGACTGCCGCATCGGGCGCATAAAATCTCGGTTCGGACCATGCCGTGAGAAGTGTCCTTGACCTCTTTGATTCTTCCCTCTTCTATAGATCGGTCAAAACTGGGCCAGCCGCAATGGGATTCAAATTTACTTCCTGAGTCAAATAATTCATATCCACAAGCCCCACAGACGTATTTCCCTTTTCTAAAGAAAATATTATATTTCCCTGTGAATGGCTGTTCCGTTCCCTTCATGCGTAACACCTGATATTGTTCGGGTGTCAAAACTTTTGACCACTCTTCTTCTGTTTTATTGTAATTGGATTCTTTCATGGCATCCCCCTCTTGTGAAAAACTTCCCTCGCAAAACACAAGGGACCATCCTAAAAGAAAAAGTATTTTTCTTAACATGAGCAACACCTCCATTTATGACATCACATTTGCTCACCCACTTGATACGCCCTCTTTTCCAATTTTGAAAATGTCTCATAAGCACAAGGAACCACAAAAAGGGTGAGCAGCGTCGAAAAGGTGACACCTCCGACAATTGCCACAGCCATGGGCACCATGGTTTCTGATCCTGCACCTTTTGAAAATGCTTCTGGAATGGCGGCTGCAACCGTAGCAACCGAGGTCATCAGAATGGGCCGCAGTCGCACAGGACATGCATTTAAGAGGGCTTCCCGAACACTCAGGCCCTGTTTGCGCCGTTCATTGGTAAAGTCCACGAGCAAGATGGAATTTTTCTTCACGATGCCCATCAGAAGAATAAGCCCAATCATGCTGTAAAGATTCAGAGAGCTTCCTTTAAGATAAAGAGCCACAAAGGCACCCGTCACGCTGAAGGGCAAGGCCAAAAGAACTGTGACAGGATGAAGGAAGCTATTGAACTGGGTCGCCAAGACCATATAGGCCACAAAAAGGCCCAAGACGAGTGCAAAAATCAAACTGTTGAAGGATTCCCTAAAGGCCTGAGATCCTCCCGAAAAAATGGCGTGATAATCGCCCGGCAAAACTTGCTTGGCTATTTTCCGAACCATGAGCAAAGCCTCTTGCTGAGAATGGCCGGGAGCAGGATTTGCAAAAATGCTCACCGCCCGTTCTCTGTTTTTACGTGTAATGGAAAATAAAGTGGGCTTGGTTTCAGAGGTAATCACCTCTGACAAGGGCAACACTTCTCCCTGCCGATTGCTCACCCATATTTTTCCGATATCTTCTGAACTCGAGCGATCTTCTTTTGCCAGTCGAACACGAATGTCATAGCGCTTCCCATGGCTCGTAAACTTTCCACTCCGAATGCCACCCACTGTTGCGTTGATGGTATTGGCAATGGAATGAACACTCACGCCATGATCCGCTGCCTTTTGACGATCCGGATAAATTTTCATCTCGGGCATGCCCAATTGATAGTCGGTATCAATGTCTATCATGGCTCCTGAGTCTTTCATTTGTTTCATCATTTTTTCACTCAACTCGCCAAGTTTGTCAAAATCAGGCCCTCGAATCGTGAATTCCACAGGGAAACCTCGTTGCGCAGAAAATCCGGAGAGAGACAAATCCTGGATGACGGCTCGCTCAACGCCTGGAATGGCATTGAATTCTTTACGGACCACTTGCATTAATTCTGCTTGGGTTTCGGGACGAGCGTTTATGACAGGTCTCTCCTTCATCGGTTTCATCGTGACAAAAAGCATTCCTTGATTCACCTGACTTCCACCGAAACCACCGACCGCACTGTAATAACTGGCCACCTCCGGTCTTTTCATTAAAAAGGCCTCCGCCTTTTTAAAAAGCTCGTCTGTCTTTCCAATCGAGGATCCAAGAGGAAGCATGATGCGAACCAGAAAACGACTTTGGTCCTGGGAGGGAACAAACTCTTTTTTCAAAAGCGTGGTCAGATAAAGAGAGGAAATAAAAATGAGCGTCGCAAGGAAGAGAACTTTCTTTCGGTGGTTTAACAAAAAGGAAAGAATAAAACGATAAAAACGCGTGAGTCCATTCATCCCTCGATCCACAAATTTCCCAAGCCGAGTCGTGTGACCCACTTCTAAAAATTGAGAACAGCGCATGGGCGCAAGGGTCAGAGCCTCTAGGAGTGAAAACATCACCGCCACAGAAATGGTGACCCCAAATTGATAAAAGAATCGGCCGATCGTCCCTTGCATGAAAATCACGGGAATGAAAATCGCCAGAATGGCCAGAGACGCCGCCATGGCCGCAAAGGTGATTTCACGGGCGCCTGTCTTTGCCGCCTCTATACGTGACAGGCCCTGCTCCTGATAACGAGAAATATTTTCCAAAACCATAATGGCATCGTCCACGACAATCCCAATGACCAATGAAAGTCCGAGCATGGTAAAGGTGTTGATGGTAAACCCCAGAAAATAAATCACGAGGAATGCGCCCAAGAGAGAAGTGGGTATTGAGAGCAACACATTAAAAGTTGCACTCCAGGAACCCAGAAAAAAGAAACAGACGATCGAGGTTAAAATCACGGAGAGCATTAAATTAAATTCCAGCTCGTTCACAGAAGACCGAATAAATTGGGTTGTGTCAAAGACCTGCTTCAAATACATTTTTTCAGGCAATGCCTTTTGAAGCTCACTCACCTTTTGCCGAACGGCATTCGCCACCGCCACCGCATTGGACCCACGCTGCTTGACAATGCCCAGTCCCACTGCAAGGCGTCCGCCACTGCGAGAAATGCGGCGAATGTCTGCTAGACCATCTTCCACCCACCCTACATCCTCAATTTTAAGCTGATTCCAAACAGGACCGCCACGCACACGCTGAGGAATAATCATTTTTGAAAATTCTTCAGGGGTAGAAGCCTCTCCGTAAACCCTGACGTTAATCTCTTGAGGGCCTGTATCAATGTAACCCGCAGGAAGATCTGTGTGTTGCTCGCTGATGGCATTGAGAACATCCTCCACCGTGAGCTGTTTCTCCTTCATCTTTTTTTCGTCCAGCCACACCCTCAAATTGGGATCCACAAATCCCCCCAGTCGAACCTCTCCCACGCCTTTGACTGTCGTGACCTGGTCTTTTAAAGTCTCACTGATATAACGCGTCAAGTCCTTGAGAGGTCGGTCCCCTGAAAGCGCAAACCACATAATCGGCTGGTCTTCAGGATTTGTCTTGGTCACAATGGCAGGATCAATATCGCGTGGCAAATTTCTTTGAGCCTGAGCGATTTTGGTTTGTACTTCTTGAAGAGCGACATCTATATTGCGATTTAATTCAAACTCAATCGAAATTTGAGATTGCCCTTGGGCTGAAGTGGAAGATACTTCCTTAATTCCCTGAATGTTCATCACGGCATCTTCGATCACATCCGTGATTTCTGTTTCCATGACTTCAGGAGCAGCTCCCTCCCAGGCAATGCCTACAGACACCACCGGAAAATCCACATCGGGGAGCTGACTCACCCCCAAATGCGAAAAACCAATCACCCCGAACACCATGATCCCCACCATGAGCATCCAGGCAAAAACAGGATTTTTAATAGAAATATCTGAAAGGGTCATGTTTCTACTCCCTCCAAAACCTCTCCCAACGCAACCTTAAACTTCCAAAAACTTTTCTTCAACTGATAATGGGCTTCATTGGAACGCAATTCAATGTCTTGCAATCGGCGAAGCGCATCTAAGACTTCTAAATTATTCACCAGGTTCACGCGGTAATCACTCGCTACCAGTTGATAATTTTTTTCGGAAGCTTTTTTCGCCCTCCAAAGGGCTTTTGCATTTAAATGGGCCATGTCCAAATCTTCAAACGCATTTTGAATATCTAAGAGAGCCGAACGCCTCGCCTGTTGCCATAAAAGTCTTTTACTCTCGCGCGTCGCAAGGGCTGCTCTGATATTGCCCCAAATACTCCCCCATTCAAACACAGGGATATTCAGCTCAACAGCCACGTCCCAATCGTCTCCAGATTGAAACCCAACACGTTTGGTAAAATAATTTCCTCTGGCCGTAATCGTTGGAAAAAGATCGGCTCTGGCGATGAATAATTCTTTTTTTGCAAGAATATATCTTTGCTCTGCCGCTTGAACATCGGCACGTGCCTCGGCCTTTTTCTCGAATTCTGAAGGGACAAAGGTTTCAAAAGGAATCTTTTCATCTACCAAGACCCGCGCTTCCAGAGATTCACCTATGTAAAACTCGAGCAACTGTTGAGAGGTTTTCAGGAGAGACTCCGCCTGGACCAGATCCGACTCCACCAATCTTAAATCTGCAAGGGCTGTCTGCTTTTCAGTTTCTCGCGAACGCCCGACTTTAATTCTCTCATCTAATTCCTTCAGCCGATCCCTTCCCAATTGACGGGAATTCTTCAGCGTCTTCACATTTCTCTTCGCTTGAAGCACTGCATAATAAGCATCCATCACATCTATAAATAAAAGTTCCTTTGCACGTCTCCAATTTAAGAGTTGCTGCTTTTTATCTGCCCCACTGCCTTGCAAGGCCGCTATTTCTTTGAAGCCGCTGAAAAGAGGTTGTATGAACGTGAATCTATTTTCAGGCGTCACCGACCTCGTAAAATCACCTCCAATGCCCCCCGCGGGAGCGGCATTATGAGGGGCATCCCGCTCTGTGTGTGACATAATATAATCTACCCTTGGCAGAACATAATCAAACGCTCGGTAAAACCGGGCGCGGGCCTGATGGATTTCCTCCACGCTCAAAGCGACTGCCTCACTTTGCTTCAAAGCAAGTTGATAGGCTTCGAGAAGGGTTAGCTTCCTCTTTTGGAGGGTCTCACTTGTTACAGCTTCTGGAACATCTGAGAGAATTTCTACTGCTTCGAGAGAAACAGATGCAAAATAAATAAGTGTTAAACCTAGAATCAAAAAAACATGCCTATTTTTAGAGAAGTTCATGGTTAAACTTTTTCATTCAAAATGAAATTTTTTCAAGATTCCTGTATCGCCCGAGCAAGGGCCTTGATCTTTTCTTTATCCATTTGGAGAGGTCCTTTTGGATTTCCATGATAATAAATAAAATTGGCTTTTTTCTTCACAGCAATCTTAGCCAATTGATAGACCCGATCGGCAGAGATGTCAATCATCGTAGAGCAATCCGTCGTATTAATGTATTTGCTGTCTGATCGAATCGTTTTTTCACTAAAGTCGCGACACCAATGCTCTTCCCAATAAGTTGCCTTGTTTTTATACCGGTCCCCCCAAGGCCATCCTATACTTAAAGCGGTCGGACCCGGCCAATGAATCAGGCCAAATTCGATCCAATGTTCTATTTTTTCTCGATCGCCCCCGCGATTACCCGGTTCTGAAACAGGCTGGAGGATGACCCCTTTTGGATTTAAAACTTTCTCCAATTCTATCAGATAATTCTCAAACCAGGAGACAGGTAATTGATGCAGAGACAACGTATTGGAATTCATCACCACCACCTCGACCGTGATTCCCCTTCCGCGAAAGGGCTTCACCCAACTTGCAACAAAGGAAGGATCTCTCTTGTTATCAATTTCAATAAGGGTTGCTGTACATCCCGCTGAATACAAAACGTCTGCAAAATGCTGCGAATCCACCCGATCCCAATCCCAAGGCAAGGCATAACCCATCAGAGAGCTCGCCCGTTTAGAAGGAGGCTGAACCTTTTCTTGTGCCTGACAAATTTGAGAGGCTATAAAAACACACAGGAAAATCGTTTGAAGAAGCCTTGAATGCATCATCGCGTCTCTTCATATTTTGATTGAAATTCTATTCTATTCCCAACGCCAACTTTGGTAAAATGGAATCTGTTATTTGAAGAATCCATTTCTTCCCATATTCCTTTAGGCAAAGGACGGTGGTATGTCAAAGTCCTGGCAGATCTTGAAATCTTTTATGGATTGGAAGAAAAAACGACATCC
Source organism: Chlamydiota bacterium (assembly GCA_016196885.1). Classification (GTDB taxonomy): domain Bacteria; phylum Auribacterota; class JACPWU01; order JACPWU01; family JACPWU01; genus JACPWU01. The sequence continues at coordinate 10,603 of JACPWU010000054.1, read as the reverse complement.
GATCATTCCCTGGGTCACAAGCTTGCTGAATCGTTACAAACTTCTTTTTCTCGTTCTTTGTCTTCTCGGAATTGTCCTCACTCTCTTTAAATCCGTAGATTTGACCCCACATGTAGACAGCGATTTCTTTTTCTCAAGCGACGATCCGGAACTTCAGGCTGATTTTGAAATTGCTAAAATTTTCCCGGAAGGGGCGCCCAATCTCATCATCATCAGCGCCATTGGACAAATTGAATCTCCCGCCTATTTCAATTCTATTCTCTCCCTCAGTGAAACACTCTCCTCTCTTCCTGAAATTACAGCCGTTAAAAGCATCACCCATGGCCCCGATGACATCAAAGACGCCCTTTCAAGCCCTCTGTGGCGGCGTCTTCTCCTTTCAGAAGATGGAAAATCCACCCACCTCTTGGTTTTAATGAAAGAGGTCTCATTTCAGGAAAGCATTCCCAAAATTGAAGAAATTCTAAATCAATTTAATCGGGCCGATTTTGAACTCAAAATTTCAGGGGTCCCTTACATTGTGGAACAGATTCGAAGAAATCTACTCCATGATTTAAGAACCTTCAGCCTATGCGCAGCCCTTTTATTTGGAACTGTCCTCTTCATCATCTTTCGATCTTTTATCATCCTAATGGGCACGGTCATTTCTTGCGTTCTTTCCTGCACCCTCTCTCTTGTCCTCACACAAGCCTTTCATGTCAAAATCGGAATTTTAACAGCGAATCTAACCACCCTTGTTTTCATTTTAACCCTTTCTCCCATTCTCTTTCTCACGTTTAATTGGAAAAGTTTCTCTCAAAATCAGGATTCCTCTCATCACCCGCTTTTAAAAACCATTCGACTGACATGGGTCGGATCTTTTTGGAGCATGTTCACGACCTTGCTCGGCTTTTTAAGCCTTTTGCGCGTCCAGGCCAAGCCCTTGAGAGAATTGGGACTCGCAGGATCCATTGGAACCGTGATTGCCTTTCTATCGGCCTATTTGATTTATCCTGTTTTTTTAGGGCTTTTAAAACCTGTTCAACATGAGAAGGAAAGCGTCCCCAAAATTTTTCGCAGACTCTTAACACCTCGTCACAGCACAATCGTCATCGGGCTCATGACCCTTTCCCTCCTCCTTTCAACAGGCTTTCAAAAATTAAACACGGACCCCAGCCTGCTTTCTTATTTTGCCCCTCACAGTCCCTTGAGAGAAGGCCTCGAATACATTGATCGAAATGGAGGAAGCAGCCCTCTTAAACTTGTGATTCAGGATGCCGATGGGAAAAAACTCAACACCCAAGAGGCCTATCAAAAAATGTGGGACCTTCAAAAGGCCCTTGAGAATTATTCTTTTGTCGGCGTTGTGATTTCTCTTCCCATCATCATGGCCGAAGGAAAACGGGCCCCACTTTCCTTTCTTCTCTCTTGGGAAGGGCTTTTGCAAAAAATACAAGAATATGCGCAATTGGCCCGAAATTTTGTCACGGACGATCGCCAATATGGTTACTTTCTTTTGAGAATGAAAGAGTCCAGTATGAATAACATCTCGCGTCTAGAAATCGTGAAGGGCATTGAATCCGTTGTTCAAGACTATGGATTCAAACCCGAACTTGTTGGAGGAATTTACCTTTTGCAAGGGAAGTTGGCTAAACTGGTAGTCTCAAGCCTGGTTTATGGCCTCGGAGGCCTTTACGTCATTTTCGCAATCATCGCCTTTATCATTTCATTTTCAATACGAACCACGGTCTCCATTATTCTGGGCTTGCTCACCATTCCAGTCGTGATTCTGGGTCTGAATGGATACTGGGGCGTTCCACTCGACATTATCTGCGCACCCGCCTCCAACGTGGCCCTGGGCACGGGCATTGACGCCATGCTCTACACCAGCATTGCCGCTCGGCGACTGCTCCAGCAAAACCCGGGCATGAATCTCTGGGAGGCCTGGGTCAAGGCCCGGCTCAGCCAATGCAAGGCCATCTTGAGTTCTGCCCTGATCGTGAGCTCTGGCTTTGGCATCTTTGCCCTTTCAAATTTTCCGCCGACGCAAAGATTTGGATTATCCGTCGTTGTTGGAACCCTCATCGACGTCGGCGCCGCACTCTTGATTCTCCCTTGGCTTGCGGGCATGCCTTTGACGAGACTGAAAAAGTCAAAATAGAAAGCCCTTTTCGAATGAAAGCCAAATTAACAGTGTGCAGTCTTGTCATTTCGAAGAAGGGTAGTCCAATGTCAGATTGGACTACCCGACTGAGAAATCCTTCCCCCAAACGTAACATCCCTTGCTATACTTTAAGAGAAAGATTTCTCACTCGCCTCGGCTCGTTCGAAATGACAGTGCGGAAATACTTGTCGTAATGGCGTAATTTGTAAAGTTATTTATATGGGGAGACTTCACTCAACCATGACCATCATCTTCATCAGTATCGCCGCTTTCCTGACCACCTTATTAGGGGGACTCTTTGCCCTCAAATTCAAAGACAAACTTCATCTTTTCATTGGTTTTAGCGCTGGGGCTGTGATCGGTGTTGCTTTCTTTGATTTATTGCCAGAGGCCATTGAATTGGGGAGTAAAGTTTACCCTATTTCCTTTCTCACATCGATGACAGCACTGGGCTTTGTGATTTACATGATTCTGGACCGGACAGCTCTTTTGCATTCTCATCCAGATGAAGCCTGTAAAAATCCAACTCACAGTAAAACGCGAGGAAGACTCAGCGCAAGCTCTTTATCTCTGCACAGTTTCTTGGATGGGATCGCCATCGGTCTTGCTTTTCAAGTGTCTGCCTCTGTGGGAGTGATTGTTGCCACGGCTGTACTTGTTCATGATTTTTCAGATGGAATCAACACTGTGAGTGTAATCTTAAAAAATGGAGGAGAAAAGAAATTGGCGTTTCGATGGCTTCTGGCGGATTCTCTGGCACCCGCCCTGGGGGTACTTTCTACGCTTTTCTTTACCTTATCCGAACAAGCGCTCGGTCTCGTTCTAGCCCTCTTTACAGGCTTCTTCCTATATATAGGCGCCAGCGACTTACTCCCCGAAAGCCATCACGCCCACCCCACCCAATGGACGACGTTCACAACCCTTTTGGGGATTTTGGTGCTTTATCTCGTGATTCGATTGGCGAGTTTTTAGAAAAAAACGCCTTTATAAGTCAAAAAATACATTATAGGCGTATTTTTTAATTGATTTTTCGCTTATATATGCTATTTTTTCAAGTAAAGGAATAAAATCGTGCGTCCGTTCATTGCTCGGGAGGCCGAGATTCAGGCCCTTCGATCCCAAATTCATCAAAAAAAGCCGACACTGTCCATCATTTATGGAAGAAGGCGCATTGGAAAAACCGCGCTGATTCAAGAAGCACTGACGGGTCAGCGGGCCTACTTTTTTGAAGGCTTAGAGAATCAAGGGAAATCCCATCAGATCCAAAATTTTCTCTCACAATTGTTCTTTCAAACGAAAAGTCAACCTCGGCCCTTTTCTGGATCTAGCCCCTGGCGAGAGGTTTTTAAAGAGCTGATCCCTGTGTGTCAAGAGCCTGTGACCTTGGTGTTTGATGAGTTCCAGTGGATGGCCAATGATCGCACGGAGATTATCTCTGATTTGAAAATGGTTTGGGAACAATACTTGAGTCGGGCGTCTGCGGTACACTTGATTCTCTGCGGTTCTATTGCTTCCTTTATGATCAAGAAAGTCGTTAAGTCGAAGGCCCTTTTTGGTCGCTCGGATTTAATCATCCACCTTAAACCCTTTTCTTTAAATGAAACAAAACTCTTTTTAACTGGAAAATCAGAGGATGAAATTTTCTTGGCCCAAATGATGGTGGGAGGCGTTCCAAAATACCTCGAACTTCTGAAGCGAGAACCCTCTATTCTTTTGGGCATGCAAAATCTCGGATTTAAATCCAATGGCTATTTTGTTGGAGAGTACGATCGCATCTTTGTATCACACTTTGGGAAAAATCCTGATTATCGTAAAATCGTCGAGTGCCTGGCTCAATCCCCCTATGGTCTTGCGAGAAGCACCCTTTCCAAGAAAACGCGGATCCAGGCAGGCGGAGGACTGTCGGCCCTGCTTTACGATTTGGAGACGGCTGGATTTATTCGCTCCTACCGACCTTTTAACAAAGGTCCCAAGAGCCGCCATATTGTGTATTGTCTTTCGGATGCCTATTTAAGATTTTATTTCTCATTCATTGAACCCACGCTTCGTAAAATTGAAAATAACTTGGATGACCTCTTTAGCCGTATCACTCAAACCTCATCATTCTCTTCTTGGCTGGGACGATCTTTTGAGTATGTATGCGTGGATCATGCCAAAAAAATTGCTGAGATTTTAGGGTTTTCCGGAATTGATTTTACCTGTGGACCTTATTTTGAGTTGCACGGTAAAAGATCGCAATCCGGCATTCAGATTGATCTTTTATTTGACCGTGCAGATAAAGTCCTGTGTTTATGCGAAATGAAATACACCGCGTCGCGTCCTGGGAAAAGTGTGATGGCCGAAACACAGAAAAAGGTAGAGTTGATTCAAAAAAGAACAAAGAAAACCCTTCAAAAAATTTTGATCACGAAAACAAGGCCTACCGAGGACCTTCTCCATTCCGGTTACTTTTATAAAACAATTCTTGCAGGTGAACTGATGGATTCTTGCCAGTGATCCTATCTCAACATCCTTCTTCGACGCCCCTTGTTGCTTGAAAAAACCCGTTGAGGCGCTTGAGCCACAAAACTCTCCGAAGGGATTTCCGGATGTTGTGAAACGGGGAGTGCCGTTCTCATGATGCTCTCGATATCGCGAACATCTTTTCCCTGATCTGGTGTTGCAAAAGAAATCGCATGCCCCGGATTACCGGCCCGTCCGGTTCGGCCGATTCGATGGACATAATTTTCGGAATCATCTGGAAGATCATAATTGATGACCAATTCAATGCCCGAGACATCCAAACCCCGGGCCGCCACATCGGTTGCAACCAGAATCCGATATTTCCCTGATTTAAAACCTTCCAAGGCTTCTCGACGCTGTCCAAAAGAGCGATCGGAGTGAATCTCCGCCGCATTTTGACCCAACCCCCGAACATACCTCGTCAGCTTCTGAGCCCCGATTTTAGTCCGAACAAAGAGAAGAATAGTCCCTCCATATTGAATCAACACCTTCTCGAGTAATTTTCTCTTTGAATCTTTATGAACTACAAAAACTTCCTGAGTCACTTTCTCTGCCACCGTTCCAGACTTCGCAATCTCGACTTGAGTGGGAAGCTTCATGTGCGTAGCCGTGAGTCTCATCACCTCTGGAGACATGGTCGCGGAGAAAAAAAGCGTCTGGCGATCCTTCGGAATCGATTTCAGAATCACCTGAATTTGAGGGGCAAAACCCATGTCCAGCATGCGATCCGCCTCATCCAGAACAAGAATCATCACCTCCCTCAAAGAAACATACCCTTGCCTCATGTGGTCAATCAAGCGGCCCGGCGTCGCAACCAAAATTCGTGGATGCTGACGAAGCGATTGAATCTGATGCTCCATCGAAGCCCCGCCAATCAAAACCGCCATTTTCATTTTGGGATTTAAAAAATGCAAGCTCTTCTCGACTTGAACCGCGAGTTCACGGGTGGGAACCAACACAAGACCCAGACCCGATTTCTGAGCCAGGCGCTGCATCATGGGAATTCCAAAAGCAAAGGTTTTTCCAGTTCCCGTCTGAGCAATCCCAACCACGTCTTTCCCTTCAATGGCCAGAGGAATCGCTTTTTGCTGAATCGGGGTTGGGGTATGAAATTTTGCCTTTTCCAAAACCTGAAGAAATTGAGGGGCAATGCCTAAACCATAGAAATGCTCATGGGGTGAATTCGTCATATGTGTCATTTCCACCATTATAGCATAATTTGTCTTCCTTCAAAAAGCAAAACTGGAAAAATCAATCGAATTTTACGAGGCTTGGAATGTTTATTTCTTCGAACCCTTGCTTGGACTGTTGCCACTGTTACCGGGAGAACCCTCATTGTCCCCCTTTGTAGAGAACCCCTTTCCCCACCACTTCAGAGGGTGTCCCCCCTTGATTTCCAGGGCTCCCAGGGCTTGTCCCTGCCCCATCGTTTTCAGTGGGTGGATTTCCCGAGTTATTGGGATCTCCTGAAGGATCCTCCTCTCCATTTCCCACACCGTTGTTCCATGTGCTGTTTGAGTTTGAATCTGGATCAACAGGCTCCTGGGAACTAGGAGGTATCTCCACACTTCCATAATAGTTTTCAGGCGAATTCTCCAATGACATCGGTTCAACCTTTGCCACATGCCCATCTGCAAAACCCGCAAAGGCAATCCCCGCATGCCGATAAGCAACATCCTCTACCGTACTAATGGCTTCTTTATCATCACTCTCTGCAACCAGGACAATTTCAGAAGCCTTTTGAACCCGACTTAAGTTCACCCCGCGAATCAATTGATTAAGCCCATACGAGTAAACGGGTGTTGAATCCGTAATGGAACCTTGGACATTGGGACATCGGGTAATGACATATTCATTGTCGTAATAATCGCTGACGCTTGCAAAGGCCAAACCAAAATTGGGTTCCTCAAAAGGCCTTTCCCGAAAAGCAATTTCTGATGGAAATTCCTGACTGTCATTGGCAAACATGATAAAGGCCGCTGTTAAATGCTTGAGATTGTTAATGCAAAGAGCCTTGTGGCTTTTCTCACGGGCGCCGGTGATAGAACTTAACAAAAGGGAGGCCAATGTTAAAACAATGGTCACACTGGAAAGAACCTCCAACACCGTTGTCCCCTTTTCTCCCCTTTGAATTTGGAGGCTATGTTTCATGAAAGCCACCTCTTTCCCACGGATCCCTCTTCTTCCCTCTCCAAGTAAATCCCGTGAACAAACAAAAAGCCCAACCTCTCATCCCAAGGTTGGGCTTTCTTAACCTATCAACCGGCTTCCCAAATTTTTATCTCACGATGACCCCTCTCTTCTTATGTTCCTCACCACTTGATCTTGCCCTCAACCCAGATCCCCGAAGCCCCACCGTTCCAACCTCATGCAGAAAGGCTTTATCTCACCTGTGCATACACCGAACACCGTTAGGCTAAAGGATTTTGCTCTAAATGTCAATCTTTTTCGATCCTCTGCAGCGTAAAAGATAATGTATTTAAAGGTGTGCCCTTTGGAAAGGTGGCGGGTCCTGCCGCCCAACCACCCCATCAACGGCATCGGTCTCGATGAGGGATCGAGATGTATAGCTGATGCGAATGACTCTTTCTTCTGGCACTTGATGGGGACCCCGTTGGCGTCACCCGCATCCATAAAAGGACACACCTTTAAATACTGGATCAGTGTAAAAGAAAATGGGCATGGAAAAAGACGCATGACTTGGGTTTAACCCAACCGCTCCCTCATGTCATCTGTCTTTTGCTGCAACGCCAGCCAAATTTCTTCCTGATCATTCACAAGTTTGGTAAGCATTTCCGCACGGTCGCTCAGTTTACGTTTCCAGGAAGTAGGATTTTCAGCAAATTGTTTTAAAATAGCATCTTTTTCTGCTCGGAATAAATTCATCTCGCCTTCCACACGCTGAAGCCTTTTCTCTAACTTTTTCAACTCTGACTGAAGGGACTTACGTTCCACGTAAGTCAATTTTTTCGGGGCCTCGGAAGAAGAAGGCGCTAATTTCTTTTCTTGTTCCTGCACAAGAGAATCTTTTCGAGAGACCTTTGGATCTTGCACTTCTTCTCGAGGTCCTCCGCTTCTTGCCTCCCGTTCTAAAACATATACATATTCCTCATAAGTCCCAGGATATCGGATAATTCGACCTCCTTTTACATCCAATATTTTTGTCGCAATGAGATTCACAAAAGTACGGTCATGGCTGATAAAAAAAACGGTTCCCTCATAATTTTTTAGGGCCAGGCCCAAGGCCTCTACCGTTTCAAAATCCAAATGATTCGTTGGCTCATCCAACAAAAGCACATTGCATTTGGAAAGCAAAAGCCCGGCAAGACAGAGCCGGGCCTTTTCTCCTCCGCTCAAGACAGACACCTTCTTTTCAACATCGTCTCCTTTAAATAAGAAACTCCCCGCCATGTTCAAAATGTCCTGATGTAAAATCCCTTGGGCCGCATTTTTCTTCAAATGGGTGTAAACATCCTCCAAGGGATGCAGCATGGAAAGCACATGCTGGGCATAATATCCTATTTTAGTTCCGGCCCCCCAGCGATAGGTCCCGCTCTTGGGAGACAAATGATCCGCGATGGTTCTCATGAATGTCGTTTTGCCTTGGCCATTCTCTCCCAAAACCGCGACTCGATCCCCGCGTTCGAGTTCTAGATGAATCTCACTTGCGACAAGCCTCGAGGGGTATCCAATGGCCAAATCTTCACAGCGCAGGGCAACCCCATACTTACGATCCACGGACGGAATCTTAATCCTGACACTCCCCATGGGATGCCCCACTTCAATCGTCTGGGAATCCAATTTCTCGATGAGTTTGCGTTTGGATTGTGCCAGAGCCGCTGTCGCCGCATTGGCCCCAAAACGATCCACAAAGGTCTGAAGCTGCTTCTTCTTAGAGGTAATAGATTTATGGATACTCTCCCTTTGCTCTTTCTGAGCCTCTTTAAAATCCAGATAATCCTCCACATTGCCCGGATAGGAAAAAAGATTCCCTCGCTGGGCCTCTAAGGTAGAGGTACAGGTACGCTTCAGAAATTCACGGTCATGAGACACAATGAGATAGCCCCCATCAAAATCGAGAAGAAAATTCTCTAAGAGAATCAGTGTATTTAAATCGAGATAATTTGTAGGTTCATCCAGAATAAGGAAGTTGGGCTCGGGAAGCAGCATGGCCGTCAATTTCAGACGGGTTTGATAACCCCCGGAGAGATTTTTGACCGGGGTCGTGAGAAGATCATTCTTGATCTGAAATCGGGAGGCCACCTTCCCGCATTTCCACCCTTCTTTCTGGGTGTAGCGCTTTAAAAATTCCAAGACCGTTTCATCCGGCCCGAAGGCATCGTGCTGTTCTAAATAGCTCAAACGCAAATCGGCGCTCTTGCAAATCTCTCCCTCTTCCATGTCTTCCTGGCCCGTGAGAATTTTACAGAGCGTGGATTTCCCCGCTCCATTGCGTCCGATCACACCAATTTTCTGATCGGTCGAAAAAGAGGCCGTCGCCCCCTCAAAAATAATATGAGGGCCGTAACTCTTGTAGAGATTTTTGATTTGAAGTTGAGCAGGCATAATAATTTCAATGATCCTTCGAGATCATCGTGTGTGATGAAAGTCCTTCCCATCATGCTTTTTTTGTAGTCGCCCGATTCATCGGGCAGCCCCATAAATGGGGCGACTACAGAATGAGCTTCACTTTCATAGCAAAAAAAAGCAGAATGACCCACTTCACTCCAAGGAGCCAGTGAGTCATTCTGCGACAAAACAGGGGTTCATAACAACCAAAAGCTCTACTTATTGTTCAGCGACCACTGTTCTTACGCTTTGAAAAACAATCCTTGCAGTAGACGGGACGATCTCCGCTGGGTTTGAAAGGAACTTCGCATTCCTTTTTACAATCTGCACAAACCGCCTTGAATCTTTCCCGTGACTGACCGCCAAAACCACCACCTTGTTGAAACGCCATATTGATTCCTTTTTGTTGTAGGATAGAAATATTTAAAACACGCCTAGCATTATACGCCTACTATTCTACCCTATTCAAGCTACAAGTGTAGAAAAAAATTTTACGGATGGCGATAGATCCAGTATTTAAAAGTGTGTCCTTTGGAAAGGTGGCGGGGCCTGCCGCCCAACCACCCCATCAACGGCATCGGTCTCGATGATGGATCCAGATGTATAGCTGATGCAGGTGACTCGACCTGCTGGCGCTTGATGGGGACCCCGTTGGGCGTCACCCGCATGGATAAAGGACACACTTTTAAATACATCATCTGGCGATAGCCATAGAGCCATCTTGAAAATGCATGGGGGGTCAAGACTTGACTCCAAATCTGTTACTGTTGCATCTTCGGCATTTCCATCACTTGATAATCGGATGGAACGACAAAAATGGAATCGGCAATGGCGTCATGGGAAACGCTGACCAACTCACAGTGAGTGGTGATATTCTGCCCCATCACCGTAATCTTCGCATCCGAAACCACAGGATACCCTTTGATTTCAGGGGGCAGCCCACCGAATTGCTTTGAAAGATCTTCGGAAAATTTACGAAACCTCTCCATGTCCTTTGTGTCAATTTGATCTGAGATGCAGGCCAGGGTCTCGGACGAAACCATTCCGCTGGTGGTCACCTTATATTCCTCACAGGAGTACCCATTGACGGTCTTGGAATGACCGAGCTCTTGAGCGACAGGAGTCATCGCCCCAGATTGACCCATCATCCCAGCAAACTGCTTCATTTGATCGGCGGTCATCACCATCACCGTTTTCTGAGCAGCATTTATCATGGAAAATCGTCCTGAATCTAAATCTACAACCTCCGACATGGAAGGACCCATGTTTTCGATTTTTGCCATCGAACCCTTGATGTAAATCGTCATCGTCCCATTTCTAGGCGGCTGACCCATCACACCGCTCGACTCCACTTTCTGAACAATCGTCAAATCCGCAAAAAGGCTTCCT
>JACPWU010000005.1 GCA_016196885.1 Chlamydiota bacterium | reverse complement strand
TCCATGTCTCCATCTGCTGGCGATCAGCGGGGGACCCCCAGTCGGGCCACCCGCATCAATAAAAGGACACACTTTTAAATACAGCATCATTCGAGGCCACGCGACGATTTTAAATTGCATATCGTTTTTGAGACATGGTAGAATTCACCTTCTTTAACCCCTCCAACTCCCCTTTCCCACGGGGACTATAAAAGCTTGAAATAAGGGGAGAGTTCTCCCCTCTTACGACCGAGTCCGGGTACCCGCCACAGCGGGTGGACGAGGAAGTGGTTGAAGCCGAGAGGCGAAAACCATAAGAGGGGTTGGGGGAGTTAATAGGTTGTTTTCATATAGTGATACGGAGGTTTTCTTGTTCAAGCGGTGGGGAGGCGTTTTCGTTCTTTTTCTTCTGTGTCTTCATTTCCAAGGCGCCGCTTTTTCTGATTCTAGGCAAACCCTTGAAATGTGGGCCATGGGGGAGGAAGGCCAGAAAATAGGTCAGCTCGCCCGTGAATTTGAACAAACCCATCCCGGCGTTAAAATTGTGGTTCAGGCCATTCCTTGGGGGGCTGCCCACGAAAAACTTATTACCTCCGTTGCAGGTGAATCCACCCCGGATGTTTGTCAATTAGGAAGCACCTGGGTTTCAGAATTTGAAGCCATGAAGGTGCTTCTTCCTCTGGATTCCTTTCTTGAGAAGTCCTCCCTCAAATCCGATCAATTTTTTGAAAGTTCTTGGAAGGTCAATTTTATTCAAGGAAGCCTCTATGGGATTCCCTGGTATGTAGACACCCGTGTTCTATTTTACCGCAAGGATCTTTTGAAAGAGGTGGGTTTTGATCATGCTCCTCAAACTTGGGATGAACTTTTGGAGGCTTGCCGTAGGCTCTCCAAAGACACGGATGGAGATGGAAAGAAAGACCGTTATGGCATCAGTCTTCCTCTGCGGGATTGGGCGCAAATGCTTATGTTTATTTGGCAGAATGGCGGACAGATTTTGGGAGAGGATGGGGCTGTCGAGATCAAGAGCCCCGCGGTAGCACAGGCCTTTGAATTCTACAGAAGTTTTTTTAAGGAAGATGTAGCGCCCCGAGAATTAGCGGTGGGAACCGATATTTTTAATGCCTTTGACAAGGGTTTTTTCCCCATGTTTGTGAGTGGCCCCTGGATGCTGAGACAAATTCATGAACAATTACCTCATCTAGATGGAAAATGGTCGGTTGCGACGCTGCCTCACAAAATCAAAGGAACTTCTTTTGTGGGGGGTTCCAGCCTGGTTATTTTTAAGGGTACAAAAAAAGCAGAACTCGCTTGGGAATGGATTCAATTTCTGAATCAGCCTGAAACCCAAGTCAAGTGGTATCAGATCACCGAAGATTTACCTTCGACAAGAGTGGCCTGGCAAGATCCCTATTTTGGAAATTTAGAAATGGTTAAGGTCTTTGGTGAACAGCTAAAAGACACGGACAGTCCCCCTTCTATTCCTGAATGGGAAGAAATGGCTGGCGTGGTCGACAATGAAATGGAGAGACTCATTTTCGAAAAAGATTCTATAGACGAAGGTCTTTCAAAAATGTCTTCTCAGATTCAGAAAATTCTTTTGAAAAGCCAGCGTTCTCAAACCCCTCTTTTTAAAGGGGTCTTGGTGGGTCTATTTCTGGGATTGATTGGTTTGGCACTGGTCCTTTATTTTATGTCTTCTAAGAATCGAACCCTTTATGACATAGGAGATTTAGATCTTTTAGGGAAGTTCAAACGTTATCTCAAGTCTTATGGTTTTATTTTACCCAGCCTTTCTATTTTTGCGATTTTTCTTTTCGCCCCTGTTTTTATCTCTCTTTTGATGAGCTTTACCAATTGGGATATCCGATCGATCGTAAATTTGAATCAAGTTTCTTTCGTAGGACTCGAAAATTTTAAAAATCTGATGTCCGATAAAATTTTCTTAAAATCTCTTTGGAATACTTTTATTTTTGTGGTGGTGGGAGGATCTCTGACCATGACCATCGCTTTGTTTTTGGCCATTCTTCTCAACAGCACCATCGTTAAATGTCGAACTTTGTTCCGTGTAGGGTTTTTTACACCGGTTGTGACGACCATGGTTGCTGTCGCTGTGGTCTGGAGATGGCTTTATAATTCGCGTTTTGGTCTCATTAATTGGGGTTTGAGCCTTTTGGGATTGGAGGGAAAGAATTGGTTGGGAGACGTGACTTGGGCGATGCCAGCCTTAATATTAATGGCCGTATGGAAAAATTTTGGGTACCACATGGTGATTTTTTTAGCCGGCTTGCAGGGCATTCCTCCTCATTTTTATGAGGCAGCTCAGATTGATGGAGCCAATCGCGTCCAATCTTTTTTTCACATTACCTTGCCTCTTTTAAGACCGACCATTTTCTTTGTGGGCATCATGACCAGCATCGGGTATTTTCAGTTTTTTGCAGAGCCTTATATCATGACCGACGGAGGTCCTTTGGACAGTACTGTTTCTGTTGTTCTTTTGATGTATAAGCAGGGTTTTAAATATTTTCACATGGGCTATGCCTCCGCCATTGCTTATGTTCTTTTTATTGTGATTGCTGTTTTTTCGATGATTCAATTTAAGATGAATAAGCAAAGTTTTGAATATTAAAGGCAGTCGTGAGGGGTGAGGGGTGAGTCGTGAGTCGTGAGTAAAAGCAAAACTCAAGATGGACGGAGTTAAAGCGTGAAAAAGTTAAAAAACTTACTGAAAATCACAAGCTTGCACAGCGTCATTCTGTTTTTCTTTCTCCTAACACTGGTGCCTTTTATTTGGATGGTGTCCACTTCTTTAAAGCCAGAGGAGGGGATTTTTGCGCTTCCTCCGCAATTGATTCCTCATCCTTATACCTTCCAATATTATAAAGATCTCTTTGAGAAGGTACGTTTTCTTGCTTTTTTTGGAAACAGTCTTTTTATTTCTGTTTCTATTACTTTATTGAATCTGATTTTAAATTCTTTGGCTGCCTATGCCTTTGCAAAACACAAGTTTCCTGGGCGTGAAAAGATTTTTTCACTTTTGCTTTTGACCATGATGGTTCCGGGTCAGGTTTGCATGATGCCTGTGTTCTTGATTCTAAAAAACATGCATCTTTTGAATACCTTTACAGGGCTTATTCTTCCAGGATCTACCTCTGTTTTTGGCATTTTTCTCATGCGTCAGTTCATGAAGGGGATTCCAAATGAAATTTTGGAAAGCGCTAGAATGGACGGTTGTGGCGAGCTTCGGATTCTGTGGAGCATTGTTCTCCCCCTTTGCCGTCCCGCTTTGGCTACGATGACGATTTTTACCTTTATGGGGGCTTGGAATGAATTTTTGTGGCCTCTCATCATCATGACCAAGGAATCAGGCTATACCCTTCCCGTTGCCTTGGCCAACCTCAATGGACAACACAACACAGAATGGGGTCTTTTAATGTCAGGTTCTGTGATTGTGATTTTGCCTATCTTACTTCTCTTTGTCTTCATGCAGCGTTACTTTGTGAAGGGGATGGTCCTGAGTGGGATTAAGGGTTAGTCTTCAGAAGCCAGAACTCAGAATTCAGAATAAATACACCTCCTTATTATTCTGACTTCTGACTTCTTTTTTAAACCATTTTTTCCAACCTCTGAATTCTCTCTTCAATGGGTGGATGCGTGCTGAAAAGTCTTAAGAGATTTTTTCCGCTGAGGGGATTTACAATAAAGAGATGAGCTGTGGCTGGATTTGAAATGGTCATCGGCCGCTTTTGAGAATACATCTGAAGTTTTCGAAGGGCACTCGCCAAACCCCTTGGATTTCCTGTAAGCTTTGCCCCTGACTCATCCGCTCCATATTCTCTCGTCCTTGAAATGGCCAATTGAATGAGCATGGCTGCAAAAGGAAGCAAAATCAGAAGAACAATGCTCAAGATAAGACCGATCGGATTATTTCGGTCATTGTCACTGCGTCTACCCCCACCAAACATCATACCCCAGCGAGCCATGTTGGCAACCATACTGATAGCGCCTGCGATCGTGGCTGCAATGGTGCTCACCAAAATATCTCGGTTGCGGACATGGGAGAGTTCATGACCTAGGACGCCCTTCAACTCTTCTTTGTCCAAAAGATTCATAATGCCTCGTGTTACAGCCACCACGGCATGCTCCGGACTTCTTCCCGTAGCAAAGGCATTGGGTGCCTCTTGGGGGATGAGATAAATCTGAGGCATGGGAAGACTTGCCTTCATCGTGAGCTCTCTTACCATTTGATACACCTCGGGGGCATCTCCCTCTGAAAGAGGTTGGGCCCGATAAAGCATCAGGACCATTTTATGGCAGAAAAAATAAGTGACCACATTCATAACCAGGGCAAAAATGAAAGCGGTGACCATGCCATTTTGGCCGCCCAAGGCCCCTCCGGCCAAAACAAACAGAACGGTTAAAAGTGCGAGAAGAAAAGTCGTTTTTGTGATATTCATAAAAAATCCCCCTCTTTAAGTCTGCACATCATTATAACAAATTTGGAGTGAAAATAATTCCGAAAAGCAAACGAGAGGAATTTAAGCAGCAAAAGCCTTCATCAACCTCACAGCCAAACGAGATTTATGACGATCCGCGTTATTCTTATGAATCATGCCTTTTTTGGCAGCTCTGTCAAAATGACCTGAAAGGTCGCGATAGGCAGTGGTGGCCTCATCCTTTTTCTTATCTGTAATGAGAGAGAGGAGATCCTTGGTCAGATTCTTGAGTTCTGTCTTGGTTTGTCTGTTACGCGTACGTCTCGTTAAATTTTGTCTAACTCTTTTAGCTGCTGAAATGCTGTGTGGCATAATGCGTATCTCCCTCTCTACCAGAATGTTTCAAAAAGCTCTTATGTTTGAACAGAATGTGGAATACAATATAGATATTCTTGGGGAAATTGTCAAGCACTTATCTTTTCTGGTAGTTTTAGGCCTTTGCATTATGTACGGATCCAAGAGAATTCATTTTTGGGGGCGTGAATTGATTTTTTTGACCATCGGCGGGGTATCCATTCTATTAATTTGTCTCATTATTTAGAAACATAACTATTTCTAATACAATTACTTAGGGTCTGCTGATAAAAGGTTTCGATCGTTTTAGAAAAATTCAGAGCATTTATTTTTTGTTCTGGAC
>JACPWU010000057.1 GCA_016196885.1 Chlamydiota bacterium | reverse complement strand
TGCGGATCGTGTATTTAAAAGTGTGTCCTTTTATGGATGCGGGTGGCCCGACTGGGGGTCCCCCGCTGATCGCCAGCAGATGGAGACATGGACCCTCTCATTACATTCACAACCCAACCGATATCGACCCCACGGGGGCTATAACCTCTGTGCCGTCAGTTGATAAACGAGAAATAACATTTACTACCGCGGAAGGTTTTTCTGCCACCGGCAGAAAAACCTACCTTGCTGGGTGAGGAGGGACAGGACCCGCCTCCTCTTAAAAGGACACACTTTTAAATACACGATCGACATCTTGACGTGCTACCCACAGGGAACAAAAAAAGGCTCTTTCCTATGTACCCAAGGACAGAGATAGGAAAATGGAATTCGACGCAAGATCTTGGCCATCTTGACCTTCAGAAAGCCTCGACAGACACCTGTCAGTGTATGCCTACGTTTTCTTCAGGTCAATCCCACAGGGACTGCAAAGGCCTGTCTGGCTCAAGCTTTTGCGTCTCGGTTCTCATTTCCTATCTCTGTCCTTGGGTATGTATAGGAAGGAAAGAGCCTTTGAATAAATTTAAAGTACAAAAGCTATTTCTTGCACGCCGGACAATCTCTAAAACAAGAAATGAGCTTCGCCACGCCTGCAATCCCCACCAAGGTATAAACGACCCGGGAAGCAATCGTCATGTCCCCCAAGAGCTTTGCCACCAAATCCAACTTCAAAATCCCGATCAAACCCCAATTCAAAGCCCCAATCACCACCAGAAGACCCAATAGCTTACAAACGATACAGCTTTTGGTGTCCATAGACCCCCCTTTTTTAAGTGGACTCGGGGAGGATTTTACCATTAATATGGAAGTTCTGGTGTAAAAAAACTAACTTTATGAACGCGGAACAAATTAAGTCAAAAATAGAAAAATGGGCTCCCCAGACACAGGCAGAGGTAACCGATCTCACAGGAACCCAAGACCATTACCAGGCAGTGGTGATTTCTCCCACCTTTAAGGGTAAACTCATGATTGCTCAACATCGCATGATTTACAAGATTTTCGAACATGAAATTGCCTCCGGAGAATTGCACGCACTGACTTTAAAAACTTATACGCCAGAGCAATATAAAAAATGACAAATTTACAATACCCAATGTCAAATTAATTTCCAATTTTCAAATGTCCAATTAGACATTGACCCTTGGAAATTGTTTTAAAAAAAGGAGCATCACAATGTCACATCCCTTGAGATCCCAAATCGAAGAAAAAGTAAAATCTAGTCCTGTGATTATTTTTATGAAGGGTACCCCTGAGGCTCCTCAATGCGGATTTTCAGCCCGTGCCTGTGAAGTGCTTCGGGCCGCAGGCGCGAAGGACCTGGCATCTGTCAATGTCCTCGCAAATGACGAGCTGTGGGATGCCTTGGAGGATTACACCCAATGGCCTACCGTTCCCCAAATTTTCATTCATGGAGAGTTTATCGGCGGCTGCGACATCGTCACCGAAATGTACGAGCGCGGGGAATTGCAAGAAATGTTAAAGCAGTCATAAGCTATAAACTGTAAGCTGTAAGTAAAAAATAAATTCCTTTTAAACTTAAAACTTACAACTTATAACTTAAAACTGTATTTATGATCGAAGCTTGCGAACTCACGATGCGTTACGGTTTCACGGTGGCCTTAGACCACGTGTCCTTCAAGGCTAAACCCGGAGAGATTTTGGGTCTCTTGGGACCCAATGGGGCGGGAAAAACGACTTTGATGCGTATCTTAAGCACTTTTCTCACCCCGCTTTGCGGAACGGCCACTGTGGATGGGTTCAACATTCTCCAAAAGCCCCTCGAGGTCCGCCGCCTGATGGGTTATTTACCCGAAACGGCCCCTCTTTATTTGGGGATGCAGGTAGATGAATATTTAAAATTTATCGCCCAGGCCCGCCATCTCCAAGCAAAGATGGCTCGGCAACGCCTCACCTGGGTGATCGAAAATCTTTCCTTGAAAGAGGTTCTCAAGAAAACCATTTCAGAACTTTCCAAAGGCTATCGCCAACGGGTGGGATTGGCCCAGGCCTTGATGCACGATCCAAAGGTCTTGATTCTGGATGAACCCACGGCAGGGCTCGACCCCTTTCAAATCATTGAGATTCGAGAATTGATCCGGAAACTGGCTCAAGAAAAAACCATTCTCTTCAGCACGCACATCATGCAAGAGGCCGACTCTTTAAGTCATCGCATCCTCATCATCCATGAAGGAAAAAAAATAGCGGACGGTACCCTGGAAGAACTTCAGGCAACGGCAATGGGCCAAGACTGTTATCACCTGACGGTCAGGGCCTCTCGTGAAGAGGTGGAGAATGCCTTGAGAGGACTTTCAGCTCTTGGCTCTTTCTCTTTTTTAGAGACGGGGAGGGGGGATCTTCTTTCCACCTTTGAATTGAGAGGACCTTTTGGCCCAGAACTCTGGAACGAAGCAGATCAAATGATTAAAGAAAAAAATTGGGCCTTGCAATCCTTTGGCCCCCATCGTTTGTCTTTAGAGGAAACTTTCCTGGGACTGACGCGATCCCTGCGATTCAAAGAGAAGGAAAAAAAGGAGGGTGAGAAATGAAAAACATCCTCATCCTTTTTCGCCGAGAATGGGGGGCCTATTTCAATTCCACTATTGCCTACATTTTCTTGATTGTTTTTTCACTCGTGACAAGCAGCCTCTATCTTCTCTCTTTTTTCTTGGCGGGCCGCATTGAAATGCGTTCCTTTTTTTCTGGCCTTCCCATCATGCTTGTGGTTTTTATTCCAGCGATCACCATGCGCCTCTGGGCCGAGGAAAGAAAAGAGGGGACCTTTGAACTTTTGCTGACCTTGCCACTCAAAACACGTGACTTGGTGCTTGGAAAATTTTTCGCCAGCCTTGCCTTTTATGCCATTGCGCTGGGCACCACGGCTTCGATTCCCCTGATGCTCAAGCTGTTAGGGAAACCCGACTGGGGCCCAATCCTGGGAGGTTATTTTGGATCTTTTCTCTGCGGGAGTTTTTTTATCGGTTTGGGACTTTTTGTGTCGGGCCTCTGTAAGGATCAGATTCTGGCCTTCGTCGTCTCCATGATGACCTGTCTCTCCTTCTATCTTTTGGGGATGCCGCTCGTAGCTCTCCAACTGGACGGATGGACCGGGACGCTTGCACTGGGCACACGCATTTTAAAATTTGTCGCGATGACCCCTCATTTCGAAGGCGTGGAGCGCGGCCTCCTGGATGCCCGAGATGTGATTTATT
This sequence comes from Chlamydiota bacterium, assembly GCA_016196885.1. Taxonomy (GTDB): domain Bacteria; phylum Auribacterota; class JACPWU01; order JACPWU01; family JACPWU01; genus JACPWU01. The sequence continues at coordinate 23,926 of JACPWU010000057.1, read as the reverse complement.
TTCTCTCGATGACAGCCCTTTTTCTGGGACTGAATGTCTTTTATCTTGAGAGCCGTATGAAACCTCATGCCAAGCGGCAATTGATCGTATATACATTTGTATATACTTGTCTCATCCTTTTTTTTAATGGGGTCGCGGATGGATTCACCCGTGAGCGGTTTGATTTAACAGAGGAAAAAATTTATACCGTCTCACCTGAAGCCAAAGGGGTTCTTTCCCAATTAAAAGTTCCCGTGAAAGTAGATTTCTACATTTCCCCCCCTGAAAAAATGCCTTCTCTCATGAAGACCTTTGAAGAAGAGGTGGTGGATAAGATTCAGGAGTTTGAAATTGCATCTAACGGAAATCTACAATTTCAAGTCCATCATGTGGAGGCCATGGACGCCCTCAACATTCAAAGACGAGAAATGAGAAAGCTTTTCTCCAAACGCCTTGGAGAGGATGCCGCCAAGCAATTGCTCGGTGAGGCAGAAAAAGCCGAAGAAACAGAATCGCAAAAATTGTCCGAAGAGCTCATGAAAAAAGGGGTGGTTCCCTTTCAAGTGCAAAGCATTGAAGCCGACGAGCGTACGATCGTGAGCATTTATTCCGGGATGACCCTGGCCTATAAAGAGAAAAAACCTGAGGCCATCCCAAGACTCACCCCACAAAATTTTGGCAGCCTCGAATATGAACTCATCTCCCGCATTTTTCACCTCACCCGCGACCCCAAACCCCGAATTGCCTTGATAACTCCCAAAGACCGCATGGATCCTCAGATAAAAGAGCTTTTTGAGGCGCGTGGCATCGCCACTGCAGAAGAAAAGGATCATTTCAAGTATCTTCCCAAAATTCTAGAAAGTGAGGAATACGAAATCATTCCCATTGATTTTGAAAAAAACGAGTCTATCCCCGAAAATGTGAACACCGTTGTGATTGTGAATCCCCAAAGGTGGAATAAGCGGGAAATCTGGGAGCTCAACCATGCCCTTCTAAGCGGAAAATCCGTGATTCTGGCCATCCAATCTTATCAGCAAAATTATACCAGCGATCAAGAGGGACCTCATGCCAGCAGTCTTAAAATCAATACCGGCCTTGACGGCCTTCTTAAAAAATATGGCGTTCAAGTGAGTTCGGATTTTCTCATGGACCGTCAATCAGAAACCCTGAGTATTCAAACAGAGGAACGCTACGGACCCTTTGAAGTGGCAATGCCTATCCATCTTCCCACCCATGTGATTCTGACAGGGGACAGCATGAATCCGGATATTTCCATTTCCAACCGCCTGAGCTCCCTCTTTTATTTATGGGGAACTGTGCTTATCCCGGACACGGAAAAAATCTTGAAGAATCATTTAAAAACCACGACCCTTCTTTCTTCAGGGAAAGAAAGTTGGACGCACCCTTTTCGCGAGGGGGAATTGAAAAGAGAAGATATTGAGCCGCCTGATCACTTTGAACCCGGCAAACCTTTGGCCCTTTTAATCGAGGGTACATTTCCAGACGCCTTCAAAGACAAGAAAAAACCGAGATGGGAAAAAGGAGTGGAAGAAAAATCGGCTTCAGCACCCCAAGACGAGAAGACATCTCCTCCTTCCATTGCTCAGCCTGCGCGGCTCTTCATGGTTGCCTGCGCCATGATCTGGAATGACCATGTGATTGAATATGGCAACAACGGCGATTTCTTCATCAACAGTGTGGATGCGCTCACCCTGGGGGATGAACTGATTCATCTCAGAACCAAAGAAAAAATGGCCCGTTTAATTCCGAAACTTTCAGGCAACCAAAAAATGCTATACCGCTTTTTAGGAACAGGGATCATTCCCCTTTTTCTCATTCTCTTAGGAGTCGGCCGACTGAGTTTACGCCGCTTCAAGAGAGAACGATATTTACGAAGGAACTTCTCCTAACATGAAGGTCAAGCAAATCCTTTTTTTGATTCTTGCGTTTGGCTCTTTGAGCGTCCTTTATTTCTACCAAAAATCAAAACAACCGGTGGCCGTTTTCGGTCTTCGTTATGAAAGGATTCTGGGTAAGAATTTTTCTGCTGACACCGTTCGAGAAATCAAATGCTTCCGTCAAAAATCAGAAGACAAAGGCGTGCGGCTTAAAGAGAAAAATGGGACATGGACTGTCCAAAGCAAATTCGATGCCCCTGCCATTCATGAAAAGGTGGATGAGCTTTTATCGGCCCTGACTTCTTTAGAAGGAGAGCTTCGATCTTCAAGCCCAGCCGTTTTGGGTGATTACGGATTGGACGACGAAAACGCCCTGCATCTCGTGTTGATGAACGAGAAAGGTAAAATGGAAGAACATCTTCTCATTGGGAAACGCGGCCCAAACCGGAATGAAAATTTCGTGAGACAAGAAGGAAACCCTGATGTATTCCTGGCCCAGGATCCTCTTCTCGCTAGATTTAATATTTCCGAAGATTCAGATCAGACAGATCCTTCCAGCGATCCTTGGTGTGAGACGGCCCTCTGGACCCTTTCTCAAGAAAAAATAGAGAGAGTTGAAATGATCTTTCCCTATCGAAAATTGATTTTGGAGAAAAAGAAATTAACTCCCCCCTCCCCTCTGATCCTAAGAGGGGGGATCCTCCCTTTCAGTTTATCTGCAACCAAAGAATGGGTTCTCTTGGAACCCAAGGAGATGGCTCTTAAAAAAGAGGGTTTGAATAAACTTTTAGAAAATCTGTCTCATCTGACTGCAAGTGGGATCGTGGACCGCGGGAACTTCAAGAAATATGGGCTTGAGAAGCCGGCAGCTCAATGCTGGATCAAAGACAGAGATGGAAAAACAAACCGTTTAGATGTCGGAGAATCCTCTCCAGAAGGCTCTGGTATTTGTTACATGAAGGTGAATGACCATGATCTCGTTTTCAAAATTGCCCTATGGAAAGTGGAAAACACCTTGATCCCCCTTTCAGAACTCATAGAACTTCCCTCACCTTCTTGGAAGAAAGAAGAGGTTCAAAAAATTTCTCTTCGGACTGGGAGGCACACTTTAGAATTTGAACTCAAAGAGAAAAAATGGGTGGCGCATCCACCCTTTGACAAACTTCCCCTCTATCCAGAAACAATCGAGACCCTGCTAAACACCATCTCCCAAGTCAAAAGGGTAGACCGCTCTTACCTAAACTCACCAGAAACCCTTGGACTTTCAGACTTGGCTCCGACTGCAGAAATCACATTAAGAGATGGATCGTCTCACAAGCTGCGATTTGGAAAAGAGGTCCCTCTCACCTCAGGTCATCGCTTTATTCAAATCGACAAAGCCCCAGAGATTTGGACTGTTTCAAGAGACAGCTTTCAAAAAATTCTTCCGTCCATCAGCGTTCTTTTTGACTTAACCCTTTCTCATTTTAAAATCAAGGACGTCACTTCTTTCACTTTAAAAGAGGGGGAGAATACAACCGTTCTAAAACACACGGAAGAAAATGAATCTCTCTGGACGCTCGAGGGTAAAAACCAAACCATGGAATATCAAAAAATAGGTCCTCTCCTTTCCCAACTTTCAAATCTTCATGCCCTGGATTTATCTGAAAATCCTGAAAGTTGGAAAGAGGGAGATATCGGATGGGTCTTGTCTATGACCCTTCCCGAAACGAACTCCATAGAATGGAGAATCAGTAAAACAAGGGAGCGCCAAGGACACCTGATTCGAGTTGGGGAAAAAGGATTGACCTTTGTGGTTGCGGATGGATTGGTTCAAGATTTAAAAAATCTGTTTCAAGAACTAAAAAGTGCCCCTTCTTCTGCAGACAAAGAATAAAATCATCAAAAAGAAATTAACTCCCCCAACCCCTCTTTAAACTAAAGAGGGGAGGCTCTCCTCAAAGAAAACAGTCGTGAGGGGTGATAGGTGAGTGGTGAACAAAAAAAGAATGCCCTTAAAACTCACGACTCACGCCTGTCTTTACAGCACCCTTTTTCTAAAGAACACCTTTGAATCGATAGAGGAAGAACCGGTCACATTGTTGCGGGACCAGATCCAATGGCTAGACGTCGAAGGCCATCCCGAGATATGGTTCTCCCAAGGGCTCACCCCATACGCCCCGTAATCTGTCGCACCCTCCCACGATGAATCATCAAATGTGGAGGTATTCCAATTGGCCTGTTCTACGGTACTCATCTTCCATGACGTGTCTGATACCATAGAGTAGGTCCCTGTCGAATAAAAGAGCATCCCTGCCTTATACCCAAGATCATCTGCCTCTATGGCCAAGATATCCCCTGACGATAATGGTGTGATCACACTCTGTGGCTGAGACCATTCACTCCCGCTGGCAATCAAGACCCCGTTCTTATAGAGCTTGAAGCTGTTATCGGCACTTGCGTATAGGGTCGTCTGTCCTACAGGTGTGTTGCTGTTCCCTATCGTGAATCTAAAGTAAACGGTGTCATCACTGTTGTTGTCCCCTGTCCATATCCAATGGGCATCTGAGCTGATTGCTGTCAGATTCCCCCAGGGGCTGATTCCATTTCCCCCATGATCTACAGCATAACCCCAACCACTATCATCATATGTCTTCTGGGCCCACGATAAGTCACTGTAGGTCCCCTTCGAGACTTTCCAGGTCGAGTTCGTCAGGAGGGTTGACCCGTTGTAGGATATGGATCCTATGAATCCTGCGATCCCCCCTGCATCCATCCCCTTGACGGCGATGACGTCTCCATTCGATAGATTTAGGGAGGTGCTTTGGGGCGTCCCCCATTCACTGAGGCTACTCATCAAGACCCCATTTACATAGACTTCTGCACTGTTGTCACAGCTATATGTTAGGGTCGCATTCGGGCTTGCAGAAATGCTCTTTCTCACCCAGACCTCATTGGTCCCTTCTGTATTGCTATCCCAGATCCATTTCGCATCCCTCGATAGCTCTTCTAATGTCCCAGTCGTTCCCCACGGCCCGCTTCCTAGGCTACTCGTCACATGGGCTGTCCCCCATGAGGTATCCGTGTAGGAGCTACTCTCCCACCCTGAGACGTTCTCTGTCGAGAGCCTCCATGTCCCATCGCTCACCACGGTTCTCCTCGTCCCATTCTCTTCCCATGTGATTTCACTGATCAGGCTTGCGATCCCTCCTTCATCTGTTGCATGCACTGCTATCACATCCCCGGTTTGAATGACCGCGGGGATGAAGATAGGCTGCGACCAATCTGTTCCTGCTCCCATTCGAGTCCCATTTTGATAGACTTCACACCGGTTGTCCGCACCCACTATGATGAGACCATTTGTGGAGGGATTCACTCTCGCTCGAAAGAGGACATGATCGTTCTTGTACCATTTGCTGCTCCAAATCCACTTGGCCTTGCTGTCAGAATTGCTGAATGAACTCATCGAACCCCATCGGCCTTGACCGACAATGGCTTTTTCAGTAGCCCCCGACCAGCTAGAGTCACTGTAACTGGTTTGATTCCAGTTCGAAGGCGGATTGTTGTCATCAATCGCCAACACCTTCCACACAAAGTCTGATCCTTGAGTTCGACTTCCGCCCGCATCAATTCGGCAGGCAAAACCTCCCACCCAGCTTGTGTCATCCACTTTTGCCGCAATGAGGCTTCCATCATCTGAGCCTGTTCCTATGGTTAGATCCATGCTGTAGCTGTCCGCCGTCCTCCAATTTGTATCTGTTACAATGAGCGTCCCATCCACATAAATGGAGCACGTGTTGTCACAGGTATAGGTAATGGTTGAAGAATCATCATCTGTAATCGTCGCCGTATGTGTGGTGGTACTCCCTTGAGAGGCATTCGTGGGAGATCCCATGGTGAGGATGACTGTTTCATTGGCTTCATCAAGGGCATCACTCACCACGGTAATGGTCACGGTCGCTGTGGTAGAACCTGCAGAGATGCTCACAGGGCTAGAGGTAATGGTATAATCGGTCCCACTTCCTGTTGCAGTACCTGTGATGGTATAAGGCACACTCACGGCCAGCCCCGAAGCCGTAGAAAGCTGTGCTGTCACTGTCATCGTTCCAACACTCTCAGCCCCACTCTGACTGGAGCTCGTGAAACTCACGGAAGGAGGATCATCATTATCCGTGATGGTATAAGTGTGGGTGGTGTTCGTCCCTAAAGTGGCATTCGTGGAGCTGGAAAGAGTGACAATGATTGTTTCATCATTTTCATCCAAGGTGTCATTCACAACCGTGATGGAAATACTTCCGCTGACACTGCCAGCTGTAATGGTGAGCGTCCCATCGCTCAACGTGAAGTCTGTTCCTCCACTGGTGGCCGTCCCTGAGCCTACAGCATAGTTCACGGTCACATCCGAACTGCTAGAACTGGAGAGGCTGACAGACAGACTCACGGAGGTAGAACTCTCAGAACCACTGGAGGAGGTAGAGGCAAACTGAACGGTGGGACCAAACTCCCAGTTCGTATTGTTCCCATTGTCCGTGCAGCCCGTGGTACAGGACATCACTGTGGAATTCGTGTTGTTGTTGTCTTTCACATCCAAATACTGAAGGCTCCGAGTCCCTTGAGGATTGATTTTCGTCTGCGTCCCTGACGTACTGCTTCTCAAGGAGAGTAAGGCTCCCCCAGATGCCCCTTTCAACGTGGTCGTACCTGCAATCGTGACAGTCGTACTTGCAGGAAGAGTCAGGGTTGCAGCCGTGGAAGGTGTTTTCGTCAGATTGTAAAAGGTCGTCGCCCCTGAAAGGGTTTGATTCGTTCCATCTAAAGTGACAGTCCCACTGTTATGGGTAAATGTTCCAGACGAATTTGTGAAATCTCCCGTGAGGGTCAGGGTCCCGCTCGTAGAAGTAAAGGTAGCATTCGCATTTGCTAAGGTGAAACTCGAAGTGAGGGTCATCGAAGAATTCTGGCCACTGAAACTGATGCTGCTACTGCCCGTCATGGCAAAATCCCCAATGGAAATCGAATTCGATCCTCCATTGGTGAAGGCCCCTCCCGTGAAGGTGAAGTCGTCAAGAACCGTCAGATTCTTTGTTGAAATATTGAGTGTTCCTTGCGACAAGGTCAAATCCTGCCCCGTATTATCCAGAATGAGATCGGAAGCAAGGGTCACGGTCGAACCTGCTGTTTTATTGATTGTCACCGTTGAATCAAATCGGTTCGTGCCTCCCGTAAGATCAAAGGATTGCGAATTGCCTCCCGAAAAGTTAAGGGCGCTCGTCCCTCCACTGTATGAAGAACCGACAGTCACATCTCCCTGAGCATCCAGGGCGGCCGTGCTGTCTCCCCCATATACTTGACCATCTGTCAAAGTGAGTTTGCTTGTGACAATCAAGCTATCCGTTCCTGTTAGCGTCACATTGTCATCTGCATCCGTGCTGGAGGTTTTATTAATTTCTAATTCATAAAAGGTTTCGGTTGTATTCACATCAACCGTTACAGAACTCGTCCCATTCAAAACGACCTTTCCCGTTTGGGCATTAAAGGTTCCTGCGGTCTGCGTAAAATTTCCTGAGACTGTCATCGTACTGGGAGTCGCACCAAAGGTCCCTCCTGTAACAGTAAAATCTCCATTGATGGTGATATTATAGTTGGTGACCCCTGTGAAAGTTCCGCCGCTTTGAACGTAATTGCTGGAACCTACAATCAGAAAATGTGCTTGCGTAATCGTTCCCGTGTAACCTGAGCCGATATTGACTCCGGCCACAGAACCTCCAAAATTTCCGTCAAGGGTAGAATTCTTTGTCGAGGTTGAATCAAACGTAGCGATATCACTTGCACCCGGGCATGTGTTGCTAGACCAATTTGAACAATCGCTCCATTCAGTGGTAGAGCCCTCTCCATCCCAGGTGAGGGTAGCCGCCTCTAAACAAGAAAGACTGATAAAAAGGAAGGAAAAAATAAGGCATACAAATACACAGAGGTTTTTTATGGAATGGCTGGGGATGTGAGATGTCTGCATGATTCACGACCTCTCCCCCTCTCTGTCATTTTCTAACACGGATCCTTTCTTACAAGTCAGTTCATTAATTACTTTCAAAACTGGGCATCTCTTCAACAAGTACCGTTCAGAGATGTACTTATATTCCTTCCTCAATATAACATTTGAAAGCTCGCTTTTCAAGAAACTGGGATAATTAAGGCCCATTTAAAGCTTTTAATAGTTCAAAAATGAACATTTTTTCTGCCCAAAAATCTATCTGCCAAGACAGATTGACAAGCTTTACCCCTTGGGATAGGCTAGGTTGCATATCATCCTCCTCCAAGGAGCTATTCATGGTAGAGAAGGCCGACGGTTTAACCTCGATACCGAAGTTCGGTGCGAGCACCGAGACGAAAAAGCTTGAGCCAGATTGGCTTGAAGAAAACGCAGGCAGGCATAAAAAATGCCTGTCGAGTATTTCTGAAAGCCAAGATGGCCAAGATCTTTCGTCGAATGCCGCATCCCAACTTCGGTATCGAGGTTTAACTCAACTACTGACCCAAATCCTTTCCAAACGAATCTTAATTTTGGATGGTGCCATGGGGACCCTGATTCAAACCTATCGGCCCAGTGAAGAGGATTATCGAGGGAAGGAATTTGAAAATCATGTTTGCGATTTGAAAGGGAACAATGATCTTCTTTCCATCACCCAACCGCACATCATTGAAGCCATCCATTGCGGCTATCTCGAGGCCGGGGCCGACATCATTGAAACGAATACGTTTAGTTCGAATGCCATTTCCATGGCTGATTATAAAATGGAAAACCTGATTTTCAGGCTCAATCAATCCGCGGCCAGTCTCGCCAAAAAAGTGGCGATAGAATATAGCCTTAAAAATCCCCAGAAGCCCCGCTGGGTGGCAGGAGCCCTGGGCCCCACGAATCGCACAGCCTCTCTTTCCCCGAATGTGAATGACCCCGGATTCCGGGCCGTGACTTTTGACCTCTTGGTCAAGGCTTACTACGATCAAATTCACGGGCTCGTAGAAGGAGGCGTGGATCTTCTTCTTGTGGAAACGATTTTTGATACGTTAAATGCAAAAGCGGCCCTTTTTGCGATTGACCAATATTTTTCTGACAAGCTCATCCGTCTTCCCGTGATGGCCTCGGTCACGATCACAGATGCCAGCGGGCGAACGCTGTCGGGTCAAACCATCGAAGCCTTTTGGAACTCCGTTTCTCACGCGAATCTTTTCAGCATCGGAATCAATTGTGCCCTGGGGGCCAAAGAGATGAGGCCTTATCTCGAGGAACTGTCCGGCCTCGCAAATTGCTTCGTAAGCTGCTATCCCAATGCGGGACTCCCCAATCAATTTGGGCAATATGACCAAACACCTGAGGAAATGGCTCAGTATATTTTGGATTTTACCAAAAGTGGCTTTGTGAATATTGTGGGAGGGTGTTGCGGAACCACACCGGCCCATATTCAGAAAATTGCGGAAGTTGTGTCAAACTGCTTGCCTCGGAAAATCCCGGAGCGGGAGCGTATGCTTCGCCTGAGCGGCCTAGAGGCTCTGAACGTTCGCCCCGGACTGAATTTCATTAACATCGGCGAAAGGACTAACATCACGGGTTCACCCCTTTTTTCAAAGGCCATTTTGGCGGGAGACTTTGACAAGGCACTTTCCATTGCCCGACAACAGGTGGAAAATGGAGCCCAAATCATTGACATCAACATGGACGAAGGAATGTTGGATTCTGAAAAGACAATGATGCGGTTCCTAAACTTAATCGCGGCCGAACCCGACATTTCGAAAGTCCCCATCATGATTGATTCTTCCAAAGGGTCGGTCATTGAGGCAGGTCTGAAATGTGTTCAGGGTAAATCCATTGTAAATTCGATCAGCCTCAAGGAAGGAGAGGCTGCCTTGATCGCCCATGCCAAAAAAATTCGCCGCTATGGGGCAGCCACCGTGGTCATGGCCTTTGATGAAGAGGGACAGGCCGCAGACAGCAAGCGAAAGCTTGAAATTTGCCGGCGCTCGTATGAGATTCTCACAAGGCAGGTGGGATTTCCTCCTGAGGATATTATTTTTGATCCCAATATTTTAACCGTGGCCACCGGCATGGAAGAGCACAACGATTACGCGGTGGATTTCATCACGGCTACAAGAGAAATCAAGAAAACACTCCCCTACGCATACGTCAGTGGAGGTGTCAGCAACATTTCTTTTTCATTCCGCGGGAACAATGCGGTAAGAGAAGCCATGCATTCGGCCTTTCTTTATCATGCCATTCAGGCGGGTCTGGATATGGGCATTGTCAATGCAGGACAACTCGCTGTTTATGAAGAAATCCCGAAGGATTTATTGGAACTTGCAGAAGATGTTCTTTTGAATCGCAGAAAAGATGCAACGGAACGGCTGATTCAATTTGCAGACCGGTTCAAGAAGAAAGAAGGCAAAACCGTCGAGGAAGAATCTTGGCGAAAGGCCTCCGTAGAGGAACGTCTCTCTCATGCCCTGGTTCAGGGGATTGTAGACCATATCGAAAAAGACATGGAAGAAGCCCGCCTCAAATATCCAAAACCTCTCTCTATTATTGAAGGGCCACTCATGGCCGGAATGAATGTGGTGGGAGATCTTTTTGGCGCTGGAAAAATGTTTTTGCCTCAAGTGGTGAAAAGTGCACGTGTCATGAAAAAGGCTGTGGCCTATTTGCTCCCTTTTATGGAGGCTGAAAAAGCAGGAACGGGAAGGAGCCATGCTGGAAAAATTCTTTTGGCCACCGTGAAGGGAGATGTCCACGATATTGGGAAAAATATTGTGGGCGTTGTCCTGGGGTGCAACAATTATGAAATCATGGACTTAGGCGTGATGACGCCCTGCGCAAAGATTTTAGAAACCGCCCGAAAAGAAAAGGTAGACATCATTGGTCTGAGCGGCCTCATCACGCCTTCCCTCGATGAAATGGTGCATGTGGCTCAGGAAATGGAACGCGAAGGTTTTGAAATTCCGCTTCTCATTGGAGGCGCCACCACTTCTAAAATTCATACCGCCGTTAAAATTGCACCCGCTTATCATCAGGGGTCTACCACCCATGTCCTGGACGCTTCACGGGCCGTGGGCGTGGTTTCGAATCTCTTAAACGCAGCAGAGAAAAAAGGGTTTACTGCAAAAACGGATGAAGAGTATGAAGAGCTTCGTAAAATGCATGCAGCGAGAACCCCTAAAAATGTTTTATCCCTCGAGGAAGCCCGGAAAAGGAAAGCCAAATTGAATTTCGAAGAGATCACCCGCCCTTCATTCCTGGGCCTCAAATCATTTTCGGATTATCCCCTTTCTGAAATTCGAAAATACATAGACTGGACCCTGTTCTTTGTCACGTGGGAAATGAAGGGCCGTTTTCCAAAAATTTTTGAAGATCCTAAATTGGGCAAAGAGGCCAAAAAACTTTTCGACGATGCTCAAAAATTACTAGACCAAATCATTCGCGAAAAATGGCTCACCGCTCGAGCCGTTATTGGATTCTTCCCGGCCAACGCCATTGGAGATGACATTGAACTTTACAAAGAGGATTCTCAGCGCAAGGTTCTCACCACTTTTCACATGCTGCGTCAACAAGCAGAGAAAGATTCTGGACAGCCGAATTTATCCCTTGCAGATTTCATTGCACCCAAAGGAAGCACCGTCCCAGATTATATCGGGGCCTTTGCAGTCACTGCGGGATTGGAAATTGAAAAAATCGTCAAAAAATTTGAAGCGGATCATGATGACTATAATAGCATCATGCTAAAAGCCCTGGCCGATCGCTGCGCAGAGGCTTTAGCTGAGCGCCTGCATGAACGTGTCCGAAGAGAATATTGGGGTTATGTCAAAGAAGAGACGTTGGGTCGTGACGCCCTGATTCGAGAGGAATATCAGGGGATTCGTCCTGCCCACGGCTATCCTGCCTGTCCAGATCATACAGAGAAACGGATTCTTTTTGATCTCTTGCAAGCCGAAAAGAACGCATCCATTCAACTGACGGAAAATTTTTCCATGTATCCGGCTGCGTCTGTCAGTGGTCTTTATTTCGCGCATCCCGAAAGCAAATATTTTACCGTCGGCAAAATCGGCCAAGACCAACTCGAGGATTATGCAAAACGCAAAGGGATGGAAATTGAGACCGCTCGAAAATGGCTTTCGCCGAATCTTTAAAGACAGCGTACAGCGTTCAGCGTATAGCGTATAGCGTACAGAAAAACACGCTTTTTTACTGAACGCTGAACGCTATACGCTGTACGCTAAAATCACTCCCCTGGATAAAAAAACCGAATGGGCCTTTCAATGTCCGGATGCAAGCTCTTATGAACGGGACAGGCAAGCGCCGCTCCCTCCAAAGCCATCTTTTGAGCGGGATCCAACGCGACAGGCACATGAATATCCACCGCCAATTTTCCAACCCGACGGGGATTTTCCAGCATGTGCTTCTCCACACGAATTTTCATGCCTTTTAAATGGATCGCCTTTCTCTGGGAAAAAATCCCCATTATCGTCGCCATACACGTCCCAAGCGACGTCGCTAAAAGATCGGTCGGAGAAAAACTTTCTCCGCGTCCTTGATTATCTACCGGCGCATCGGTAGAAAGCTTCGCCTGGCTCGGCCCATGCACAGCTGAGCAATGTAGGTCACCTTCATATTCAATGGATATCTCGACCATCCTACCCTCCAACCTAACAATAAGTGATGCATAGGCAACGGGTGGCCCGACCGGGGGTCCCCCACCGTGCGCCAGCAGGTGGAGTCTTCAATCTCCTACCTTCATCTATCATCCCCCCCGACACCGATGCCGACGGTGGGGGTGGGGAGGGACAGGACCCGTATCTCTCATCATTAAAATTCAACTTATTGCCCCATCCCCCACATTTTTTCCTGATATTCTTTTACCATCCGATGCGTGTTGAAAAATCCCGCTTGACTGACACAGTGAATCATCATGTCCACCCACTGCGAATCGGTTTGGAGAGAGCCTTTTCGATGGGTCCGATAATAAAGATCCAAAAGCTCTTCTAATTCTTTATAAAGCGCCTTACTGTCTTCCTCCATTTTCCAATCATGCTCATTGGCAATCGCCGCCCCATCCTTGGATCGATACCCAAAGATTCTAGCAATCCCCGTATCTTCAGCCTCGGCCACCCAACCGTCTAGAGTGCTCAATTGAATCACGCCATTTAAAATGGCCTTCATTCCACTGGTGCCAGAGGCCTCGAAAGGGGGCAGAGGATTGTTCAGCCACACATCTACGGAACTCGTGAGAAGCCTGCCAAAATAAGTATCATAATTTTCCAGCATGATCACTTTCAGATCTTCATAACGCATGTTCAACTGGTCAATCTTGGAAAGCATTTCGCTGATAATCCCTCTGCCCACATTGTCATTGGGATGGGCCTTCCCCGCAATCAGCACTTGAATAGGGCCCACGCGCTTCGTCATGTCTAACAATTTTTGAGCATCGTGGAGCAAAAGGCCGGGGCGTTTATACCCTGCGATGCGACGGGCCCAGCCAATGGTAAAAAGATCCGGATCCAATTTCCAGGGTTTTAAAAATTGGGACAAGCGCTGCTTATTCTCCTGATGCGCCTTCCAAAGCCCCTCTCGAAAAGCGTTATTTCCCATCAACTTTTCAGCCTTCTTGAGGAGAGTGGGGTCTTCCCTCCAAGAACCGATCTCTTTTTGAAATTGATCGAAAAGCTGAGCCATGGGCTCTGAAACCCAAGTTAAATGATGAACGCCATTGGTGATGGCCTTTAATTTTTCTTTGAAATTGGGGAACTGAAGCCGCGTCACCTTTCCATGCAGTTGAGAGACCGCATTGATCGCGCGAGAGGCATTCATCGCCAGACATGTCATATTGATGAGTTCGGACTGATGAGGATCTTGACCCCACCGGGCCACAATTTCCATTTTGTCGAAGGGGAGAATTTTCTCGGCCAACTTCATCGAAAAGCGATCGTGTCCCGCAGCCACCGGCGTGTGACAGGTATAGAGAAACTTTTTCTGGAGATTTTTCTGCTCCGCTTCTGGAAGCCCACAAGCCTTGGCCACATAGGCAAAAGCGGCATGCCCTTCATTCAAATGAAATTCGTCAATCGAATATCCCAATTCATCGAGCGCCAAAATGCCTCCCATGCCTAAAATAGTCCTTTGCAAGAATTTCCACCACTCATCGTCGCTGCGATAAAGGCGATAAGTGAGTTTTCGAATCTCTTCTGTATTTTCAGGAAGATGAGAATCCAAAAGCACCAAGGGAATCACAGATTTATCTTCAAAACCATAGACATAATATTTCCAAAGTCTCAAATGAATCACATCTTCCTTGAGCTGAATCTTCACATGATTTTTTAAAGGGATCAAACCTGGAAAGGCATAGGGATCCCAAAGCATGGGCATGGGAACCTGGCCATCATGAAAGAGAAATTTTTGCTCAAAATATCCTTCATGCCAGAGAATCCCCACCCCCACCATCGAGAGACCTAAATCTGCAGCGCTCTTCAGCGTATCCCCCGCCAAAACCCCCAAGCCTCCGCTATAGATCGGAAGATCGGGAGGCCGCTCCACCCTCAAATAATGAAAATAATCCATGGCTCTTAAGTTAGAAAAAACCTCGTGATCGTAATGCATGCCCTTCGGATGCACCGGTTTTTTTACATGGAAGGGATTATAAATATTGGGGGCCAGGCCATACTCCATGGAAAAATAGGCAATGGAAGGAGTACCTTTAGAAGACAATTTTTCCTCTGCCATTTTCACAGGAGCGAGGGGCTTCCCAAAATAGGAATCCCCAGCAATGTCTTCTTTATACCGTGTGTTGAAATGTTCAATTTGAGAAACAAATTTGTTTTGTGGCATGGTTTTAAGTAACAGTTTAGCTTGTTTTTTATGTCGTTGTCATTCCCGCAGGTTTCAACGAAATAGCCCCTGTGGGGTTAGCGGGAATCCAGTCTTTAATTTCAATGACCCTTTTGGGAGTCATCGTGTGCAATGAAAGCCCCACCCGCCCCTCCCTCACCTCGCCTCCCTTATTTTGTAGTCGCCCCATTTATGGGTCTGCCCGATGAATCGGGCGACTACACAAGCTTGAACGAGAGAGAGGAATCCATCATCCATGATCCATGATCCATCATCCACTTTCACCTGAAAATAGTCTTTAGTCATTCTTATACAATGACTCATCATGACTTGTAGTCGCCCGATTCATCGGGCAATGCCCAATGCCACAATGTCATAGACCGCCCCATAAATGGGGCGACTACAAGGGTGATTTTCATCCCCCTTTGTGCCGCCCTCAGTCGGCATGAATGTTTCATAACAAAGAAAATGGATCCCCGATTAAAACTCTCTGGGATGACAATGTCACAACATTTGTATTTGTGTACGTTTATATCAGTATAACAAAAACGCATTAGATGTCATCTTGAACAAATATCATTCAACATTTCTCTAACAAAGTTACTGTTTCAACATGAGCCGTCTGAGGAAAAAGATCTACGGGCTCGACTTCTCGAATCTCGTATCCTCCTTCTTTCAAAAAACGCACATCTTCCACCAAAGATTTTAAAAGGCACGAAACATAAATGATTTTTCGAGGAGAAAGATCCATGAGGATTTTAATCATGTCTCTCCCGCAACCCTGTCGAGGAGGATCCAGGATGGCCACCTCAAAAGACTTTCCTTCATCCCTCAACCGGATCAGGGCCAACGACACATCTTCACAAATCCATTCAACATTATGGATTCCATTCGCCTGGGCATTGACTTTTCCATCCGCTACAGCAGAGGCTCCATTTTCAATTTCATAAATTTTCTGAGCGCCCGAGGCAAGAGACAAACCCATTAAACCGACCCCGCCATAAAGATCGAGCACATTTTCCAAACCCGTTAAGGCTGCCATCCGTTCTACTGCCTCGCAAATCTTAACCGCTTGCTCTGAATGAACTTGAAAAAAACTACCTACGGAAATTCTCATTTTCAAATTTTTGATTTTCTCGTGAATAAAAGGTTCTCCCGCAAGCAAAATGTTTTCATTCCCCAGAATCACATTGCCTTTTTCAGAATTCACATTTTGGACCACAGAGACCAAATTTGAAAAAGCCTCTCTCATTTCCTTTGCGAAGCGCTCGCCTTCTGGAAACTCTTTGTGCTGGGTCATTAAAACCACCATCGCCTCCCCCGTAGAAACACCCTGTCTTGCCATCACACATCTTAAAAATCCTTCATGGGATTTTTCCGAATAAGGAACGATTCGATAGAAACGAATGAGTTCCATGGCTTTTCGAAAAATTTGATTGATCAAATTTTGTTCGACTTTGCATTCTTCAATCGGGATCAGACGATGCGTGAGCGGATAAAAAAACCCTGAAACGATCTCGCCTCTTTTCATGACAAAGGGTCTTTGAGATTTGTTCCGATAATGATAAGGATCCCGAGAGGGTAGAACTTCTTTCACCCGAGATGGATCAAAGCCTGGAATTTTCTTTAAGGCCTCTTTCACCTTCTCGCGTTTGACCCTCAGTTGATAACCGTAGTTTAAATGCTGCCATTGACAGCCCCCACATTTTTCAAAATAAGAACAGGGAGGTGAAATTCGAGAAGGGGAAGGCTTTAAAATTTGTTCGGGTCTGGCCCTGGCAAAACTTGGACGCACCTCGGTGACGCACACGCGTGCCTCTTCGCCGGGAGCCACTCGAGAAACATAAAGGGGCACGCCTTCTATTTGGGCCAGGGCTTCACCCTTCTCAACGAAGGGCCCCATTTTTACGCGATGACGGGAGCCTAGGATAATTTTTTTCAGCAAGAGGCCTCTGCCGGATGCTCTTCTACCTCAAATCCCATGTCTTCAATCATACGACGGGCCTCCAGCGCTTGCTGACCCGGAGTGGTGAGATAACCTTCGATAAAAATAGAATTGGCTGGATAAATGGCAAACCCTTGCAAATCTTTTAAATTAAACTCACGCCCACCCGCAGCCCGAACTTCTTTATGTGGATTTAAAAACCGAAAAAGAGACAAGGTGAGCAAACCCTTAATGGGATCCAACTTCTCCGCTTGACCCAAAGGAGTCCCACCGATGGGATGCAAAAAATTAATGGGAATAGAGTCAATGTCTAAAGCCTGAATCGCAAACGCCAAATCCAGAATATCTTCGTCGGTTTCCCCCATCCCCACAATTCCTCCAGAGCACGTGGAAAGCCCCGCTTCCTTCACCGCATGCAAGGTATTCACCCGATCTTGATAGGTATGCGTCTGACAGATTTCAGGATAAAACCGTTCGCTCGTATTCAAATTATGATTCACCCATCCCACACCGGCTTCTTTCAATTTTTTTGCCTTAGGAAAATCCATCAACCCCAAAGAACAGCAGATTTCTAAATCAGGATATTTTTCCTTCACACCTTTAACCACATCCTCCAAATGCTCAATGTCTCGATCGCTCGGACCCCGACCACTCGTGACCATGCAATACCGCCGCGCGCCCGCCTCCACCGCCTTGTGGGCAGCCGCCAAAAGTTCCGCCTTCCCCATCAAACTGTATTTTTCGATTTTCGCTTTTGAAATTGCGGACTGAGAACAATAATGGCAATCTTCCGGACACAACCCACTGCGGGTATTTTGCAAAAGGCATAATTTGACCTTGCGGCCATGATAATGTTCACGGATCTTTAAAGCCGCCTCTATCACCTCTTGAAAATCCTCTAGAGGTGCCTGAAGAATGGAACGCGCCTCTTCACGCGTTAAAGTTTGATGCGACAAAACTTTTTCAGCTAAATGAGAATAGGACATAGATAGCTCACTCACCCCTCCAACCCCCTTAATAAGGGGAGGGCTTCCCCCCCTTATTTTTTAAGGGGGGCTAGGGGGTTATTCCTTTATTTTTTCAACCCAAAACTTTTGATCGTTTTCTTTAGTTCCTCCACCTGATCCGTGGGTGGAGCACAGGCCGTCGCTGCACAAACAAAGGCCATCGGATGGTCAGATTTCCCTTGCGACTTCAGAAGCAATTTTAAATCCTCAGACAGGGAAGGATGATGGATTGCATCCGGTTCTAAAGGCAAGACGATTTTTCCAGGCCGATACACCTGATGCGCCGCCCAGAGAAGAAATTTAAAAGACGGGTCGTCTTTCTTTCCAACAATGACCACCCGAGGAGGCTCCACCAAATGAAAATTCAAGGCCCTTGCGTAACTCGCCACATAACCCCCATATTGCGGTGCTGTATTGGCAAAAAGCTCCAATGTTTTTTGCGCCTTCTCATCATACTCCTTCTCTCCCGTGATACGATAAAGCCGGTCCAAAACCTGCGCAGCCACCGCATTGGAAGAAGGCGTCGGCGCATCTTCAAAGCTTTTGTGAGCACCTGAGAGAAGCCCCTCTCCACTGGAAGGCGTGGCATCTAAAAAACCTCCCCCTTTCGCGTCAACATCCCAAAAATTTTCAATTGAAAAATCAACAAGCCTCTTCGCCATGGAAAAATATTTTATCTCCCCTGTCACTTCATAAGCATCCAGGCTGGCGTTGGCCATTTGAACCTGATCATCCAATAAATTTTTTAATCGGGGCTTCCCATCAAAATAAACATGAAACATCCCACCGCTTTTTTCATGCGCATGATTCCACAAAAGATCCAAACTCTTCAAAGCAAAATTTTTCACCTCCTCAAACCCAAAAACTTTATAGGCCTCAAAATAGGCATGAATCATCATGCCATTCCAATTCACATAGAGATTTTGATCCACAGGTGGTTTTTCCCTCGTATCGCGAGCCGTTTTTAAAGCCCCTTTCCCTTTCTCAATCAAAACTCGAATTTCTTCAATGGGTTTCCCTAAAGCCTTTGCAATGGCATGGGGCTCCTGAGCAATAAAAAGAACATTCTTCTCAGGGTCCTCATGCATCTCCCCTTTTTCCTCAATGTCATAATAACGTCTCATCACTTCCAAGGTTTGAGGGTCTAAAACCTTCTGGGCCTCTTTCAAACTCCAAGTGAAATAATCTCCATCATCCTCCATGGAATAGTCGGCATCTTGGCTCCCATAAAAACCACCCTGCGACTGATCCGAAAGCTCTTCGGTCACATAACGAATCACCCCCAGCGCAGCTTCTTTAAAAAGGGGGTTTCCCGTCACCTGATAGGCATGGGAAAAATTTTCGAGCAATCCCGAATTGACGTACAACATGATTTCAAAATGGGGAACCTTCCAAAAGCGATCCACGCAGTACCGGTGAAAGCCACCCCCCAATTGATCGCGAATCCCGCCTCTGGCCATGGCGCCTAAAGTTTTGGAGACAATATCCAACCATTTTGAATCCCCCGACTGACTGTATTTCTCCAAAGCCAATTCCACGGCTCCCTCTGCTGGAAATTTTGGCTCCGTCCCAAAGCCTCCATATTCCTCATCAAAACTGGCCTCCATCTGCTTTAAAACCTGATCCACTATTTCAGGAGAAAGTTTTCCCATTTTAAAAACGGTGAGCTGAGCAGAAGACAAGGCTTGAGAAATCTTTTTGGCATCCTCATAGACATGGGCCTTTTTTTCGCGATACACCTCAGCCACTTGCAAGAGCAAACTCTTCATCCCGGGACGCCCCCCACGATCCTCCGGAGGAAAATAAGTGCCCCCATAAAAAACCTCTCCCTGAGGCGTTAAAAAAGCGGTTAAGGGCCAGCCGCCTTGACCCCTGATCGCGCTCACGGCCCGCTGATAACGGGCATCCACATCTGGCCTTTCGTCGCGGTCTACTTTGATGGGGACAAAATATTGATTGATAATTTTTGCAATTTCGGGATTTTCATAACTCTCTCGGTCAATCACATGGCACCAATGGCACCACACAGCGCCAATGTCTAAGAGAATCGGCTTGTCCTCTTTCTGAGCCTTTTCAAAAGCCCCGTCCGACCACGGGTACCATTCAACTGGCTGACGCGAAGCACTGCGAAGATAGGCACTCGCCGACTCTAGCAATCGAGGGTTTGATTTTTCTGATTTGATTTCATCTGACATAGAAAAGGCGCACTCTAAAATAAAAACCAAAATAAGAAAAAATTTCGCAATCATTTTTTCGCTTTGTATTTGACTCTTTCAATCCCTCTGAAATCAGAATCTTGAGTCCAAATAACCGCTTTGTGAGCTCTCGCAATTGCGACAATCACACTGTCGGCCAAAGACAAATCTAACTGAACTCCAATCAAAGCGGCAGAAACAGCTATCTTCACATCTAAATCGACGGTCTCGCCCTGCTGCATCAATGCAACAGCTTGAAGCGCCGCATCCTCACCTCTTTCTTTCATCACTTTCTTAAAAACCTCTAAAATACAGATCGAGGGGACGAGAAGCGTCTGAATGTTTTGAAGAACCGGAGCGAAAAAACGGGCATTAGGCCCATCAGCAAAATACTCCAACCAGCCGCATGAATCTACTAAATTCATACACGATCCTTCTCCCGCTTAACCACCGTATCAATTCCCTTAAGAAAACCCCTCATCTGACTTATTTTTCTAACAGGAATGCACTCAAGGCGATTCTCATAGGGAACCATTTGAACTTTCTCACCCGGATAAATTTTCAGAAGCACCCGAATGGCCCTTGGAATTACAATCTGATATTTGGGAGAAACAGTCACCGCATCCATAAAATCCTCCATCGATTAGTCCATTGTTATACGATAGCATGATCGATAAGATTTAACAACAAAAATACAACATAAAATGGTACCCTGCTGTTATGTCATTTCGTAAACTCGCGATCATTCTCCAACACGCCACTTATGAAAAGTGGCATTTGACAGCGACGCTTTCGGCAACAACCACCGCGCTCAATGGCGAGGTCCAGATTTTTCTAGCTCAAGAGGCTTTACTCTCTTTCGTAGAAAAGAGGCTCCATGAAGCGTCCCCTTCTTTTCAATCGGAAGTGTTAAATCAAAAATATAGACAATGGCTGGAAGACGGGAAACTCCCAAAGGCTGAAGATCTTTTTAAAAAGGCCAAAGAATTAGGACCTGTCAAATTCTATGGTTGCTCAGAGTCCGTTCAACTTTTTCGATTGACCCAAGATCAAACCAAAAATTTGGATGGCGTGATCGGCTACACAACCTTTTTAAGTCAGGCGAGGGATGCAAAACTGCTGGTGATTTAATCACATAAATAACCTTGATTTTTATCAAAAATATGTTAAAAATCAATAGATGAATCGTCATATTGAGATAAAAATCAAGGAATGGAAGGCCCGTTCACCCAGAAAACCTTTGATGGTGAAAGGCGCCAGACAGGTTGGAAAATCCTTCACCATCGAAAAATTCGGACGGGAAAATTTTGAAAGCTGTGTGGTGGCCAATTTCGAAAAGCAAAGGGGGTTGATAGAATTATTTGAAGGCGACCTGGATCCTTCCTTATTATTAGAAAAGATCGAACTTCTTCTCAAGACACGCATTGCCCCTGGGAAAACTTTGCTTTTTTTAGATGAGATTCAAAAATGCCCCCGGGCCATCACCTCTTTACGTTACTTCTATGAGAAAAAACCGGACTTGGCTGTGATCGCGGCGGGCTCCCTTTTGGATTTTGCGCTGGGAGAAACATCCGTTCCCGTCGGCAGGATTCATTATCTCTACATGCATCCCCTCTCCTTTTTTGAGTTCTTGGAGGCCCTGGGAGAAACCCTGCTTCAGGATTATCTTTTGAATCGCCCTCTCCCCCGAGAAGAAGACCCCATTCACGCCAAATGTCTGGGCCTTGTCAAAAAATACATGCAAATCGGAGGGATGCCAGAGGCTGTTAAAATATACCTTGAGACAGGCTCTGTGAGGGAAGTCACTCTCCATCATCAAAATCTCATCGAAACTTACCGACAGGACTTTTCTAAATATGCCCCCAGAATTCCCTATGCCCATTTATTGTCTGTCTTGGAAAAAATTCCTCAATTGATTGGACAACAAATTAAATATGCCCACATTGACCGAGAAATCCGTTCGACCTATTTAAAAGAGGTGATCTCGCTTTTGGAAAGGGCACAGATTCTTTCTCGTGTTCGAGCTGTTCGAAATCCCCAAATCCCTTTGTCTTCCCATGCCTCTGACGAGGTTTTTAAAACCATTTTTCTCGATGTCGGATTGATGCAAAATCTTTGTGGAGTAGATTGGAGTCAAATTTCTGAAAAGAGCGATCTCACCGTTCTCTATCAAGGGATGCTGGCAGAACAGTTTGTAGGACAGGAAATTCTAAGCTATACCTCGACAGAAAGTTCCAAACCCCTTTTCTATTGGAAAAGGGAAGAACGAGGAGCAGCCGCTGAGGTTGATTATTTGATAGAACATCAAGGAGCATTAGCTCCTCTGGAGGTTAAAAGTGATAAGAAAGGGCGTCTCAAGAGCCTCCATTGGTATCGCTCTGTCTTTCATCCCAAGAAGGCCTTTGTCGTTTCATCCCATCCCGCTGCAACAGAGGATAACATTTGTTGGATTCCCTTTTACGCATTGAGCACTCTTTTCCCCAATATCGCGTTATAAAGATTCGTCCGGCTTACTCTTTTTCATATTAGGCATATGCACTTGATTCCCCTCAGATAGAAAGAATTTGTAGTCGCCCCATTTATGGGGCAGCCTTGTGCCCCTTGCATGGATTGCCCGATGAATCGGGCGACTACTAGGGGAATCAAGTGCATATGCCTATTTCATATTTCAAAAAGCCTCCTCACCTCCTTTAAATTCGATAATATCAAATCCGCCTCCTCGAGGTAAGAGGCCGGCAGTGAAGTCGCCAGTGCCAAGCAAGTCAGTCCCGCCGCTTTGGCCGATCGAATTCCGTAGGGGGCATTTTCAATCACCCACACGCCAGAAGCCTCCAGCCCCAATTTTTCCAAGGCCCTCAAATAAGGCTCTGGATGGGGTTTGCCTTGATGAACGTCATCGCCAGTGACAACCACTTCAAAATTCGAAAGAAAGTCCTCTCCCAAGAGCACCTTAACCTCTGCCGAATAAGAACCCGTGACCAAGCCCAGACGATATTTTTTACCCCGTAAGAAACGAATCAGGGAAAGAGCCCCTTCAAAAAACTCCGCCCGAGCTCCTTGTCTAAACCACTTCCCCTTTTCACGAATCAGTTCATCAATGAGTTCTGGGTGAGGCTCCCTCCCTGCCTTTTTCAAAAGATCGTGAGCTGTCAGGGATCCTTTTTCGCCCTCTCTTAAAAATATTTCTTCTGGGGAAACCTCTAGACCCCAATCCAAGAGGGCTTTTCGCCAGGCCCGATCATGAAGACGCATCGAGTCCACCAAAACACCGTCCAAATCAAAGAGAAGGCCTTTGAGAAATTGAGGGTCAGGAATGGATGGTTTCATGTTTTATGTTTTATGTTTTATGTTTTATGTTTTATGTTTTATGTTTTATGTTTTATGTTTTATGTTTTATGTTTTATGTTTTATGTTTTATGTTTTATTCTTCACCCGCTCTGACGCATTTTTCCTCATTTTTTTAAAAATAGTTGTGGAAATTATTTGGGAAGCCCTATAGAATCTGACCCCGTTAAACTTTAAAGGAGGTTCGTGTCATGAACAAGTCGGAACTCGTAGAAACCATTGTCAAGAACAGAGAATCAGGAATTACTTCAAAAGCTGCGGCTGAGAAAGCCCTCGATTCTGTTCTCAATGCCATTCGTACAGGTTTGAAAAAGGATAAGGCTGTTCAGTTGATTGGTTTTGGAAATTTCGTCGTCAGGAATCGAAAGGCTCGCAAGGGCATCAATCCTAAGACGAGAGAGCAAATCCAGATCAAGGCCAGTCGCTCCGTTGGTTTCAAGCCTGGTAAAGCTTTAAAGGCGTGGGTTTAGTTTCTTAAGTCTATCGCTTGCAAAAAGCCCCTGACGTGTATCGTCAGGGGCTTTTTTTAGGGTCCACAATAAAGAATGAAGAGTTAAAAACTAATTTCAATGACCCTTTTAGGGGTCATCGTATGCAATGAAAGCCCCGCCCGCCTCTACCTCACCTCGCCTCCCTTATTTTGTAGTCGCCCCATTTATGGGGCTGCCCGATGAATCCCCCCACCCAATCCAGCTGTTATCTTTAGCACGTTC
>JACPWU010000053.1 GCA_016196885.1 Chlamydiota bacterium | reverse complement strand
TTTGTTTTGGTTCGACTCACAGAGGATGGAAGAGAGGAGGGATTGGTTCTTTTAGACCCCTCGGAATATCTTCACTCCACACCTTCTTTAGGAGGGAAGCCCCCTTCTGCCAGACAAGTAGATAAGGTGGAGGGTATTACATTTGAGAGTTACGTGAGTGATGGAAAATTGCGTAGCGCTTTAACGGCTTGGAGCGCTGCGAAGGTTTCTGGAAAAGCGGCTGGGTGGTGGAATCGAAGAAAGGGGAAAACGACAAAGACAAAGAATCTTGGGGATGGGGTCGCTGCTGACAAGATTGACCCTACGACGCAAAAAAGAGTTTTCAATGAGATTCAAAGGATTATTCGAAAGTATCATAGAGGGGCAAATTCAGTTCCAGATTTTCTTAAAAAGATTTATGGAAATGGAGAAGGGATGCTGGATCAGAATAAGAAAAAGGGTAGGCTTCTATTTGGTGAACTAGAAAAATATTATGAACAACTTATTCAGGCGGGAGTTTCTGCGAATACTCCAGAGATGATCGGTCTTCAAAGTGATATTCGCTTGCTTCAGTTTTTTAATTGGGATCCGGACACCTTTCACTTTAGATATCTTGTCCAGCGGTTTTTAGAGGCCGAACGGAGCGGCAACATTCCGCCGTTATTGATCGTAGAGATTCGAGATGCAGATCGTCTTCATGGAAACTTGGGGGCAGAGGGAACCCTTCGATTAGGATTTTCGGAAGGGGAGGAGGTCATTCTAAGCGGACTTGGAGACAGTGGAGATGCCTTTGAGTTGGAACTGAGTAGAGGGCAAGACGGATTGATGGCTTCAATAAATGTAAAATCAGGGGCTGCTGTTTTTCAGTATCAGATTCAATCTGAAACCTGCCCAGACGGTTTTAAAATCAACTTTGTTAAAATCAATGGAGGTCAGCGGAGTGCTCGTGATTTGCGATGGAGTGATGCTTTGAAAACCCCCTTAACTAAAGGTGATTCGTCTTCCGGTACCCATCAAAAACGTATCGGAACTCGAAATCTGACGCAAGAAGAGGTCGATCGAGTCTTTACACAGATTGATGGGGGTCAAATTGTGACGCGGGGAGTTAGAGAGGAAGAAAGAGAACAAGCCAAAAAAATGTTAAAGATGGTTAATCGTTACGCGCCTGAATTTCTTGAGGGTGAATTTGGAAAATTAGGTTTGAAGGTTGAGGATATGGGTTTAGAGCCGTTCAAGAAAGTCCTCGGAGCGCTTGCAACTCCTCCCGAGGGCGGTCAATCTGAAAAGGGATCTTTTATCCCATTCTCCGAAGTTAGACAAAATTATACGGTTCAGATTTATTTGGCAAAAGATTTAGGTGTTTCAGAATCGGCCGTCACACAAATCAGCGGCCATACCATTCGCATTGCTATGACAGAAGGGTTTTTTAAAGATGCCATTTCCCATGAATTTATCGAGGGATGGCGTAGACTTCAGTTGCCAGTGAGAATGGAAGCCCTTTCAGTTTCCATAGAACCTCAAGAAATAGATCTCTTTAACCGTGCGATTCATACGGAAATGGTCTTGATGGAGCCGCTCTTTGACTTAGATCTTCCTGAGAGTGAGAGGGTGATCGACGGAGCGGTCAAGGGAAGAGTCGCTCGAGAGTTGGTCAGGCGACGTGCTCAAGATCCAAAGAGTCTTGAGAGTCTGGCTCCAGGAGAAGAGGCGGCTCTTCGAGATATTCAAGAGAAAGTGAGTGGAGAGGCTTTAAGTAAAAAGGGAGGTGAGCTTGCCCAGACTTTTGCGAAAAATGTATCTCTAGAATCAAAATTTAACCTCGTTCAAAATATTCAAAACAAAGCACCTCATTTTCTTCAGAGTCTTGAGAGAGAAGATTATCTTTTGCTCTTAAGAAAGCACTTGAGTGCTGATCCTGAAGATCGGGACTTAACTCAAGCCATTGACAATGCCCTAAAGTTTTTGGCTACCGATCAGCCTAGTTTTGGAGATGTGATGCGTCATATTGAAGGAGTAGTCAATTTGCGTATGGCTCAGGAAACAAGCGCTCAAAGAACTATCAATGATGATGCACGACTTCCCATGGTTCAGGATGTAGTGGTTCTTTTCCTTCTTATTGCGAATCACTTAAGAAGTGGCAGGACTTATTCTGGAGGCTTGAGTCAACTTATTGAAAGCTATGTTGCTGGAAAGGAATATTATGGGATTTCTCATGAAATTTTATCTCATCAGTCTTTGGATGTTGTTTTAAGATACGAACAAAAAGAATTGAGGCGCCAGGTAGAATCCATTCAAAGTTACAATCCTCTGTCTCAAGTTTTCCTCTCAGGCTTAACACCAGTCTTTGGATTTTTTGCAGCATTGGAACGCCTTCGCGATCAAAAAACAATCAATGCCTTAGTAGGCTTAGGACAGCAGCTTCATATGTCGGATGAATTAAAAGTTTTAATTCAAAAATCACAGTCCAAAATTTTGAGATTTTCTACTACTGGAAATTTAGAGGTATTGAACGAGGGACAGTGGCTTTCTGTGGATCTTTCTCCAGCAACTCGTTTCGCAGTGCGAGATTTTTGCGCTAGAGTGAAATCATTCAATCATGGTTATCTCTACCTTGACCTTACAAGTTTGGGGGCGATTCACCCCGACCGCTTCCAAAAATTATTGCTGACTCTTTTAAGTGACCCTCAATCTCTGGAAAGAGGATGGGCGGTGAAATATCATGATGAGAATGATACAAAGCAGGATTCAGATTTGGAAGGAGACAAGGTTGAAATTTTGAAGAATGGATGGTTACTTCAGGCTCATGTTAAGACGGTTGGTGAACAATACCAAGATCGATTGGCAAATTATCGCGAGCCTATCAAAGGTAAAAAGAGAGATGAAACTCCACTCAAAGTTTTGGTGATGACCCAAAAAACATTTGGGATTGAACTTGCTCAAAAGGGTTCTGGAGAGTGGGAGGTGAAGGCCTCTCGTGATAACTTTGAACTCTTCTACAACTATTCTATTCAGCTGCTTCAAAAGAACAAATTTAGAATCGTGATTTCGATTGTTCTTCCTGAAGGGGTCTCAAAAAATGATTTACCTTCTGATCTGACTGAGAAAATTTTTAAATCCGTTTGTGGAGATAGGTATGGCCGGTTAAAAGATAACATGACTGTTCGCTACTACGAGGCCCATGATGAGGCCGTTAGAAGTCACGCTCTAGGAGCAAAGGTGAAAGGGGATGTAATCCATGAATTTTTTGCGGGGGCACAACGAAGTGGGAATAGAGAAGAGCGTGTTCGGTTTGTGATTGCAGAAGGAGATCAGGATCATTATGCCGATTTATTAAAGACGGATCCTCTTTCAGGAGAAAATCTTGTTTATCTTGTGATAAGAGGTTCCTTAGATGATCAACAAATGGATTGGATTTTAGAGAAACTTGTTTCTGGAAATTCAGTCAAGGACCAAGACCTTTTGAATGCTTTTAAGAAGGTCGATCGAAATGAATTAAAAAAACCCATGAAAGCTCCCCGCACTCCTCTAGAACGTTTACAATGGCTGCGTCAGGAAGAAGAAGCTACTCAGGGTTCGATGTAAGTGTTTTTAAGAATACCTTTTGACGTTATTAACGCCTCATGTTATTATTCTCCTGTGATTGAAAATTTTAGATGTAAAGAAACTGAGCGAATATTTTGCCGAGAGGGTTCTCGGAAATTACCTCAGGATATTCAAGCTGCGGCGCTTAGGAAGTTGATGTTGCTGGATGCGGCCGAAGTTTTGGAAGATCTAAGAATACCACCCTCTAATCATCTTGAAAAGTTGCTTGGTAAAAGAAGAGATCAATATAGCATTCGGGTTAACAAACAATGGCGTATTTGTTTTGAATGGGCGAATGGCCGTGCCTATCGAGTTGAGATGGTTGATTATCATTAAACCCTAGGAAAGGGAGTCAATTAAAATGAAAAAAATGAGCCCGGTTCATCCAGGAGAAATATTGTTGTTAGAGTTTTTAAGACCGATGGGAATCAGTCAATACCGACTTGCAAAGGATATTTCTGTTCCTGCCCGCCGCATCAATGAAATTGTGCATGGAGACCGTAGCATTAGTACAGATACAGCCCTCAGACTCTCACGCTATTTCGGAACCTCAGAACGCTTTTGGATGAATCTGCAAGTCAGGTACGATATAGAAATTGGAAAAGACCATTTAGGCAAACGTCTTGAACGAGAGGTTCACATTTATAAGCTGGGTCAAGCAGCGTAAAATTGTTTTTTTAGGTTGTTTGGAACGAGTGGATAAGACGGATTGCCTTACGCCAATCCAAGTTCATGGGCAATTTGGTTTAATGATTTTTTCGATTCATCTTTTTCAATCGCATGCTGTAACATTTTTGCGTCTAAGATCTCGTCAAACCGAAAGAGATATTCCATGATGGCATTCCGAACGAGTTCAGAACGTGTTGTTTTTAATATCTTTGCTTTTTCATTCATTTCATTAAATAACGAGTCTTCAAACCCAATGGAAATTGTTTTCACCGATAAGCCTCCTCTCTATGAGCAATTAAATAAACGTCTACAATTTTATGTTCGTCATTAATCGTGTACAAAATACGATAAGGCCACGCGACCTTACGATAACCCTGTTCAATCCCCTTTAATTTCTCGCATTTGCGGTCCCGAGGATTTTCTCCTAATTCCAGTAACTTTACATAAACATACCCCCGCTTTTTAGCATCAAGTTTGCCTAAAGCCTTTTCTGCGGATTTCCTGAGTTCTATTCTATATTTCATTCTATATAGATATTAATATGTTTAAAAAAAGATTTCAACAGCAAATAAATTTTTATATAAATTCGTTGATTCGCTGGTTCTATCTTTTATAGAAGGGAAGATATCTTCTCTAAATAAACCTGCCAGGGCAAGATTTTGATCGAATCGATTTGGTAAGCATGGATTGCCGTCGAGACAAGGGCGCAAGGTGTTTTTGGAAAATCCTCTTGAAAGGATTTTAGACCGGATAAATCCGCCTTTGCAATATTTGAAGAGGATTTGATTTCAAAGGCACCGATCATTTCTCCATGTTTTTCAATAAGTAAATCAACTTCAGCTCCATGATTGGTTCTCCAGAAAAAAAGCCTCGCTTCACTTTCATGATAATGGAGTAGGCGATAGGTTTCTAGAATAACAAATTGTTCAAAAAGCCGTCCCTTGAGAGGCGAGGGCAATCCCCCTTTCAGACACCGGTTGATCGCATTTGTTACGCCCAGATCAAAAAAATAGAACTTAGGATGACTGACTAAACGTTTTCTGATTGATTTTTCCCAGGCCTCAAGTCTAAAGCCGATTAGGGTGTCTTCTAAAACTTCGTAGTAAGATTGAACCGTTCGTGTAGGTAAATGGCATTCTCGTCCAATGGCTGAGAAACTGACCAGTTCTCCAGACTGACTTGCAGACAAATCTAGAAACCGTGAAAATCCTCCTAGATTTCTGACAATTCCTTCGCTCTGAATTTCTTCCCTTAGGTAAGTGTTTGCATAGGTGGAGAGAATCTGAATTTTTTCCTCTTTTGTTTTACCCAAAATGGCAGGCAGGGTTCCAAAGAGAAGAACCTCTTCTAACTTAAATCCATCTTTCAGTTCTTCATAGATGAGGGGGAATAGATATTTGACAACGGCTCTTCCGGCCAATAAATTAGCGCCTCCTTTCTTAAGTTTTCTTGCGCTAGACCCTGTCAGAATGAATTGCCCATTCCATAGGCCCATCAATGACTGAATTTCATTTAACAGAATGGGGACTCTCTGAATCTCATCTACAAAAATAGTATGTATTTTTTCGTTTTTAATCTTTTCCTCTGCCTCTTGACGGAATAAAGAAGGGTCTCTGGAGTATTTAAAAAAAAGGTCAGATGAAAGAAGGTCTATCTTCCAAGTCTTTTCAGGGGTGTGCGTTTGAATGAGCGTGCTCTTCCCTGTTTGGCGGGATCCAAAGAGAAAAAAGGATTGTTTCAGAGGGAGTTCAACGTATCTGTTTAACATGATGCAAAAGTGTACGGTATTCCTGCAGCGTTGTCAATAGGATAGAAAGTAATGATTTTTAGAAAATTTTCCTAAAAGCATTTCATTATGAATGAAATATTTTGTGACGCATATTTCATTGTCAATGTAATATATTTTCGACTCATTTCGCGGCCGGTTTAATCCCTGCCAATTTTCGGTCGAGGCGATTTCTGGAAATGCCGAGGAGTTCGGCGGCTTTGCTTTTATTGCCGTTGGTTTTGACGAGTATCTCCTGAATATGGCGAATTTCTGCTTCTTCAAGGGTGTTTCCGGAAGGAAGTTGCGATGGACCCTCTCTTGAAGGAAGCGATGTAGCTCCCTCACGGGGATGACGAATTTCTGTAGTCAAGTCCTCGGAGACAATGTATTCACTGGACCCTAAAACGACCGATCGCTCGATGGTGTTTTTCAGTTCCCGAACATTTCCTGGCCAGTGATAATTTCTTAAAATTTCAATCGCTTCTTTAGAAATTCCTTTGACAGGACGGGCCATTTCACGAGAGTAAATTTCTAAAAAATGCTGGGCAAGAATCGGAATATCTTCAGATCGATCTTTCAGCTCAGGCATGAAAATCTCAATCACCTTCAAGCGATAATAAAGGTCCTCACGAAATTTATTTTCCTGAATCCCTTTCTCCAAATCTTCATTGGTGGCAGCGATGATGCGTACATTGACCTTGATGGTTTCTCGTCCACCCACGCGTTCAAATTCCTTGTCCTGAAGAACTCTCAAGAGTCGAAGTTGTGTTTCTGGGGCCAGGGTTCCGATTTCGTCTAAGAAGAGCGTCCCGCCATCAGCCATTTCAAATCGGCCGATTTTTCTGGAATCGGCTCCCGTAAAGGCCCCCTTCTCGTGGCCAAAAAGTTCACTCTCCAAGAGTGTCTGGGTCAGAATAGAGCACGTGACACAAACAAAAGGCTTGTTGGATCGTGGGCTCAATTGGTGGATGGCGCGGGCAAGCATTTCTTTTCCCGTGCCGCTTTTCCCGCGAATCAAGAGGGTAGAATCTCCTTGAGCTGCTCGGCCTGCCATTTTTAAAATATCTTGAATAATTTTAGATTTTCCGACCAATGTTTGCTTGGGCCGTACTTCTTTTTTTAGATTTTCATGGTCTTGCTGGAGTTCTTCATAAACCCTGGCATTTTGAATGGCCGTCGCAGCTTGATCCGCAAGAATGGAAGCCAAGGAAAGATCCGCTTCATCAAAAACTAAATTTTCTTTTTTGTTAATCCCTTCCAAAACACCAATCAATTGACCTTTGGCTTTCATGGGGACGCAAAGAATGGATTTGGTTTTGAATCCGGTTTTGGAATCGGCTTGGCTGAAATGGCGGGGATCTTTTTCAACATCTGGAATAATCACCGCCTTTTCCTTCTGAGCGACCCAGCCCGCAATCCCTTGACCCATTTTGAGATTGAAGGCCTTCATGTCTTGAGCTTTTTCGCCTGTGGCTGTTTTAAAAGAGAGCTCATTGGTTTTTTCATTCAGTAAAAGAAGAGAGCTTGCCTCGCAATTTAACAATCTATTGGTAAGCTCCATGACATGGGTCAGAATTTCAGAAAGGTCTAGGGAAGAATTGATAAGGGTACTGACCTTAATCAATTCTCCAAGGCTTTCTTTTCCTAATTCGTTGATGATTTGGTTGATTTGCATGTGACGAAATCAGTGCTTAAGCACTCAGACACTTGTTTATTACCACATTTTGCTCCATTTTAAAACATTCGTTTTTTGCGGGTTGAAGCAAGAAAAGATATAACACATTTCACAAGAATGAGTTATAGAAATATTTTATGTTTGGCATCTTTTTTGCTTTTCTGACACTTAGAAATGGAGGTTCGTCAAATGAAAAAAACAATATTGGTTTTAGCGCTTGTCAGTCTTTTTTTAATGAATGCAGTTCCTTCTCATGCTCATTCAGATGATTGGGGTTGGGCGGCAGCAGGAGCGGCCGTGGGTTTGGTGACAGGTGCCATCATTGCGGATTCTGCTTATCATTCTCATGGCGATTATTATTATGCACAGCCTTGCTATCCTGCTCAGCCTGTTTATGATGCATATCCCTATCCTTATCACAATTGCTGGCATCGGTATCCTGCTTATTCTTATTATCATCGTCCGGTGTATTATGAGGAGTGTTATTATTAAGAAAGTTGCGGTATATTGGACAGGGCCAAGACAACAAAGGCATTGATTTATGACAAAAGCTCGCTCTATAATAACAACACTTTTCTTCTTACAAGGAGTATTCGGTTTTGCACAGGGGGAAGATGTCATCGTGACTGTGAATCGCGAAACCGTTCAACAAAGTCCTTCAAGCATGAGTCTTGAAGCGCTTGGAAGAGGTGAAGCTCCTCAAGGTCGTTCTCTCGCCCAGGCCAGACTCTTGGCTGAGCGAGCCGCAAAAGTGAAGGCTTATTACAATCTCGCCCGCACCCTTTCTCGAATGAGTCTAGAGTTAAGAGATGGCTCTTCTATTATTTCTGAGACAGGATTTATTCGCGGTGCTAAGGTGATCGAGAAAGTTTATTTACCAGATGGCGGGGTTCAAGTGAAGATGGTTTTGGATGTCAGCTTGGTTCATCCGTGTGATGATGAGGCTTGCTTTTCTCGGCGTATGAGAGTTTATGGTGTTCCAGTTTATGTGGTGGATGACAAAACGGAAGAAATTTCTCAGGGGGAATGGGAGGAAATAGAAGGTTCAAGGGTTTAATCCCTACAGGGACTATAAAATCTGAAGTTCAAAAGCGAAAGAGGAGGGAGTGTATATGAAAAAGTTAGCGAGTGTTTTAACGTTGTTTGCTTTTGCGTGGGTAATGGCCAGTCCGTCGTGGGCCTTGCAACCAGCGCAAGAAAAGCTTTTGGCGAAGCGGGCTGCCGTAGCGGATGCCTATCGTAATTTGGCTGAAAGAATCAAAGGTTTACAGATCAATGCGACCACGTATGTTCGTGATTTTGTGGCCGAGGCCGATGAAATCAATACAGAGCTGGACACTTTTATCAAGGGTGTTCGCGTGGGTCCTCCCCGTTATTTTGAAGATGGCTCGGCTGAGGTGAGTGTGGAGGTAACCTTGGAAGAAGTGGTGCAGCAGTTGCAAAGGGTTTACACCGTGTATCATCATTTGTGCCACGATCACGTGTATTCATTCGACCAAATGGTCACCGTCAATCGTCAAAAAGTCATTCGTGAGACCGGCCATGGGGCCCCTCGTTTGAATCCAGGTGAGGCTCCTCTTCCTCCCATGGGTGAAAGTGTTTCCGCAGTGCCCAGTACAGGAGTTCCTGGTTGGGAGAGTGTGACGGCTCAGGGCCGTATGATGGCTGAACGGGCAGCAAAGGTAGATGCCTATCGCAACATGGCGGAGCGAATCAAGGGACTTCAGATCACGGCTGATACGTACGTTCGTGATTTTGTGGCGGAGTCCGATCAGGTCACAACCAAGGTAGATACTTTTATCAAGGGGATGAGAACTGCAGGACCTTATCGTTATCTTCCCGATGGGACTTGCCAAGTGGATGTGGAAGTGGCGATTCAAACGGTGGTGAAGGAGTTGACCACCATTCGCGATTGGTACATTCACTACGATCCTTATCATCATTGGGCTCATGAGCATTTGAGAACCACCAAGTTTGAGGAGGTTCTGGATTTTTATCCTAAGAAAGTCATCCGTGTCACGGGAGAAGGAGTTCCTCCTGAGAAATACATGACAGCTCCTCAAGAAGCGCAGGGACCTGTGGCCATGGTCCAACCCACGACCCCTGAGTGGGCTCTCCAAGTGGTGAGTGCGACAGGGACGGGTATCCCACCTGAAGGGCAAACGGGAATGGAAGCCAAACTAGCGGCTGCCAGGGCTGCTGAAATGGACGCCAAGCGGAATTTAGCTGAAATGGTTTATGGGGTTAGGATTGATTCTCAAACCACGGTGAAGGACTTTACCGTTCAGAATGACGACATCCATGCCCAGGTTCAAACTTTTTTGGCGGGGGCTCAAGTGAGTGAGCCTCGTTATTTGGAAGATGGAAGTGCTCAAGTGGATGTACAGTTGTCTTTGGCGGGCTTGTGGGAGAAGTTGAGGAAGTATAGAATGTAATAAAAGCTGTGGTGAGGGGTGAGGATGAGTAAAAAAATAAACAATACCTTTAACATTCACGACTGACGACTGTTAAAACAAGGAGAAGAGACCATGAAGCTTTTCAAATGGATGGGTGTTGCTTATGTGGCTGTCATTCTTACGAATCTTTGGGGTTGTGAAGCACCTCATGAGCATCATACAGATGTTATGAATGAAACGGTGGTAGAACAGACGGAAGTGGTCGAGTAGTCTTGAGTCGTGAGGGGTGAGTCGTGAGTTTAAAAAGTATTTGTTTTTACTCACGACTCACGACCGACGACTCACGACAGGTTAAGAAAGGAAAAACTTAGATGAAAAGATGGATCATGTTTTTTACATTATTAGGGATGCTTTCAGGTTTTCAACTTTCTGCTCAAGTTGCTGAGACAGCGATTGAAGCTGAGGGGAAATCTGTAGGAAATAGTTTGCAGGCCCATGATGAGGCTTTGAATCGGGCGCTCAGGAATGCCATTGAGCAGGGCGTGGGTTCGATTATTGATTCTGAAACCATGGTCAGCAATTTTCAGCTTTTGGACGATCAAGTCTATTCTCAGGTGAAGGGTTATGTCACAAGCTATGAAGTGATTAATGATAATCAAGGTCAAGATGGGCTTTATGTGATTCGTGTTCGGGCGGTGGTTGCCTTGGGCCTTTTGGAAAAGAATTTGAAGGCGCTTAAGATTACGATGAAGCGTCGGGAAAATCCAAGGGTGATGTTCATTTTTGCTGAATTGATTGATGGATTGGAGCAGGCAGGTGCCGTGACTCAAACTGAAATGGAGAGGGCTTTTCTTGCCAAGGATTTTCCTCTGGTGGACAAAAATCAGATACAGATGATTAAGGAAAGAGATGCGGCCTTGAGTTATGCCGACCCTCAAAAAGCAGCTGCCCTGGGACGTCAATCTGGAGCAGAGATGGTGGTGGTGGGGCAGGCCACGGCAGATTTGATTGATCATTCTAGACCCTACGGCGTTTCTGTTTTTGCTTACCGCTCCCAGATTTCAGCTCGGGTGATTAAAACAGATACAGCTGAAGTGATGGTGTCTGATGATGTTGAAGGAGAAGCCAGGGGCGGCGGTCGCATTCCAACTGCTAAGGATGCCCTTCGGTTCGGGGCTGGGCAATTGGCAGATAAATTGATGAGTGAAATGGTTGAGAAAATGCGTAGCGAGGCCTATAACGTGGTGAACATTCAAGTGGTAGCCAGTGGTGTGAATGCGACTGCGAAGCAAATGCTTGTCAAGACCTTGGAAGAAATTCGAGGAATTCAGAGTGTGAATGAAAGAAGTTTTGTGAATAATATTTTGATTTTAGATTTGACTGTGGATGGGGCGATCTGGAAAGATTTTGATGTTCACTTAGAGAATCTTCCCGGCATTGCCTTGGCGGTCACGGCAAAATCTCAAAACCGTATTGATGTGAAGTGGGTTGGGGAAAGACAAGCACCTCTTTAGCCAGAATAGGTTCTTTTTGTAGTCGCCCCATTTATGGGGCTGCCCGATGAATCGGGCGACTACAAAAAACATGATGGGGAGAACTTTCATTGCATACGATGATCTCGAAAGATCATCGAAATTAATTTGTGAAAGGAGAAATCTAAAGGTCATGAAAAAGATGAAGGTTTTGAGTGTTTTAGCGATTGCTTCACTTTTGTGTTCAGTGGGCGGGGCCTTTGCGTATCCCGTGAAGGCGGCTCCTGTGGCGGCCTTGCCGGCTCCCAGTGGCCCTAAGAAAACCATTGCGGTCGGGACTTTTGAAAATAAGGCAGGTCAGTGGGCCAAATGGGATTTGGGCAATGGCATGGCCGAGATGTTGACCACTGCACTCATTCGAAGCGGGCGTTTTATTGTGGTGGAGCGTCCCGAAATTGAAAAGGTGATTGCTGAACAAGATTTTGGAGTCAGTGGTCGCACGGCGGGTGGAGAGGCGGCCAAGATTGGAAAAATTCTTAAGAGTCAAATCATGATCAGTGGCGCTGTGACTGAATTTGAAGCCTCTGGCGGGGGCGAGGGCGGTGGATTTGCTGTTCATGGTTTTCGCATTGGGGCCAATCAATCGCGGGCCAAGGTGGGTGTCAATATTCGTATCTATGATACAACCACCGGTCAGGTTTTGGACTCTCAACATTGTGAAGGAATTGCTGAAGCGGGAGGTCTTTCCTTTTCGTACACGGACAGCGACTTTGCCTTTGGTGGAGCGGGTTTTGATAAGACGCCTTTGGGCCAGGCTTGTCAGCAGGCGATTGATAAGTCTGTTTTTTTTATTGTGGGTCGTATGCAAAGTGTTCCTTGGTTGGGTCGCATTGTGGATGTGAAGCCGGAGGGTAAAGTGTTTGTCAATGCCGGAGCTTCGGCGGGTATTCAGATGGGGGATACGCTTACAGTCTATCGTCCAGGTGAAACCTTGGTGGATCCTGACACCGGAATGGATTTGGGTTCTGAACTCACCAAAATTGGCCTGATTCAAGTTTCTCAAGTTCAGGATAAATTTTCAATTGCAACCACAGTAGGGGGGGGTGGTTTTCAACGCGGCGATGTTTTGAAGTTTGAGGGTTGATACAAACGCACTAGTTTGTGTGTCATCTCGAGGACCCAGCCCTTTGTTAACAAAGGGCTGGGGACGAAAGATCTTTCTTTTTGAGGATCACTCAGAGCCGAAGTGATGTAGTGTTTTAAGCTTTTTTTGGATTCTATCCATAGTGACCAAAATGCACCCCATTGCATTTTAGTCAAGACCAAAATGCAATTGGGTGCATTTTGGTCAAGCCTCCTGATCAGGAGAAGAGGGTGTATATTTTGTAAATGAGGGTCGTTAAAATCATTCCCAGAACGGTGTCCAAGAGAAAAGGTGTGAAGGGGTTTCCTTCGATTTTTTTGATCTGGTGGTTGGCATAGAAGAATTTTGAGAGGAGGAAGAGGGGAAAAAGCCAGATGAGCTTCGGGGATAAAATCAAAAATTCGAGCATGACGCCTCTTTCTAAAATTCCATAGTTTTTCTCCAGGGGGTCGAGATAGGGGGTGTAGAACCGTTCTGACAGGAAAGTGGCCTTGAAGGTGGCCAGGGTAAAAGTCCCTGCAAAACTCACGGCCAAAACAGCAATCAGAAAGATCGTTACTTTATCGTTGAAGTAGAGTCCAGAGATGAAAAAAGAATGACTCGCCCTCATCGGGATTTGAGGTAAGGGCGTTAGCCAGATCATGAAGAAACTGGCCACATGAAGAACTTGATCGGCCATGTAGAGAAAAAAGTTATTAGAATTTTTGATCCTCTGAGCAATGGCGAGTTTCCCCCAGTCTTGAAAGAAATGAAGCGTTCCTAAGAAAAGGATTAGACCCCAGTAAATCCAATTTTTCCAGTAAGGCCAGGTAAAGACAATCATGGAAAGGGTGACGAGGCCTGCGTGAAGTATTTTCCCTTGAACACTTTTTACTTTGGCTGAATAAACCACGCCGATTTGTAAGGGAAAATCTCCAATGAAATGAGCCAGAAGCAGTCTAAGAAAAAGGAACATGGTTCACTAAAGTTCAAAGGTTCAAATAATCTACGATTTCATCGTATTGGACGATTCTGGGACTCGAGAGATAATTTTGTCCAAATACATTGCCTGTGGTTGTCCCTAACTGTTGAGGAATGAGTCCTCCCTGAATTTCCAGAGAGACAATGACGGAGCCGTCAGAGAAGTATTGAGTGTTCACGACCTTGGCTCCCTTGACCACGCCTTGAACAACTGTGCGAACCGTGTCATTTTTTACGGCCAAGTCTTGCACGGTGGTGTTTGAGTCGATCACAACGCCATAAATGATTTCGGCGAGGTTTCGATATCCTTCTACTTGGGCCGCT
Organism: Chlamydiota bacterium; assembly: GCA_016196885.1. Classification (GTDB taxonomy): domain Bacteria; phylum Auribacterota; class JACPWU01; order JACPWU01; family JACPWU01; genus JACPWU01. Next base: position 18,534 of record JACPWU010000053.1, on the reverse strand, counting down.
CGCTGTGTGGTCACGCGGGCCAGCGCTCCAAATTTTGATGAGTATTCGGAAAGGGTGACGGGAATGATGCTTTGTGTGATCCCTGAAAGGGGATGTTTCAAAGCTTCTGCCAAATCTTTAACATTGATTTGGGCCTTGGCCTCTAAGGACCCGTCTTCTTTTTGAGTGGGCTCGGTGACTTGTGCTTTTGCAATCGCCTGATAAAATTTTTGAGTTTGTTCCGTGCTTTGAGAAATATAGGCGCCGACGGTTTTTTCTGGTTCTACATGGAGTTGAAGGGCGATTCTGGATAGGTTGTAGGTAGCCTTAAATTTGGCTTCCTCTGGGGAAGGGCCTGTTCCGATAGCTTGAATTTGTGCATTTTGTTCCGCCTGTTTCGCAAAATTTTTTCCTAAAATGGCCTCGGAGAGGAGAGCGCGTCCTGTTGCGTTGAGTGTTGTTTCGTCCCAGGGGGCCGTGTCCACCCATCTAAATTTTTGCACAGTGACTGTTTTGTTAGGACTGTCCAAACTTTCGACTAAGACTTCATGGTCTAGAACGCTTACCCGTGTCTTCCCGCTTTCTCCTTCTACTCTTGTTGTGTAAACCGTTCCTTTTGCTCCTGCGACGGCGACAGGGCTTGAGACTTTGAATTCGCTGTCTTTGGGGAGTTTTCCTAATTGGGCAGTGAGCTCGCCCTGGGTCACATTCACTCGGTATTCCTGAACCACACGGCCGTCTGATTTTTGAACCTCTTCCCATATTTTTTTGATTTTAATTTTGGAGTTTTGCTTCACACGAAGGGAATTCTCTTCGTCCATTTTGATCACGCAAAAGGAATGAGGTCCCGTGGAAAGAATATCCGATGTTGAAAGGGCCATTCCTGTTTTGGCCGGTTCGCTCCCCTGGGTTTTAAGAATTTGGACTTCTCCTTGTAAGGATTGGATCAAGGGTTGGGGGATGGGAGAAGCTTGAAGAAGTGAAAGAACCATGAGTAAAAAGAGAGAAGCGAGGATTATTTTTTTCATTGCAAAACTCTTTCTAAAAAGACATGCTTCGTATGGTTGCTTATGAGTACAACCTTCGTGCTTCGAATTTCGTGCTTATTTCTTGGGGTATTGCAGACTTTACGAACACGCCTATTGTAACCATTTGGAGATCACTTTGGCAATGCCAAACATTTTTTCAAGGAAGTGGATGAAGAGAGGTTTTGCGATTGCTGTTCTCTCATTCACCGTCTTTTCTTTTCTTTCCCAAGGCCGTTTCATTCGGTTGATGGAACTCAAGGGGCTGGATGTCAAATTTTTCTTTCGAGGTTTAGACCGAGCTGATTCAAGACTCATGTTGGTGGGGATTGATGATGGGGCGATTAAGGTTCTGGGCCGGTGGCCTTGGTCACGGTCTTATCATGCAGCGCTTCTTCAAGTCCTTTCTCAAAATCCTCCGCTTGCCTTAGGTTTTGACATCCTTTTTGAGGGGGCGGATACGGCTCATCCTTCTGACGATCATGATTTTGCGCAAATGAGCCGCCTCTTTGATACCTTGACCTATGCGTCTTATTTTAGAATGGAGAAGACTTGGGGAAAACCTTTGGAGGATTGGCAAATTAAGATTGTCCAGAAAAATGAGCTTTCAGGATTAACCCGCATTTCATCTGAAAATCTTTCCTTGCGAGCAGCTCAAGAATTAGAAATGCCATATCCAGAGCTTGCTCAGAATGGTGCCTTGGGATTTATCAATGTTCCCCGCGATGTAGATGGTTCTATTCGACGTATTCCCCTTCTGGTCAAATATGGCGATCAGATTCTCCCGAGTTTTACCTTGAAGCTCATCATGCAATATTACAATCTTTCGGGGCAGGATGTGGAGCTTCTTCCAGGACCCTTCTTGAAATTAAAGCTGAAAGAGGGCCCGCTTCTCATTCCGATCGATCGCGAAGGGGATTATCTGGTAAATTTTAGATCGGGTTTGGATGAGATTCGCTCTTATCGTTTTGATCAGGTCTTAAAAAGAAAAAAGGTCTTTCCCCATGCTATTGTGGTCGTGGGGTTCACTGCGACAGGCGTGGCCGATGTGGGGCCCACTCCCCTTTCTCCCAATACGCCTTTGGTGATGGTTCATTTCAATGCCCTCCAAAATATTTTGCAAAGGGATTTTATTAAAATTGTTCCGCTTTGGGCTTATGGGTTGATGCTCTTTGGCCTTTGTCTTGTGACGAGTCTTGTGAGTTGTGGGGCTGAACCTCTTTGGGCTGCTTTAGGGTCTCTGGCGATCCTGATGGTTTTTACGGTGAGCGATTTTGTGTTGTTCGGCAGGTGGAATGTTCAATTGCCATGGGTGATTTCTTCATTGGCCATTTTGGGATCGTATCTCATTTCAACGACCCATCGTTTTTGGACGGAAGAGAAAGAAAAAAGATATGTTAAAAAAGCTTTTCAGCATTATGTTTCACGGGCGGTGATGGAGAGAGTCTTAAAAGATCCTCAAGGGCTGGCGTTAGGAGGAAAACGCGAGGAATTGACCGTTCTTTTTTCGGACATTCAAAATTTTTCTTCTTATTGTGAACGAAAAACGCCAGAAGAGGTGATCTCGATTTTGAACGAATATTTTGACGCCATGACCCAGATTATTTTGGAGTGTGGCGGAACCTTGGACAAGTATTTGGGAGATGGTCTCATGGCTATTTTTGGGGCGCCCCTTCCCCTGTTTCAGAATCATGCGGTGTGCGCAGTCAATGCGGCTTATCAAATGCAAAAGAAATTAAAGGAGCTTCAGCAAAATTGGAAGGCACGCGGTCACGAGCCATTTTCTATCGGAGTGGGAGTCAACACGGGTTGGATGGTGGTTGGAAATGTGGGCTCTTCTCATGTCATGAATTATACAGTTTTGGGAGATGAGGTAAATTTGGCGGCTCGACTGGAAGGGCTCACAAGGTCTTTTGATGTTCCGATCGTCATCAGTCAGGCCACGAACGCACGGGTGGAAAATCATTGGGAGACCCGATTTTTGGGGGAGACCAAGGTGAAGGGGATGGAGCGGTCTGTGGCTGTGTATGAAGTTATCGATAAAAAAGGTTCAAAGGTTTAAGGGTTCAAAGAAAAATTGCATGCTATTTTTTTTCTTTCATAATTTCATGAACGTTGTTATACATTAAAAAATCTATGGAGATTCGATTTCTGATTTCTAAAATTTTTATTTTCTTTTTATTTTCTTTTTCTCTTCACGCTCAAGAAGTTTCAGGGACCCACGGTCCAAGGGTGGGTGAGAAGTTGACTTATCTTTTACGTTGGGGAGTGATTCCAGTCGGTTGGGCCACGCTTCATGTGCACGGGATTCAAGAATATGAAGGGCATCGCGTCTATCACATCGTGATGGAGGCCGGGTCCAATTCGTTTCTTTCGACCTTTTATAAGGTTCGTGATTATGCAGAGACCTACTTTGATGTGGAGGGCCTTTATTCCTGGCGTTTTTGTAAGAAGCAGTCTGAGGGAGGTTACCACTCGGATGAGGAGATGGTTTACGATCAGGAGAAACATACGGCTCGATATCATTCGTTTAAAAATGGATCTGTGAAGGAAATGGAGATCCCTCCCAAAGTACAAGACACCCTTTCGGCGATTTATTTTTTTCGAACCTTCCCCATGAAAGTGGGGGAGAGTTGTTTTATGGATGTGAATGCCGATGAGAAAAATTGGAAGTTGGAAGTACAAGTAGAGGATTATCGAAAAAATTGGGAAGTTCACAGACTCGGAACTTTTAATGCTTTTTATGTGGAACCTCTGGCTCAATTTAAGGGAATGTTTGAGAAGCGAGGCCGCGTTTGGGCATGGGTTTCGGACGATCGCAGACGTCTTCCCCTCTTGGTGAAAACCAAAGTCCCTTTTGGAAGTGTGACTGCAACGTTGGTAAAGGTGGAAATCATTAAAAACAAGGGTGAGGAGTGATGGGTGAGGGGTGAGTTTTAAAATGTGTTTTGTTTTTACTCACCACTCACCACTCACTACTCACCACTCACCATTCATTGGGTATTTTATGATGCATTCTAAGTATAAAAAGATACTATCCCGTTTTCACTCTGCCAAGATTTACGTCGTGGGTGATTTGATTTTGGATTGTTTTGTGTGGGGGAAGGTCCGTCGGATTTCTCCGGAGGCTCCTGTTCCCGTCGTCGAAGTGGAAAAGGATTCTTATGTACCAGGGGGGGCAGCGAATGTAGCCAGTAACATTGCGGCCTTGGGCGCGAAGGTTTGGATTTCAGGCGTGGTGGGGAAAGATGATGAGGCTCGCGAGCTTATTTCTCTCATGAGGCGGAGAAAAATAGATACCTCACCTGTATTGCAGGATAAAGAAAGGCCCACTTCATTAAAGACACGTGTGGTGGCTCATCAACAACAGGTGGTTCGCATTGATCGAGAGACGCTTTCTCCTCTGGATGGAAAGCAAACTCAGAAATTTTTATCTCATCTTTCCAAGATCAAAAATAGAGCGGATGTCATTTTGATTGAAGATTATGGAAAGGGCGTGGTGAATCAGGATTTTGTGAATCGCCTCATTCATTTTGCAAAGCGGGAAGAAATACCCATAGGGGTAGATCCGAAAAAAGGCCATTTTCTAGATTATCGGGGAATTGCCTTTGCAACGCCCAACTTCGAGGAGGCCTCCTATTTTGCTGGAATTGAAGGGGATGATGATTCTAGGCTGGACGAGGCTGGGAGAATTTTGCTAGATAGGTGGGAGGCCCAAGCGATTTTAGTGACGTTGGGTGCCAAAGGGATGTGCCTTTTTGAAAAGAATGAGGAACCTTATCTGATTCCAACCCGAGCCAGGGAAGTTTATGATGTGTCCGGAGCCGGAGATACGGTGATTGCGAGCTTTGCGGTTTCGATGGCCTGTGGAGCGGGTTTGAAGGATGCGGCTCAATTGGCCAATGTCTGTGCGGGTGTGGTGGTGGGTAAATTAGGGACGGCGGTTGTTTACAAAAGTGAAATTGAGAAGGAGCTTGAAAATGTCAGTTAAGAATCGTGGAATTTTCTTGGATCGAGATGGAACCCTGAACGAGGATATTGGTTATATCAGCAAGATCGAAAATTTCCATTTGATTGCTGGCGTAAAGCCGGCCCTTCTTTTGTTAAAAGAAATGGGGTTTAAACTTTTTGTGGTAACCAATCAGTCAGGGGTGGGGCGTGGCATTATTGCGGAAGAAATGCTCAAATCCATTCATCATCGGATGGTGGAAGAGTTCCAAAAAGATGGAATCGAATTGGATGCCATCAGTTATTGTCCCCACCGCCCCGAGGAAAAGTGTCTTTGCCGCAAGCCCCAGCCCAAGATGTTGAAGGATTTGGCAAAGAGGTACGGGATAGATTTGAAAAAATCGTATTTAATTGGCGATAAAATTTCAGATGTTCTGACCGGAAAAAATGCAAGTTGTAAAACCATTCTTCTTCTTTCTGAAAATGAAGGTGTGAATTTAGATGAGGATGATGATGAGTGGCCTTTTCCAGATTATGTTGCGGACAATTTGGGAAGCGCGGCGGAGTGGATTTTAAAAGACAGTGGCGTTTTGGAGAGCATGAAGGCGGAGATGGGGATAAAGCGAAAAAGTTGAGAATGTAAAATGAAAAGTGAAAAATTAAAAACCAACACAAGTTTTCTCACTTTTCACTTTTCATTTTTCATTCTTCACTGAGGTAAATATTATGTCTACTCATAAAATCATTGGAGTCATTCCCGCAAGGCTTGGCTCCACCCGGTTTCCGCAAAAGGTGTTGGCCGATCTTTGCGGCAAGCCTATGATTCAGCACGTCTATGAAGGGGCCAAGAGTGCTCGGCTTTTGACGGATCTCATTGTTGCTTGTGACCATCAGAGTATTGTGAAGGCGGTGGAGGCTTTTGGGGGAAGGGCCCTATTGACATCGAAGGATCATGTCAGTGGCACGGATCGTGTGGCTGAAATTGCGAGAAAAATGGATGGAGATATTTTTGTGAATATTCAGGGGGATGAACCTTTGATGTCAGGAACCATGGTGGATAAAGTGGTTCAAGGTCTTTTAGAGGGAGATGCCCAGATGAGTACCTTGGCCAGAGCCATGACGGGGCCCGATGGTTTTCAAGAGTCACGGGTGGTCAAAGTGGTTTGTGATGAGTCCGGTTTTGCGCTTTATTTTTCAAGATCGCCCATTCCTTTTTTTAGAAATGGGCCAACGCCCTCTTGGTTAAAGCACATGGGGATTTATGCCTATCGGCGGGATTTTTTGCTGGATTTGGCTTCCAGTGAGCCTTCGTCTCTGGAACGTGCTGAAGGTCTTGAACAGTTGAGGGTTTTGGAAAGAGGTGGGCGAATTAAAGTAATGGTAACGCAAGAAGATTCCATCGGGGTGGATACCCCTGAAGATTTAGAGGAGGTGAAGAAAATATTATGGCCAAGTACATCTTTATAACGGGGGGTGTCATTTCTTCTTTGGGGAAGGGGATTGCCTCAGCCTCGATCGGGCGGTTGCTGGAAGAAGCGGGGCTTAAGGTAACGCTTCAAAAATTGGATCCCTATATTAATGTAGATCCAGGCACCATGAGCCCCTATCAGCATGGGGAGGTTTATGTCACAGACGATGGGGCCGAGACAGATTTGGATTTGGGGCATTATGAACGTTTTACCTCGGCACGGATGACGAGGGCGAATAATTTTACCACGGGTCAGGTTTATGATGCTGTGATAAAAAAAGAAAGAAAAGGGGATTATCTGGGTCGTACCGTTCAAGTGGTACCCCACATCATTGATGAAATTAAAGGCCGCATCCGCAAATTGGTCGAGTTGGATCCAAATTTGGATGTTGTGATTGGGGAGGTGGGCGGGACGGTCGGGGATATTGAGGGTCTTCCTTTTTTAGAGGCCATTCGTCAATTTCGTTTAGACTTGGGGTGGCAAGATGTGCTTTACATTCATTTGACCTATGTTCCTTATATTCGCGCGGCAGAGGAAATTAAAACCAAACCTACGCAGCACAGTGTGGGGACCCTTCGCCAAATCGGTATTCAGCCAGATATTCTCTTGTGCCGTACAGAGCGGGATCTTTCGGATGACGTGAAGCGCAAAATCGCCCTTTTTTGCAATGTGGATCCGAAGGCTGTGATTCAAGCCAAAGATGTGGATTCTGTTTATAAGGTACCTCTTCTCTTGGCCCAAGAAGGCTTGGGGGATTTGATTATTCAAAAGCTCGCCTTGACAGCCAGAAAACATCAGGGGACCCCTTTGGGAGAGGTGATCGAGAGAATGGAGCATCCCAAGGGGACCGTTAAAATGGCTGTGGTGGGAAAGTACATTGAGCATCAAGATGCATATAAAAGTATTTATGAGGCGATTATCCATGCGGGTTTTCACAACAGCGTCCGGGTCGAAGTAACAAAAGTGGATGCTGAAAAAATTGAGAAAGATGGCCCGGGTCTTTACTTAAAAGACGTGTCCGGAATTTTAGTCCCAGGGGGATTTGGGACACGCGGGATTGAAGGAAAAATTTCTGCGATTCAATACGCGCGGGAACATCGCATTCCCTTTTTTGGGATTTGCTTGGGGATGCAATGCTCTGTCATTGAATTTGCGCGTCATGTGTGCGGTTTTGATAAGGCCAACAGCACCGAGTTCGAACCTGAAACACCGCATCCCGTGATTTGTCTGCTTTCCGAGCAGCAGAATGTGAAAAATTTGGGAGGGACCATGCGCCTGGGGGCTTCCCCTTGCGAATTGAAGCCGGGTTCTAAAGTTTACGAGATTTATGGCCGCCATCGGGTGATGGAACGTCATCGTCATCGCTATGAACTCAATAACGGATTTCGGGAAATTTTTGAGAAAAATGGATTAAAGGTGACGGGGCTTTCTCCCGACGGGGTTTTGGCCGAGTTGATAGAATTAGAAGGTCATCCCTGGTTTGTGGCCTGTCAATATCATCCCGAGTTTCAATCAAAGCCCGACCGAGCACATCCTCTCTTTGCGAGTTTTATTCAGGCAGTGGTGGAACATCAGGGTAGAGAGAAGGGGTCGAAAGTAATGACCAATGACAAATAACAAATTAATTTCCAATGATCCAATGTCCAATTGAAGATTGAGTCATTGAACATTTATTTGTCATTTGAAATTGGGAATTTGTCATTAGTGATGATTGGTTTTTGATCGTAGGATAGGGGTATCTCATGACTTCTCCAACAGTCAAAGAAGTAAAAATAGGCAAGATTTCTATCGGTTCAGGGCACCCTTTGGTTTTTATTGCAGGGCCTTGCGTCATTGAGAGTGAAGAGCACTGTGTGAAAATGGCGGAGGCTTTGCATCGTGTTTTTAAGAATAAATCTTTACCTTGGATTTTTAAATCTTCTTATGATAAGGCCAATCGCAGTTCCGTTCGTTCCTTTCGAGGGCCGGGTCTGAAAAAAGGTTTGGAGATTTTGACAAAGGTGAAAAAGGAGTTTGGCGTCTCCATTTTGACCGATGTCCATTCGATAGAGGAAGTTTCTCCTGTGGCTGAGGTCGCCGATGTTCTTCAGATTCCAGCCTTTTTGTCCCGGCAAACAGATCTGGTTGTCGAGGTGGCCAAAAAGGCAAAGGCCATCAATATCAAAAAGGGTCAGTTTTTATCCCCGTGGGATATGTACAATGTGGTTGAAAAAGCTCAAAGTGTAGGTACAGAGAATATTTTACTAACGGAACGGGGATGTTCTTTCGGGTATCATAATTTGGTGAGTGACATGAGAAGTTTGGTCGTGATGCGCTCTTTTGGTTTTCCTGTGATTTTTGATGCGACGCACAGTGTTCAATTGCCAGGGGGCGAAGGGGATCGTTCTGGGGGAGAGCGTTCTTTCGTTCTTCCTCTGGCGAGGGCAGCGGTGGCCACGGGATGTGACGGTCTTTTCATGGAGGTGCATGATGATCCCGATCATGCCTTAAGCGATGGCCCGAATATGGTTCGCTTGGCGGATCTTCCAGACCTTTTGGAACAGGTCTTGGAATTAGATGGAGTGGTGGGGAAGTTTGGAATTAAATAAATTCAAAAATCAAATATCAAAAATCAAAATGACATATTAAAAATCAAAGTGTATCTACGTCTTTATCTTTGGTAATCATTTTGGATTTTGGTTTGTCATTTGCTATGAAAGTCAGGCTCATTTTGTAGTCGCCCCATTTATGGGGCTGCCCGATGAATCGGGCGACTACAAAAAAAGCATGATGGGGAGAACTTTCATCGCACATGATGATCTCGAAGGATCATTGGAATTGATATTTGCATTTTGATTTTTGGATTTAAAAGATGTTGCCAAGAAGGATAGATTGAGAAAACATGAGAGCAGCCGAAAAATTATCAGAGTCATTGCGCATTGCCCGCATGGTCATTAAGACTGAAGCAGAGGCCATTCTAGCTTTGATGGATCGGTTGGGAGATGAGTTCGAAAGGGCTGTGGATCTCCTTTATCACTGTGAAGGAAAGGTGATTGTGACGGGGATGGGTAAACCCGGTATTATTGCGAGAAAAATTTCCGCGACTTTTAACAGCACGGGAACGCCGTCTCAATTCATTCATCCAGCGGAGGCAAGCCACGGAGATTTGGGAACAGTCTTAGAAAAAGATGTCATCCTGATTATTTCTAACAGTGGGGAGACGGAAGAGATTAAAAATTTATTGCCCTTTTTGAAGCACATGGAGGCCAAGGTCATTGGCATGACAGGAAATCTTCAATCCACTTTGGCAAAAAATGCGGACATTGTTCTCGATATCACGATTCAAAAAGAGGCCTGTCCTTTGGGTCTTGCTCCTACGGCCAGTACGACGGTGAGCCTGGTGGTGGGAGACGCCTTGGCCATGGCCCTTTTAGATCGAAAGGGAATTAAACCAGAGGATTATGCGCTTTATCATCCGGGGGGCAGTCTGGGAAAAAAATTGACCTTGCGGGTTGAAGACATCATGAGAACGGGGGAGATGAACCCCATCGTTCACATGAAAACATGCGTTAGAGATGTGCTCATTCGTATTACGACGGCACACGGAGGAGCGGCCAATGTGGTGGATGATTCTGGCCGCTTGGTCGGAATTTTTACGGATGGGGATTTACGCCGGCATCTAGAAGAAGATCCGCAGGTGCTTCAGAAATTGATTTCGGAGTTGATGACCCGGCATCCGAAGACCATCGAGGTGGGGAAAATGGCGATTGAGGCGCTCCGCGTCATGAAGGATTTGCGCGTGGATGAATTGCCGGTGGTGGATGGAAGGGATCATCCTGTGGGGATGTTGGATGTGCAGGATTTGATTAGGAATGGGATTTTTTAAAACAGAATACAGAAGTCAGAATACAGAATACAGAATTCAGAATAAAAACGAAAAACTTAGCGTGTTCGCTTTTCTTCTGAATTCTGACTTCTGAATTCTGAATTTCTATGAAAAAACAAACTCTTTCAGTGCTTTTGCGGAATATCAAAGCCCTCGCCCTCGACGTGGATGGTGTTCTCACCGATGGTGTGATTTACCTGGATGGCGATGGAAAAGAGTTTAAGACTTTTCACGCCTTGGACGGGCTTGGCATTGTGCTTGCGAAGAGGGCAGGATTAAAGACGGTCTTTATCAGTGCACGAGAATCCAAGGCGCTTCTCTTACGTGCAAAAGAGTTGGGGGTGGATGCCCTTTATCAAAATCGTTTAGAGAAGGGTGAGGCGTTTGAAGATCTCTTGAGAAATTTTAGGCTTCAACCTGAGGAAGTATGTTATGTCGGGGATGATTTGATTGACATTTCAATTTTGAAAAGGGTTGGTTTCTCTGTTGCAGTCCAGAATGCCGTTTCTGAGGTGAAAAGGGTTGCCTCTTATGTGACCCAGTCTTGTGGAGGACGGGGAGCCGTGCGAGAGGTGGTTGAGAAAATTCTGAAGGCTCAGGGGGTTTGGGAAGAGGTGATTGCGCAATATGTTTAAGAGAGCGTTCAGCGTACAGCGCACAGCGGACGGAAAAACTTTTTGCCTTTTAATTTTGTACGCTGTACGCTGTATGCTGTGTGCTTCTTTTTTTCTTCCGATTTTAGTGAATGGCGTCGAAACAGGTTCAACCGGCGATCAAATCACACAGGGCTTTCGGTTTGTCTCGCCGGGTTTTGAAAATGAAAAGCGCTGGAAGGTGGAGGGAGATGAGGCCCAGTTTTTATCCGATGATAAGATTGAGATAAGACCTGTTCGAGCGGTTGTCTATGGAAGAAACGAACCGGATTATTTCATTGAGTCTTCTGTCGGGTATGTGGATAAAAATACCCGAGATGTTTGGACCGAGGCCCCTGTCGAAATTACTCGAGGCGATTTCAAACTCACAGGGGTAGGGATGTATTGGGAGACCCTGAAGAGGACGGCGGTCATTCATAAAAATGTGAAGATGGTGGTGGATTCCAGTGAAATGAAGGCTTTTAAGGAAATGTAGGAATTAAAAAGATGCACAGAAAAAAAAGTATTTTCATAGCGATGTTTCTCTTGGCCATTTGTGTTCAGGCTTTTCCTGAGAAGACCCCACCTCAGACCACCATTACCTGTCAGGGTGAGTTGAACATGGATTATGAAAAGAACATGGCGATTTTTCACAAGGATGTGGTGGTAGATGATCCGCGGATGAAAATGACAGCGAATGAAATGACGGTGTATTTTGAAAGCGGGACAAAAACCATTCAGAAAGTCTTGGCAAAGGGGAATGTTCGATTTCGCAAAGAAGAGAAAAGCGCTAAATCTGAAGAAGCGATTTACACAGAGAAAGATGGCAAAGTGGTGTTGACGGGGCACCCCATGGTCAAAAAAGGAGAAGATGTCATTACGGGAGATAAAATCACTTTTTATCGAGATGACAGCCGTATGCTGGTAGAGCCGAGTGCGAAGCTCATTTTATATTCTACGGATCAGAAGTCAGCTCAGGATCAGGGATGGCTTTAGGAAAACAGTCGTGAGTCGTCGGTCGTGGGTCGTGAGTTTTAAGGTATTTATTTTTTACTCACGACTCATCCCTCACGACTCACGACCGTTTTCACGTGAGGGAAAACAAGCATGCAACTTCTTCAAACTGAAAATTTAGTAAAGGCCTATCACCGTAAAAAAGTGGTGAATGAGGTCAATCTCACGGTGAATGAGGGGGAGATTGTGGGGCTTTTAGGGCCCAATGGGGCAGGGAAGACCACGTCCTTCTACATGATTGTGGGGCTCATTTCTCCAAGTGCTGGCAAGGTTTTTTTTAGGCAAAGAGATATCAGTAAAATTCCCGTGTCTACGCGCTCGCGGCTGGGGATGGGATACCTGGCTCAAGAGCCATCGATTTTTCGTAACCTAACCGTCGAGGAAAATATTCTCGCCATTTTAGAAATGCTGCCCATGTCCCGCTCTGAGAGAAAAAAGAGGGTGGCAGAATTGATGGATGAACTTCAACTGACGTCCCTGGCAACTCGTAAGGCCTATACCCTTTCAGGGGGTGAAAGGCGCCGGCTTGAAATCACACGGGCCTTGGTTACGAAACCTTCTTTTCTCATGTTAGATGAGCCGTTCTCAGGAGTGGATCCTATAGCTGTTTTGGATGTCCAGGAAATTTTGAAGAAGTTAAGAAAAAAAGGCATGGGGATTCTTTTGACGGATCACAATGTTCGTGAAACCCTTTCCGTGACGGATCGAACTTATTTAATTTATGAAGGAAAGGTTTTGAAATCGGGGACTTCTGAATTTTTAGCCAATGACCCTGAAGCGCGTCAACTTTATTTGGGCGAGAAATTTTCGATGTAATGCCGTTCTGTTCTAGTTGACGCGTGGCTTCTTTTTCTAGTAGGATCAACTGAGAAAAGCAGTTCTAAGTTGTAAGTTTTAAGTTCTAAGTTTTAAAAGAGTTTATTTTCTTACTTACAACTTTTTTTTACAAAGGAGAAAAGTGTGGATATTACATTTACGAGTCGGCATCAAGAAGTGTCCAAGATGGCCAAGTCTTATTTGGTTGAAAAGCTTGAGCGCATTTCAAAGAATATTCCGAAGGTCACGGGGGCGCATGCCATTTTTGATTCTGAGCGCTATCAGCATAAAGTGGAGGTGGTGATTCTTGTCCATCATACGCGGATTCGTGCGGCTGAGAAAACGGAAGATGTGATGGCTTCCATTGACAAAGTCATGGACAAACTTCAGCGCCAGTTGAAAAAGTACAAGGACAAGCTTCAATTTCATCGAACCAAAGAGAAGGAATTTGAGACTTCTTCTGGTGATGGCGACGAGATGGATGAGGAGGAGAATGAACCCCACCTTGTCAGAGCTCGGAAATTTGCGACCAAACCCATGTCTTCTGAGGAGGCCATGGCCCAACTCAAATTATCAGATGATGTCTTTTTGGTTTTTTTGAACGCTCAGAGTGAGTCGGTGAATGTAGTCTATAAAAAGAAAGATGGGAATTTTGGCCTGATTGAGCCCCGTGTGGGGAAGGTGAAGATTTGAGTAAAGGATTCACCGTTGAGGAATTCTTTCAAAAGACGCGGGATTCGCTGCAGTTGCGTCTGGTCGCTGGCTTTGGCGGGTTGAAGCGTCGAATCAAAGTTGCAGAGGTCAATCGCCCGGGCTTAGCGCTGGCGGGTTATTTCGATTACTTTGCTCGTCGTCGCGTTCAGGTGTTGGGGAAAGTGGAGCTCATTTATCTCAAGAACATGGATCCCCAACTGCGCCGCTCCAGGATTATTGAACTTCTGGACCAAGACGTTCCTTGCTGCATCGTTTCTCGGCAAATGCTTCCTCCCACCGAACTGGTGGAGGAAGCAGAAAAAAAAGAAATTCCTGTTTTTCGCTCTCCCCTTGTTACCATGATTTTGGTGAATAAAGCCACCCTTTTCCTAGAAGATATTTTTGCAGCCGTTTTAGCCGTGAGTGCTGATTTGGTGGAAGTATTTGGAGTGGGAGTTTTGATTCGGGGTGAAAGCGGGGTGGGTAAAAGCGAATGCGCCTTAAGTTTGATTGAGCGCGGACATCGCTTGATCTCTGACGATGTGGTGCGGGTTCGGTACACAGCGGGAGGTCGTCTCCTGGGGACAGGCGATCCTCTCCTGAAGCATCACTTGGAGGTGAGAGGACTTGGGATTATCAATATTCAGACCTTGTTTGGTGCCAGTTGTGTCATGCAAGAAAAAGAAGTAGAACTGGTCGTGAGTCTAGAGGATTGGAAATCAGAAAAAGAATATGACCGGCTCGGAATGGACGAACAATTCTATCGCCTTTTTGATGTGGATTTGCCTCATGTCTTGGTCCCGGTGAGGCCGGGAAGGGATTTGGCATTGTTGGTAGAGGTGGCGGCTCTCAATCAACGCTTGAGAAAGATGGGATATCATGCAAGCCGGGATTTGAACCAAGAGCTGATTGAACAGATGAGAAAAAAAACCGTACATCGTACGTCGAACATCGTGCATCGTAAAGAATCTTAGTATGAGCCGAGAAATAGATTCAAAAGAAAAAAGGGGTTGGGTGGTGAAGGAGCTTCTGGTCCAAAATGAGTTGGGGCTTCATGCGCGTCCTGCGGCCATGCTGGTCAAGGTCGCCAATGGTTTTCACTCGGAAATTTTTTTGGAGAAGAATGGTGAGAAGGTCAATGGAAAAAGCATCATGGGGGTCATGATGCTGGCCGCTTCCAAGGGGACAAGGCTTAAGATTATTGCCAAGGGAGATGATGCGGCTTTGGCTGTTCAGGCGTTAGAGGATGTTTTTTTGAAGAAGTTTGGGGAGGCGTAACGACTGTGCCTATGTGCCTATGTGCCAATGAAATAAGGTGTTTTATCATTGGCACATTGACACATTGGCACATGCGCACATCTTGAAAAACATGAAAACCAAAGAAAAAAGCTATAAAGGCATCGCGGTTTCTCCGGGCATTGCGATCGGAAAGGTCTTTATTTTCGACAGTTCAGAAGATTCTGTCGTACAGAGGCCTATTTCCGAAGAGGATTTGCCTAAGGAGATTGCGCGTTTTGAAGATGCGCTCATTGCCACCCGCCGTGAGATTCTCAACATTCAGCGGCAGATTTCTCAAAAACTGGATGTCGAGCATGCCCAGATTTTTAATGCCCATTTGATGGTCCTTGAGGACCGCGCTTTGATTGAAGAGGTGATCAAGCGTTTGGAAAAAGATCAATACAATGTCGAATATGTTTTTCAGCAGGTGATTAAAAAATATTGTGAGATTTTTTCTCAGATCAACGATGAATATTTAAAAGAGCGATCGAGCGACATTCGAGACGTCAGCCGGCGCGTGCTCCACAACCTTACGGGAAAGAAGCGGGAGGATTTGGTGCATCTGCCGGAGGAAATGATTGTCGCAGCCTATGATCTTTCTCCCTCTGACACGGCCTTGATGCACAAGGAGCGGGTGATTGGATTTGTGACCGATATTGGAAGCAAAACCAGTCACACGGCGATCATGGCCCGGTCCCTGGAGATTCCTGCCGTGGTGGGTCTTCACGATTTGAGTTCTCGGCTCAAGATGGGAGAGACCATCATCCTCGATGGAAATCGGGGGGTGGTGATTGTCAATCCTTCCAAATCCACCCTTGCGAGTTATAAACAGGAGCGCCAAAAGGTTGTTGTTTTTGAAAACAAGCTCGCGGTGTTAAAAGATTTAACGGCCAAAACATTAGATGGTCATGAAATCACGCTTTCTGCGAACATTGAAATGCCAGAGGACATTCATTCGGTGTTAGAGCATGGGGCCCATGGCGTCGGGCTTTATCGAACAGAATTTTTTTACATGAATCGTTCTGATTTACCCACAGAAGAGGAACATTTTAAGGCCTATCAAGAGGTGGCCAAGAAGGTTTGGCCGCATGATGTGATTGTTCGAACGCTGGATTTAGGCGGAGATAAATTTCTCTCTCATCTTGAAATCCCTAGGGAGATGAACCCCTTCCTCGGATGGCGGGCCATTCGATTTTGCCTAGAACGCTTGGATATTTTTAAAGTTCAATTGCGGGCTATTTTAAGGGCCAGCACCTCTAGAAATATCAAATTGATGTATCCCATGATTTCGGGCCTGGATGAATTGATTCGCGCCAATGAAGTTTTGAAAGATGTAAAAGGGGAGTTGAAGAAAGAAGGTGTTCCCTTCAACGATCAAGTCGAGGTGGGAGCCATGATCGAGATTCCCTCCGCAGCTTTAACCGCGGATGTCTTGGCCAAGCATGTAGATTTTTTCAGCATTGGGACGAATGATCTGATTCAATATTCTTTGGCCGTAGATCGGGTGAACGAAAAAATTGCCCATCTCTATCAGCCAGCACATCCGGCTGTTCTGAGGCTCATTCAAATGGTGATTGAGGCAGCCCACGAGGCCGATATTTGGGTGGGGATGTGCGGGGAGATGGCGGGTGATCCTGCGATGGCCTTGATTCTATTGGGATTGGGCTTGGATGAATTGAGCACCAGTCCTTCCGCCGTTCCCGAAATCAAAAAAATCATTCGCTCCGTTCATTTTTCCGTTGTTCAGCAATTGGCTCGAGAGGTTTTGAGTTTAACCTCTGCCCAAGAAATTGAAAGAAAGGCCGTGAAATTGTTGACCGAGATCGCCCCCGAACTCATCATGCTCCATCAAGAGCGGGCCAAGCGCCGCAAGGCTCTGAAGAGGAAAAAGACGGGGTGATCCCACTCTTTGATGATTCAGGTGAAATAGGAGATGGAAAGGTGAGTCCATGTATCGTTATGAACTCGTTATTTATTGGAGTAAGGAAGATCAATCCTTTGTTGTGGAGAAGTACCAGAGCTACCGGGCTGTATCGCGTAAAGCAATTGAGGACGCTCATTTCGCAAACTTTCTTCGACCCTTTAAAGAGGTAGCGGGTCCTGCCGCTCGATAGCCCCACCGACGGCATCGGTCTCGGTAGAATTGTCGCGTTAATGCAAAGCCGATGTCTCGACCTGCTGACGCTCGGTGGGGCACCCCATCGAGCGTCACCCGCATGAATAAAAGACACACTTTTAAATGCTGGATTTATAATTTCGATGGGATGCAATTTTATCACTTTTTGGTGAGTATAACCTCCTTGACCCGACCTCCTCTTTCATGTTAGAAATGAGGAATGAAGGCCGAGCTTATTGATACCATCAAGAAAAGATACCATCGCGGATGGCTTTTGATCGTTGTTGACAAAATGGATGAGTCTACAACCACGCCCATTTCCGGCAGAGTCCTTTCACACAGCCCGCACAGAGACGAAGTTTATCACAACCTCT
This sequence comes from Chlamydiota bacterium, assembly GCA_016196885.1. Classification (GTDB taxonomy): domain Bacteria; phylum Auribacterota; class JACPWU01; order JACPWU01; family JACPWU01; genus JACPWU01. The sequence continues at coordinate 1,325 of JACPWU010000053.1, read as the reverse complement.
TTTCCCTACGCGAGAGACGCAATATTCTCGTCGAGTACTCCGAAGACAAACTCCCTCAAGGGGATGTGGCTGCCTTTTTAGAAGGGCTTTAGTCCATGGGGACGTTTAAACTCGATACGCGATTTGGAATTATCTTGAGCAAGGTTAAGATCTCTCACATTTGTCACAATCTTCCTCCCGAAAGTACGATCGAGGGTCTTCTGGGTCTGGATTTTCTAAAGAAAGCAAAAGTCATCCTTGATTTTTCTAAAGGCATGATTGAGATCCCTTAGTCTTCCACCCTTTTAAGGAGAAAGATTACGAGCGGGTCGGTTAGATATTCTAAGCTATTGATGACTGCTTTTCTGGGAAGCTGCCTTACAGCTGCCCTCTACTCATTCTCTTCTCACCCACCCACATTTGTCTCGATCCAACATTTGGTTGCCTCAATCCTTTTCTCTCTGACGGGATTTTATATTTATCTGAAAAATAGAAATTCTCAAACCAACATCGCTTTTGGACTCCTGTGGTTCTGTATTGCCCTCTGGTTGTTTGGTTATGCAATCATCTTCTCAACTCCTGATCCTAAGGAAGCGTATTTCTGGACAAAGTTTGTTTATCTTGGAGTTATTTTTATTCCTACTGTTTTTTACCACATTACGGTTGCGCTTCTTGATATTAAAACTCAGAAAACATTCTTAAAGGGGTGTTATTGGCTAAGTGCCCTTTTCTTAATAGTGTCAACATTTACAGATTGGTTCGTCAAGGGCCTTTATCAACACCGGTGGGGTTTTTATGCCAAGGCAGGTTTTTTTCAAACAATATTTCTTTTCTTCTTCGCGCTCGTTTATGGGCGTGGATTATTCAATCTCTATAGAGCCTGTAGGATAAAGCAACATGCCGGATTGGATCAAGCCAGGATTCGATTTGTTTTCTGGGCGTTTGTGATTGCCGTTGTCGGAGCGATTGACTTCATTCCCACCTACGGAGTTGAATTTTATCCTTTTGGCTACATGTTGGTGGGAACCCTCTTGGCAAGCATAAGTTATGCCATCATCAAGCATCGTCTTTTGGACATCACCACCGTCATCCACAAAACTATTTTATGGCTGGTGATGTCTTGCGGGGTGACTCTTCCGGTTGTGGGACTCTTTTATCTGGCCAGACCTTGGCTGATGAACCTTTCCGTCCTTCCCTTTGCGCTCGTCGCCGGGGCACTGGCCTTGTTCCTCATCCCTTATGTGAGATTCATTCAGCCCTGCATTGATCATTTATTCCAAAGAAGGAAGTATGATCTTCAGAAGGTTCTTCAAGACTTTATCCATGAGGTGGAGGTTTTGAAGAGT